>CAYQLP010000004.1:66633-75895 GCA_964418505.1 uncultured Geobacteraceae bacterium | reverse complement strand
GTGCAGCAGTGGGCAGATCTGCCCCTGGTGGTGGGCGATGAAGGCCTCGTCCGGAGTCTCCTGCCAGTAGGCGCGCCGGTATTCCATGCCGTACTTCTCGCGATAGCCCTCGATCTGGCCGTGGCCGAGCATCGGCAGGCCGGGGAGGGTGGCGAGGAGGACGGCGACCCCGAAATACTTGTCTGCCTTGCCGAACTGCTCGACGGCAGTGGCCTCGTCGGGGTTGTTCATGAAGTTGACGTAGCGCTTGAGGATTTCCGGGTTGAAGGCCAGCACGTCCTTGAGAATCCGCCGGTACTTGGCGTTCTCCTCCTGCTTGAGGAGATTCATGAAGGCGCTGTTGTAGACCCGGTGCATCCCCAGGGTACGCACGAAGTAGCTCTCCATCAGCCAGAAGGCTTCGGCGATCAGCAGGGTGTCGGGGACCTCCCGGCCGATGCGGTCAACCACCTCGCGCCAGAACTCCACCGGGAAGGCCTGATCGAAGTCGGCATCCTCCATCCAGAAGGCCGAGCGCGACGGCACCCCGGCGCTCCCTCCCGGCGGCGGGAACCACAGGCGGCGGAAGTGCTTGCGGGCCAGGGTCATGGCCGCATCGAAGCGGATCAGCCGGAAGCGGCGGGCGGTGGCGACGATCAGGTCGCTCATCGCCTGGCGCACCTCGGGGAGGAGGAAGTTGAGCTGGGCGGTGTCGTTCCACGGCATGTGCGTGCCGTCGTTGCCGTGATAGATATAGCGGCGGCGGCCGCTGTGGCAGTCGACGTGCTCGAAGACCACTGCGGCGTCGCGGTGATCCCAATAGCCGTCCTCGATGCGCAGGCTGACCGCCATGTGATCGCTCAGGTCGGGGCCGGTGAAGCGGTAGCCGGGATAGGGGGGGGAGTCGCTCTGGATGAACCAGTCGGGATGTTGGACGACCCAGTCGGAATCGATGCCGGTGTGGTTGGGGACGACGTCGCAGGCCAGGCGGATGCCGCGCCGCGCACAGCGCTCCTCGAGGTCGGCCAGGGCCGCCTCGCCGCCAAGCTCCGCGGCGATCCGGTAGGAGCGCAGGGCGTAGGCCGAGGCCTCGGCCTCGGGGTTGCCGCGCAGCTGCTTGATGTGCTTCGAGGCCGCCGAGCGCTCCCAGATGCCGATCAGCCACAGGGCGTTGATTCCCCAGCCGGCCAGGCGGTCGAGCTCGGCGTCGGGGATGGCGTCGAGGGTGGCGACCTCCCTGCCGTACTGGCGTCCGAGCTGGTCGAGCCAGACCGCCACCGACTTGGCGATCAGCACCGCGTTGGCCATCCAGTCGCTGTCGGCTGAGAAGGCCGCCGGGCCCTCGCTCTCGCCGGCGCCGGCGAAGTCGGCGGGGCCCGGACCGGGCCCGGGGAGGCGTACCTGCCACTCCTCGAGGGCGATGGCCCGGGCGATCTTCAGTGCCTGCAGGAGTTCGGCGGGGAGCCACTCGCTCCAGGCGGCCAACACGTAGGAGACCTGCCCGGCGAGGCTGTCGGGGGCGGCGCGCAGGGGGTCGCGCAGCAGATCGCGCAGGTCGCGCCCCCAGGGCGAGCGGTTGTCAGGGGCGGCCAGGAGTTTCGCCAGCTGCTGCAGCGGCGGCCGCCAGGGGCCAGCGGCCAACAGCTCGTCATCGGCGAAGAGCGGGCGCTGGCGCTGCAGGGCGCGGTTGTCGAGCTGCACATCGAGGAGAAAGAGCTCGCTGGCCGAGAGCCTCCGGGCGGGGACGGAGAGCTGCGCGGGGGCCTGCTCTGCCAGGGCTGCGGCGGTCAGCCCCGGCTGCGGGTAGGCGGCGTGGCCGCGCTGCAGCAGGGGGCCGAGGCCGGCCAGACGGCGCTGTTTGCCGTCGGCGCGGAAACCCTGCCAACCGGCGCGGAAGTCGCGCTCGCCGAGGTAAGTGGCGGCCATGGCACGCAGGGCGGCGTTGAGCATCGCCCAGAGGAGGAGTTCGCCGCCGCCGCTGCCCAGCCACAGGCCGAGGCGGCGCGCCGGCTCCAGCGCCAGGGGGGCGTCGGCGAGGTCCAGCAGCCCGGCTTCAGTCAGGCGGGCGCGGGTCGGGGTGTTGAGCAGCAGGCGCTGCCCGGGACTTGCCGGCAGGGGCCGGGGTGTTGCGGAGGAGACCGGCATCGGGGATCCTAGAGCGCGCCGTCGGGGTCGGCGCCGCGCAGGAAACGCGCGGCATCCTCGGGCGGCATCAGGTTGATGAAGAAGCCACTCCCCCACTCGAAGCCGGCAATGCGGCTGACCCTGGGCACCAGTTCGATGTGCCAGTGATAGTCGAAGGGGAGCGAGGTCCAGTAGTCGGGGCGGCCGGGGCGCGGCTGCATCGGCGGCGCGGTGTGGAGGATGAAATTGAAGGGAGGATCGCGCAGCAGGCTGCGCAGCCGGCGGAGCAGGTCGCGCAGGGCTGCGGCGCAGGCGGCCAGCTCCTCGTCGCTCTGCAGAGCGAAGTCATGCTGGTGGCGGCTCGGGAAGAGCCGCAGCTCGAAGGGGAAGCAGGAGGCGTAGGGGGCGACAGCGAGAAACTGACCGTCGTCAAGAACCACACGCCGCCCGTCATTGCGCTCCTGGACCACCAGATCGCAGATCAGGCAGCGGTCGTGACCCTGGAAGTAGGCACGGCAGCTTTCCAACTCGGTCTTGATCAGCGGCGGGGTGATCGGCACGGCCATGATCTGGGAGTGGGCGTGAGGGAGCGGGGCGCCGGCCTCGAAGCCGTGATTTTTGAAAATCTGCAGATAGCGGAAGCGCGCATCGCGGCGCAGATCGAGGAGTCGGGCCCGGTAGGCCTGCAGGACCAGGGTGATTTCCGCCGTCGAGAGGTCGGCCATGGAGCGGTGGTGCTCGGGGGTCTCGATCACCACCTCGTGGGCGCCGATGCCGTTCATGACCTCGTAGAGGCCGTCGGCCCGGCGGTCGAGGTCCCCTTCGATACGCAGCAGGGGGAACTTGTTGGGCACCACCCGCACCTGCCAGCCGGGACTGTCGGCCGGCAGTCCCGGCTGGCGCAGGGCGAAAACCTCCCCGGGGGTCTTGGCTTCGTGGCCCGCGCAGAAGGGGCAGGAATTGATCTGCATCTGCTGGCGCTCGAGGAAAAAATCCCGCGGTTCACGAGCGCGATGGTTGGCAGTGATCACCCATGTGCTTTTCAGCGGGTCCCAGCGGAAATCGGACAAAGGGGGAGTCTCCTGTCGGGGCTCAGCAGGCGCCGCGGCGGGTCAGCACCTGCCGGACCTGCTCCTTGAGCTCGCAGAGGTCGGAACTCTTGACGATGTAGGCCTCGGCCAGCCAGGAGCAGAAGTCGTCGCGATAGGAGCTGAAGGCGCTGCACAGGATCACCGGCAGTTGCGCGTGCCCGGCGGCGATCTTCTGCAACAGGTCGAGGCCGCTCTCCCTTTCGAGCTGGATGTCGAGGATCACCAGGTCGAAGGGGAGAGCCGCGAGCAGCGCCAGGGCCTCGCTGCCGGTGGCTGCAGTATGCACCTCATGACCGTCATCTTCAAGCTCGGCGGCGTAGAGGTGGCGGATATCGCCTTCGTCATCGATTACCAGCAGTCTGGCCACGGCACTTCCTCCCCCGGTCAGGGTGGCGGACTATACCGGTATTATAACAGTCCGCCCCGGGGCTGCAATGCTAAAGCGTCCTCCGGGAGCCCTCCGCGCGCACCGCCCAGCGCCTTGTAAGGGATGCTCCGGCGTGGCATCATCGGCGGATGAACGGCAAACCCTACCGGCTCTTCTCCGCCCACCTCAAGGAGCTTTTCGGCTGCCGCGTGCACAAGATCTCGGTCGACGCCGGCTTCGGCTGCCCCAACCGGGGCGGGACGCGCGAGCGTCCGGGCTGCATCTTCTGTGATCCCGGCGGTTCCGGGGCGGTCGGCATCGACCGGCGCCTGGAGATCGCCGCCCAGCTGGAGCAGGGCAAGGAGGTCATGACCCGCAAGTACCGGGCGGGGAAGTTCCTCGCCTACTTCCAGCCTTTCTCCAACACCTTCGCCCCGCCGCCGGAACTGCGCCGTCTTTACGACCAGGCCCTCGCCGTCCCCGACGTGGTCGGGCTGGCGGTCGGCACCCGTCCGGACTGCCTGGGGGAGGAGACCCTCGACCTGCTCGCCGACTACCACCGGCGCACCTACTTCTGGCTCGAGCTGGGGCTGCAGAGCAGCCACGACCGGACTCTGGCCCGCCTGCGCCGCGGCCACGATTACGCCTGCTTCCTGCGCGCCTATCAAGGCGCCAAAGCCCGTGGCCTGCGGGTCTGCGTGCACATCATCCTCGGCCTGCCGGGGGAGGGCCGTGACGACCTGTTGGCCACCGTCGCCGAACTGGCGCGGCTGCAGATCGACGGCGTCAAGCTGCACCTGCTGCATGTGCTGGAGGGGACGGAACTCGGCGAGCTGTACCGGCGGGGGGAGATCGAGGTTCTCGATCGCGAGAGTTATGTCGGCCTGGTTGCCGACGTGGTCGAGCGGCTGTCGCCTACGACGCTGATCCACCGCCTGACCGGCGACGGACCGCGCCAGGCGCTGCTCGCCCCGCTCTGGTCCCTCGACAAATGGGAGGTGCTCAACGCCATCGACGCCGAGCTGGCCCGGCGCGGGAGCGTCCAGGGGAGTAGGGCTTAGCGGGAGAGGAAGACCGCCAGCAGCAGGATGACGGCGGTGATGATGCCGATCAGCAGCCCCTTGCCGTGGCCGGCAGCCTTGGCCGGGGCCTCGGCCTCGAGCTCGCCGACCACCGGGAAGCGCTCGATCACGGCGCGGACATGGGGGGCCTTTTTGAGCTCCTCGGTCAGGTCCTGCCCGGCCTGGTGCATCCCCTGGTGGTCGCCGCCCCGCCACAGCGGGCTGGCGCTGACGTCGTAGATTTTGCCGCTGACCGCCACGTAGGCGGGCCGGCCGTTAAGGCCGTTGAAGGTGGCCAGAGTTGTTCTATTCATAGGACTCTCCTTGCTACTGCCCCTTGAGCAAGCTGCGCCCGGGCTGCCAGCCACTTTTATTCCGGGTTGACCCACTTGCACGGGGAGTCTGCGGTGCTTCACTTTCTTCCGACTCCTGCGCTCCCGCACTCTCCTCCGCAGTAGGTGCGGGCCTTTCCGTGATAGCTTCAGGAGCGGCGGCGGGAAGCGGCGCCGGGCTGCTGCCCATCGGCGCCCCAGGCCCCGGCATCTCGACGCTCGGCCTGGCCAGGTTTCCGGCCACGCGCAGCTGGTAGCTGCCGTCGCCGGAACGGGGCAGGAGCACTTCCAGCAGTCCCTTCAACCCGGCGGAGAGGCTGGGTGCCGGGCGCAGGTTCAAGGTCAGATTCAGCGGGCTCCCCGCCGCAGTCCGGCCGAAGAGAATATTGCCGTTCCCCGAGACCACCAGGTCGCCGCCGCGCGATTCCAGGCGGGTGATGGTGAAGGCCTGGCCGCGTCCGCGAGCGTCGATGTTGAGCGTCCCCAGGGCCAGGGGCCGGCTCCCCGGGGCGCCCAGCAGCGGACTCTGCAGCTGCAGGTCGGTAAAGGTCAGCGACAGGGAGCTCTCACCGTTGGCGGTCATGGTGTCTTTGCGAAGTTCCCCGGAGGTCAGGACCCCTGTGAGTGTGGCGGTCCCTTCGCCGAGAGGGAGGTTCAGGCGCAGGCTCCGGGCCTGGGCCTCCAGGCGGCCGCCGCGGTAAACTTCGGCGGTGAGTTCGCCGCCGAGCAGTGCCGCATCGATTTTGGCACCGGGTGCCGTGCTCAACAGCGACAGCCAGAGCGGCCGGCAGCGAAAGCTGTCGATCATCAGTTGCGCCGGCGCGCCACTATCCAGGCGCAAGGTCAGGCCTTCGCCACGCAAGGCGAGCAAGGGGGACAGCGAGAGCTCCCGGAGCTCCGCTGCGACCTGGTAAGCCCTGAAACTGTCGACGATTTTCTGCCGGATTGCCGGTACCGGCAGGGCCAGCAGAAATCCCAGCAGGAAGGCGACAACGAAGATCAGGAGACCCAGCAGGGCGGTGCGCCAGGCGGGAACGCCCTGACGAAGGGGGAGCTTCGGCAGGCTCATGCGGGGGAGTGCCGGGATTTTCATGCGCTCCTCCGCATGGCGCTGACCGTCATGACCAGATCGAGCCGAGTCGGATCGTCGAAGCGTTTCTTGAGTTCCATCGAGCGAATGCGCATCGGCACCGGGGCAGTTTCGGGCATCCACAGAAGGCGCAGCACCTGGTCGTAGGAGAGCTTCTCCAGCTTCAACTCGAACGTTTCTTCCTGCAGGTCACCGGTGGTGAGCGGGGCCTGCGGCCTGCCGTAGGCGAGAGTCGCCCCGCCAGCTAGCTGCCGGGCTTGTTCCTCGACGTAGGTGGCCAGGGAAAAGTCCGCCGACTGGCCGAGTTTTCCCTCGGCCAGCTGGATTTTCTGGCGGAGCTGAAGCGCCTCCTGGCGGACCAGCTCGAGCTCGCCGATCTGGCGGGAGCGTACGGCGATGGTCCGGTCCAGTTTCTGCAGAGAACCCCGGTAGGCCCAGTAACTGCCAAGGACGATCAGCAGGACAGCAAGGATGATGCCCCCGCCGATGAGAAAGAGGCGTTCGCGCTCGCCGAGCTTGTCGATCATGGCTTGACTCCCTTGACGGCCAGGGGCAGACGGAGGCGGAAATTGATCCGCTTGCCGTCCAGGCTCTTGCGCGATTCGGCGACCTCCACGCTGGCGAAGAGTGGCGAAGCGGCCAGGCGGTCCCTGATCCGGTTGATGGTTTCGAAGCTGTCCGTGGTCCCGCCGAGCCGGACTTCGTCGTCATCGCAATAGAGTTCGTCGAGCTCGATGCTGAGTTGTGCGGGGAGGTCGGAGAGCTCGCGCAGGATGCGCCAGGGCGGCGGCTGGCCGGTGACGCCCAGGGCCCGGGCGCTGTTGTGCAGCTCGCGCAGCTTGCTCTCCATCTGCAGGGCCACATCGACCGTCAGCTGGCTCCCCGGGAAGGCACTCTGGTAGGAGCGCACCAGATCCTGTTGAAGCTGTTCCGCCTGGCGGGCGCGGTCGCGGTAGTTGAGGTAGGCGGAGGCCCCGCCGGCCAACAGGGTCAGGAGCAGCAGCCCCGCAGCCAGGGCGAGAGGCCAGCCGGCGGCGCGCAGTTCACCGCGGAAGGCGAATTCTCCCTGGCGCAGGTTGAAGGAGGACTTGGCATCGCGTGGGTCGGCGCGCAAGGCCAGGGCAACGGCCGGAACGAAGGGGGCGGGGATGAGCCGCCCGCCGAGGGTCAGCGAGAGCATGGCGGCCTGCAGGCCGGCCGCCTGAAGACATTCGGCCAGCTCCGCGGTGGCGGCCGGGCCGGCCAGGTAGACCGGCAGAGTCTCGCCCTGATGGCGTCCGAGGAGCACCTGGCATTCGCGGTTCAGCTGGTTGAGTACGCGCGGGCTGCCGGTTTCGAGGCGACCGGGGATCAGGCGGTATTCGGCGAGCTGCCCCCCCTCCAGTCGGGAAATAGTGGTTTCCTCGCTGCCGGCACAGACCAGCAGCGCATCGCGCACCCGTCCGCCCAGGCCGCCGACCAGGGCGTAGGGCATCAGGTCGAGAACCTGCAGCGGGGTCTCCGCAGCGTCGAAGAGGGCCAGCCGCTCGGCGATCGCCGCAGTCGGTACCGCGGCGGCCAGCACGGTGTCGGCCTCCTCCTTGCTCTGCGGCCAGAGCAGGGCGGTGGCACAGCCCTCACTGCTCACCGGAATCTGGGCCGCCAGTTCCAGCGGGGCGGCGGCCTTGATCTTGCGATGGTCGCGGAAGGGGAAGGTGAGCTTTCTGACGTAGCCCTGCGCGGCGGGGAGCGCCGTGGCGAGGCGATCACCGAAGGTAGCGGCCCCACCGAAGGCCCCGCGCGCACTTTCGAGCAGTTCGGCGGGATCTTCTCCGGCGTACTCCTCGAGGGCGAGGACCATGACGCCACCCTTGTCGCGGCGCAGCACGGCGACCCGCAGGCTGCCGCTTCCCAACTCGATTCCGATCAGTCTGTTGGCCATGATTGTTCAGTCCACCTTGAGGTAAAGGAGCGAACCGCTATCCTTTTCGACCTCGGCGAGGATGCGCCGCCGGCCGTCGTTCACCAGGGCATCCGCCTCGATGCGGTAAATAGCGCTGGTCACTCCCAGCTGGTCCAGGGTTTCAAGGGTACGCAGCGCGCTGTAGGCATCGGCAGGGAGGATGCTTTCCAGGACGGTGACGCTGGTAATCGGCGTCGCGGTGCGGTACTCGATGATCTTGCGGGCCTTCTCGTCGTCGATCAGCGGGTCGAGAGCCATGAGCACCTCGCGACCGGCGGTGTTGATGTTGATCCCCATGTCACCGTTGACGGCCAGGAAAGGGGTGATCCGACGGATGACCTCCGGGGTGAAGCCCTTGACCAGAGCCAGTTCGTCGAGGGAGTGCAGCCTGTCGTTCTTGCACGCATAGGGGCGTGACAGCCCCCCGTAATAGCCCATCTCGGCGCCGGCGACCGGGATGACCTGTCCGTCAACGCGAATTTCGCGGTACGTATCATCGCCTTTGTCCAGCCAGTCGATCAGTGCGGCGGTCAATTCGGCCGGGGAAGCCTGGCTCTCCCCAAGGTCGAGAGAGGAGAAGAGCCGGAAGAAGCGATCGACCATCACCGTCTGCGGACTGTTCTCCTCCACCAGGCTGTTGACGGCCAGCTTCCCTCCCGTGTCGGTGATGCGGATGCTGATGAAGCCCTCACCCACCGGATAGTTGCTGACCCCCTGGTGCCACATCTCGTTAAGCGAGTCGTACTGATTGCGGTCCTGGCGCAGCAGCATGGTCCCGGCGTTGACGCCCCCCTTGGCCAGGTAGTAGGCCTGGGTGCTGTCGCGAAAGGTCTCGGTCAGGCGCAGTTCGACCAGGGTGGAGTAGGCAAATTCGACCAGCAGGGTGCTCAGCAGGGCCACCACCGCCAGGACGATCAGCAGGGCCATCCCCCGCTCGCCATTTTGTCGTCTACGCATACTCACCGGTTCCAGCTGATCCCGGACAGTTCAAAGGCCGAGAGAAAACGGTGCGGACGCCCGGCCCGGTCGGTGATGGTCAGGGCCACCTCGACCAGGGCCGGCAGGCCGCCCTTGGCGGCATCCCAATCATTGCTCCAGCCGTTCTTGTCGAGAAAGCGGATCTCCAGTTCCTCGATCCCCCTGGCCATCCTGAGGGCGCCGCGGCGGCTGCTGTCCAGCCCTGCCTGCAGGACCGACTGCTCGCTGCGCTGCAGGAGCAGAACCCGCTGGCCTGGCGTCTCGGTGTCCACGGCTAGGTCGTAACGGACCAGGGCGA
>CAYQLP010000004.1:40571-66623 GCA_964418505.1 uncultured Geobacteraceae bacterium | reverse complement strand
ATCGAAGGTGGCACCCACGACCTGAAAGAGCATGGCGCTCAGATCGGTGCCGGGATCCTTGGCATCGTGGATCTTTGCTCCCAGAAAGGACTGGCATACGGAAAAGGCGTTCGCAATGGCCGTGGTGGTCATCTCCACAAAGGGGTAGAGCTGGTTGTCGCGCCCGCCGCGGAAAACCCCCTTCCCCTGCGGCCCGCCAGTGGGCACCGCGCCGCGAATCTCCCTGCCCAGGCGGTCGAAAATCACCCGGGCCTGGTGATAGGCCTCGACGTCGGTTTCGAGCCGCGACCTGGCGCTGCTGACCGAGGCAAAGATGCCGTAAACCGCAGCCAGCACGGTGGCCGCCATGGTCACCGCCACCAGTACCTCGATGAGGGTGAAGCCCGCTGTCCGGGGCCGTCCGCACTTAGAAGATGAGGGAGGTGAGAGCGACCGACTCATTCCTGTTTTCCTCCCCCCACACGACCGTCACGGTCACCATCTTGACCGCAGAAAGCGGGGTGTCGGCAAATTCCAGGCGCCAGCGATAAGCCCCGTCCGGGTCGGCGAAAACTCCTTCCTGGGGGCGCTTCTCCAGGCGGCCAAGACGATTGTCGGCCTCGGTCGCCGCCATCTTGTGCTGGGCCAGCAGGGTCGCTTCGGTCAACTTCTGCAGGCGGGCGTGAGTGGCGACCGAGCGGTTGGCCAGGGCCAGCAGGGAGACCAGGGCGATGCTGACGATGGCCAGGGCGACCATGACCTCGAGCAGGGTAAAGCCCCGGGCCCGGCCAGATGCCGTTGCCCGTGCAGAGCGGAGCACTGCCGGCGGGGGAGCCATCAGCGGAAATCCCGGTAGCCGTCGAAGGTCTCGGCCAGCCCTGAAAGCGGCGAAAGCCGCACGGTCAACTGCTCGCCGCGGCGGTTCTCGAGGTGGACGACAGCTTCCTCCTGCCAGCCGCTGGGATAGATGCGGGTAATCACTTCCCCTTCGGTGTAGGTTCCGCGTCCCGGCACGGTCACGTCGATGAAGCGCACCTCGTCACCAAGCCGGGTCCCCCGTCCGGTGCCGCTGACCGCCATCAGTTCCCCGTTGCTTTCGAGGACCATGGCCTGGTAGCTGCCCTCGTCCAGGTTGTAGACCAGGCGGTGTTCGAGGCCGCTCAGGGCTGCTTCGTTGAGCAGGTAGCGGCTGGTATCGCCGAGGCGTCGCGCCGTCGAGGACAGCTGCGCGGCACTGCTGAAATTGAGCCGGGGGGTCACCAGCAGGGCGAAGATGCCGAGGAGCAGCACCACCACGCTGATTTCGATCAGCGTGAAGCCTGCAGAGCCGGTGAGCTTAGTCGATCTCCCAGCTATTGATGTCGGCATCGAAGCTTTCCCCCCCCGGCTGGCCATCGGCACCGTAGGAGATAATGTCGAACTCGGGGCGATTGACCCCCGGCGACAGGTAGACAAAGGGGGTCCCCCAGGGATCGTTGGGGACCTTCTTGAGGTAGCCGCCTTCGGAGTATCTGGTCGGGATCCGGCCGATCTCCGGTTTGCTGACCAAGGCCTGGAGCCCCTGCTCGGTGCTCGGGTAGAAGCCGTTGTCGAGCTTGAAGAGACCGAGGGCCTCCTCGAGACTCTTCATGTCGACCTTGGCCTTGGTCACTTTGGCTTCGTCTGGACGGCCGAGGAAGCGCGGCACGATGATCGCCGCCAGGATGCCGAGAATGACGACCACGACCATGATCTCGATCAGGGTGAAGCCGCGCTGGGCGCGCCGATCAGTTTGACTCATTGTGACAACTCCCTTCAACGTTTGACCTCTTATCAAAACCCTGTGCCCCAGGCTTCTGGATTCTGAATTCTGGATTCTGAATTCTGGATTTGCCTCTACCCGAAGCCCTGACTGGCCTCGAAGATCGGCAGGAGGATGGCCAGCACCACGAAGCCGACCAGGCAGCCCATGACCAGGATCATGATCGGCTCCAGGAGCGAAAGCATGCCGGTGATCGACAGGTCGGTCTGGTGCTCGTAGCTCTCGGCGACGCGCATCAGCATCTCTTCGAGCTGGCCGCTCTTTTCCCCGGCGGCCACCAGCTGGGCGAGCATCGGCGGGAAGAGCGCGCTTTCGCGCAGGGCCACCGCCAGGCTGCCGCCCTCCTGCACCCGCTGCGCGGCGGTGGCCAGCGCCCCGGCGAGCAGGCGGTTGCCGACCAGGTTGCGGGTGATCGCCAGCGCCCTGAGCAGCGGCACGCCGTTGCCGAGCAGGGTCGACAGGGTGCGCGCCAGGCGGGCGGTGATGATCAGCAGCAGCAGCGGGCCGAAAAGCGGCACCTTGAGCTGCAGGCGGTCGAGCTGCAGGCGGCCGGCCTCGGTGCGCCGGTAACGCACCAACGCAATGCCGCCGCCGACGACCAGGATCGCCAGCACCCACCAGTAGCCGGACAGCAGGTCGTTGATGCCGATCAGCAGCCTGGTTGGCCAGGGGAGTTCGCGGCCCATTTCGGTGAGCATGCGGGTGATCTTGGGGACGACGAAGGCGAAGAGGAAGGCCAGTACGCCGATCCCCACGAAAGCCATCAGCACCGGGTAGGCGAGAGCGGCCTGGACGCGGGAGCGGATGCGCGCCTGGGCTTCGAGGAAATCGGCGAGGCGGTGCATGGCCTGATCGAGGGTGCCGCTGTCCTCGCCGACCTGGACGATGCTGACGTACAGGGGCGGGAAGACCGCCGGCTGGCGGGCCAGGGCGGCGTGCAGCGCATCCCCCTGGCGGACCTCCTCGCGCAGGCTGGCCAGGGCGCGGTGGAGGAGCGGCTGGTCGATCTGCTCGACAACCGTGGCCAGGGCCTCGTCGATGGCCAGACCGGCGGCCAGCAGGGTGGCGATCTGGCGGGTGGCGGCGGCCAGTTCGGCGGCGGGAACCCGCTTGAGGCTGAGGCCGAAGAAACGGCCCCGGCGGGTGCCGGTCCCCTCCTTCAGCCCGGTGGGGAAGATCCCCCGCTCACGCAGGACCTGGGTGACGGCCTTGCGCCCGGGCCCGTCGATGGTGCCGCTGGCCTTGCGCCCCTGGGCGTCATAGCCGGTGTATTCAAAGAGCGGCAATCAGCCCTCCTCCTGGGTGACGCGCAGCACCTCGGCCAGGGAGATTTCGCCGGCCAGGGCCTTGGCGATCCCTGAGGCCCGCAGCGGCTGCATCCCCCCGCGCATGGCCGCGGCCTTGATGCCGGCGGCATCGCGATTCTGCAGGAGCAGTTCGCGCACCGTGTCGTCCATGCGCAGCAGCTCGTAGATCCCGGTCCGGCCGCGGTAGCCGGTACCCATGCAGCGCGCGCAGCCCCGGCCGGTGTAAAAGGTCGCCGCGCCGCTGACCAACCCCTCGGCGTGCAGGCCGGCAAGCACTTCCGCCGGGGCCTCCTCCGGAGCCTTGCAGTGCGGGCAGAGGCGGCGCACCAGGCGCTGGGCGAGGACGCCGACGATGCACGAGGCGGCCAGGAAGGGTTCGATGCCCATCTCCACCAGGCGGGTCAGGGCTCCGGCGGCGTCGTTGGTGTGCAGGGTCGAGAAGACCATGTGGCCGGTGAGGGCCGATTGCACGGCGATCTCGGCGGTCTCGCCGTCGCGGATCTCGCCGACCATGATGATGTCGGGATCCTGGCGCAGGATCGAGCGCAGGCCGTTGGCGAAGGTCAGGTCGATCTTGGTGTTGACCTGGATCTGGCCGACCCCGGCCAGCTGGTACTCGATGGGGTCCTCGACGGTGATGATGTTCTTCTCGCGGTCATTGAGGCGGGTCAGGGCGGCGTAGAGTGTGGTGGTCTTACCCGAGCCGGTCGGGCCGGTGACCAGGAAGATGCCGTGGCTCTTGCCGATCATGGCGTTGACCTGCTCGAGCATCGTTCCGCCCATCCCCAGGTCCTCCAGGGAGAGAACCCCGCTGCTCTTGTCGAGAAGGCGCAGCACCACCCGCTCGCCGAAGGCGGTGGGCAGGGTGGAGACGCGGATGTCCAGGTCGTGGCCGGCGATGCGCACGCGGAAGCGCCCGTCCTGGGGGAGGCGCTTCTCGGCGATGTTCAGGTGGGCCATGATCTTGATGCGCGAGACGATCCCGGCGTGGGCCTTGAGCGGCGGGTGGAGAACCTCGTAGAGAATGCCGTCGATCCGGTAGCGGATCACCAGGGCCCGCTCGAAGGGCTCGATGTGGATGTCGCTGGCCCGCTCCTTGTACGCCTTGGTCACCAGGCTGTTGACGAAGCGGATGATCGGCGCCTCATCCGAGGTGTCGATCAGGTCCTGGGGCTCGAGGCTGTGGGCCAGATCGGCGTCAGCGCTCTCGGCGATCTCCTCGATCACCTCCTGGGCCCCGCCGGCCTGCTGCTCGTAGGCCCGGTTGATGGCCCGCAGAATTTCTTCCGCGGTGGCCAGGCAGGGTTCGACGACCATCCCGGTGAGCGCACTGAGGTCGTTGAGCGGGCGACTGTCGCAGGGGTCGGCCACCGCTACGCGCAGGCAGCCCTCCTCCTCGTCGAGGGGGAAGAGCAGGTTGTCCTTGGCAAAGCCGATCGGCAGGCGGGCGAGCAGCTCCTGGGCGGTCTGCTCCTCGGGAAGCGCGGCCAGGAAGGGGAGGCCGAACTGGCTGGCCAGGGCGCGAGCCAGAGTGGCCGCGTCGATGGCTTTCACCTCGAGGAGTGCCGCGCCCAGGCGCACACCCTTGGCGTTCTGCAGGGCCAGGGCTGCCTCGAGCTGCTCCGGGGCGAGGGCGAACTCACCGGTGAGAACCTCCCCCAGCCGCCGCCAGCGCGGCACTGCAGGCAAAGGCCGGCTCATCAGTGCGCGGCCTCCGCCGGCTTCGCGTCTTCGAAGTAGCCTTCGGGGATCTGGTCGCGGGTCTTGTCGCCGATGAACTTGTCGGCGACGCCGCGGTTGCGGTTGGTCACCCGGGCCAGGTCCTCGGGGCCGCGGATGATCGTCGGGTTGATGAAGACCAGCAGGTTGGTCTTGCGCTCCTGGGTGGTCCTGTGCTTGAAGAGCCAGCCGAGCAGGGGGATGTCGCCGAGCAGCGGCACCTTGGTCACCCCTTCGGTGACGTTGGTGCCGATCAGCCCGCCGAGGACCGCGGTCTTGCCATTCTCGGCAAGGACCGTGTTGCGCAGCGAGCGCTTGGTGTAGCTCGGGCCGTTGCCGGTGTCGGAGTTGGGTTTCACATCCGAAGACTCCTGGTAGACGTTGAGGCGGACCAGGTCCCCTTCGGTGACCTGCGGGGTGAAGCGCAGGATCAGGGCCACGTCCTTGCGCTCGATGGCGACGTTGAGGTTGTCGTCGCTGGTCGTGTTGGAAATCCGGCTCGAGACCAGCGGCACGTTCTCGCCGACGATGATCTCGGCTTCCTCGTTGTCGGAGGTCAGCAGCCGCGGTGCCGAAAGGATGTTGACATCGCTGTTCCCCTTGGAGAGGTTGATCAGCACTGACAGCGCCGGCACGGTGATCGTCCCCTCGCCGTTGGGGTTGGCGACGGTGATCGGGTTGAAGAAGCCGCCGGCCATCAGGCCGTTGACCGCCTGAGTCAGCATGGTCGTGCCGTCGGCAATCTGTCCAAAGGACAGCGGTCCGTTGTTGAGTTCGCTGGTGCCGTAGATCAAGCCGTCGTCGCCGACCGTCCCGGCACCGGAGAGGGAGACCCCGAGCTTCTGGGTGGCGTCCATCGACAGTTCCATGATCAGCGCCTCGACGTAGACCTGCTTGCGCTTGGTGTCGAGTTTGTCGATGATCGATTTGATGATGGCGTAGTCGTCCGGCTTGGCGTTGATGATCAGCGAGTTGGTCGGCTTGTCGGCGGTGATGGTCACCGGTCCGGCGGCGGCTGCCGGCTGTCCGGCGGTTCCAGTCTTGCCGGCCTCGCTGCGGATGCCGGTAATGATCTCGTTGAGGGTCTTGGCCAGGGCTTCCGCTGAGGCATTCTCCAGGCGGTAGACGTTGATGTTCGACTTGGCGCCGCTGCCGTCCTGATCGATCAGGTCGATGAGCCCGCGCACGGCGGCGAGTTGCTCCGCATTCGCCTGAACGAGCAGGCTGTTGGTACGGGGCAGGGCGATAATCTTGACGCTGGCAGCCTCTTCCTGGATGGTCGCGCTTGCCCCGCGTGCCCGGCGGGCGCCGGCGCCGAAACCAAACATCTCGTTGCACAGCTTGGCGGCGTCTTCAGTGCCGGCATTTTTCAGCGGGATGACGGTCAGCGTCTGCGAGGACCCGGGGACATCCAGCTCTTTGAGCAGTTGCAGCATGCGCTCGATGCTGGCGGCGGTATCGGTAATGATCAGGGTGTTGGTCGGTGAGTAGACCATCAGGTTGCTCCCCGACGAGGCCAGCGGCTTGAGCACAGTGTCGACGATCATGGCGGCATCGAGACTTTCGAGACGCACCAGGCGGGTGATGAACTGTTCGCCGTATGGCTGGCCGTCGGTGACCAGCGGCAGGTTCCCCTCCTTGGCATCCTTGAGCGGAACGATCTTGTTAACCTTGCCGGCGGGGACAACGGCGAAGCCTTTGAGGCGCAGAACATTGAGAAAGACCTGGTAAGCCTCGTCGAGGGTCATCCCCTCGGGGGAGATGATGGTCGCCTTGCCGCGCACGGTTTCGTCGTAGAGAAAATTGCGCCCGGTCAGTTCGCTGATGGTCTGCACCAGGTCGACCATCTCGACATCGCGGAAGTCGAGGGTCACCCGGTTGGCCGGCGCCGTCCTGGCCGGCTTGGTTGTCGTGACCGCAGGCTCTTCGGCCCTGGCGGGCAGCGGGGCAGCCAGCAGGGCGGCGGCCAACATCATCACGCAAAGAGTGCGCAGGGGAGTCGATGTCACAATGGGCTCCTATTCGATCTCGTAGGAAAAGCTCAGCGGCTTGCCGGCCCGCACCAGGTCGACGGTGATCTGCCGGGCCTCGCGCAGCTGCTGCATGATCTGCAGCCCCTTTTCGGGAGAGTCGAGGGGCATGCCGTTGACGCGCTTGACGATGTCGTCGCGCTGCAGTCCCATCTGGGCCAGCAGGGATGTGGATTGAATGCGGCGGATGGCGAAGCCGTCGGTCTTGCCGTCGACCAGGTTTGGCTGCATAAGAACCAGGCGCAGTTGTTCGCCGAGGTTTTCACGGGCGGCGTTAGCCGTGCTGCGGGCCACGACCCAGCGGTTGCTGCCGGCACTGCGGACGGCATCTCCGGCCGGGCCGGCGGTTGCCTGGCCGCCTGGTGCCGCGCGGCTGGCGGCAGTTGCCGACCGGCTTGGAGAGACTGATGCGGCGGAGCCAGGCGTGCTGCCGCCGGCTGTCGCCAGTTCGACCAGGCGCAGGACGGTCAGCGAACGGTCGTGGTTACGGATGACGACTTCGTGGCGACGCACCTCTTCGATGCGCCCGCCGGGGATTTCCCCGCCCAGGCGATAGTTTTTGACCTCGCCGCCCATGCGGATGACGGCGAGGGAGCGTTGGCCGGCCACGACCGTGCCGAGCAGCTCGAGGTCGCTGCGCACCGTGGCTTCCTGCGCCCCGGCAGCGGTGGCGCGCAGAGAGAAGGAAACCGGGCTGGTGCTGCGCGCCGCCGTATTGAAGAGGTTGTACTGCATGATAAGGCCGAGTTCAGTTTCTGGAACTGCAGGCGGCAGAGCGACCGCCGGGGCAGAGGGCCGCGACGGGCCGGCAGGGGAACGCAGGCCGCTGCCGAGCAGGGTGGCGGCCAGTACGCCGGCAGCCAGGCCGAACAGCCCGAGCAGTCCCAGCGAAAACGGGCGGTGGTAGCGTTGGAAGGTAGTAAGCATCGAAAGGAGTTGTCCCCGCCGCGGGGTGGCCCCGTCGGCAAAAGTTTATCGCCAACCATATGGCTTTTGGGTAGGGAAATCAAGTGCCAGCGCGGCGGCAGGACCGCAGGGCCCGGACGCGCTGGCGTCCGCCGCTTGACAGGGCAAAAAATCGCGATAGGGTTCATAAGTGTCTTGCATGCGGGCCGGCGCCATGTTAGAAAGCTCATAAAAAATGCGCGTGGTATGCGCCTCCGAGATGCTTTGTTGGGTGATTGCGCTGTCATAAAATCCAAGATTTAAGCCGCACGCGGCTATTCGGGTCATCGCCAATGGGTGGTGATGATTGCCTTTTTGACTAGAGGTTTTGCGAGGAAAAGGAGAGCAAGAGTATGAAGGCAATTACGAGGTTGTTGTTGCTTGCCATGCTTGTCGCCAGCCTGGGCATGATCGGTTGCTCCGGTGATGACGGCAGTGACGGCAAGGATGGCGCTACCGGCGCGACCGGCGCGACCGGCGCGACCGGCGCAGCTGGCGCCAATGGCGCGACCGGCGCTACCGGCGCTACCGGCGCTACCGGCGCAGCTGGCAAGGATGCGGTGGTTGTGCCGCTCGAGTCCTGTAACGTCTGCCACGGCGACACGGCGATCTTCTCGGCCAAGGAATCCCATGCGCTGAGCGGCGTCGTCACCCCGAGCATCACCAGTATCACCCCCAGCGCCACCGGCGCGACGATCGTCGTCAACCTGAAGCTCGACGGCGCCAACTATGATGGTTTCACGGTTAGCCCGACGGTCAGTGCCTACACCTTGGGGACCCAGACCGGGACCAACGGTGCCGTCAACGTTTACGGCGCCGGCACGGCGTCCATCACCGGGACCCCGGCCAGCGGCAACTACACCATCGAAGTCGCCCCGCCGGCCGCCTGGCTGACCGGCCTGACCACCGAATGGGATGCCGCTCGTCCGGCCAGCTGGATGGTCAAGTTGACTGACAGCGCCAATAGCGCCCGTTACGCCACCTTCGTCGCCAGCCAGAATACCGGCGACAAGGAGATCCACGTCAACAACATCGTCAGCAACCAGGCCTGCATCAACTGCCACAGCAACAACGTCTTCAAGGAAGATGGCGATTACGAGCACCATGGCCAGAACCCCTTCGGCGGGATGGCCTGCGTGACCTGTCACACCCACACCACCCGTAACAACCTGCTCGAGTACGTCCACGGCATCCATGCCTCGGCGATGATGCCCGAGCGCGCCCTGACCGCCACGGTGACCAAGCCGGAAGGCGTCTACGCCCGCAACAACAGCATCAGCCAGAGCAGCTGGTTCCACGTCACCTACCCGACCTACATGCTCAACTGCTCGGTCTGCCACGACAGCGACGCGACCATCGCTGAAGTCAACAGCGCCCCGGTGAGCGGCCGTCTGTGCCTCTCTTGCCATGACTCCATGGCCAGTTGGGAATTCGAGAGCGGGCTCTCTTTCCACGAAGCTTACGACAGGACCACGACCGGTTGCACCACCTGCCACAACGGTACGATCGCCCGTGACACCGTGGCTAAATTCCACAACGGCCTGCTCACCGAGCGTAGCGGCCTGATCTGGGACGGCAAGGACGTCTCGGTGACCGAAGGCGCCAAGGTCGACATGCAGATCACCGGGATCACCCGTGATGGCGACAACCTCAACGTGACCTGGACCGCCAGCTACAACAGCGCTGCGGTTAACCCCTGTAACACCACCGTAGCCGTCGGCGCGCCGATCTTCCATGCCGGCGGGGCCGCCAGCACCACTACCGGCCAGACGGCCAGCAACCTGAGCTTCCTCAAGGGCTTCGGCCAGGGCGACGACTGGGTCAACGACGGCGCCGCTGCTTCGCCGGGCCAGGCCAACGCCGTCAACGTAACCACCGCCAACACCACCTGCGCCAGCAACGTCGCCACAACCGTGGTGCCGCTGACCGCTGCCGAGCAGGCTTCCTCGAAGAACGGCCGCGGCATCCTCGCCCTCCAGGGCAAGGCCCAGGTCAAGCTGGCTTTCAATTACGATGGCACCAAGAACGTGATCCAGGTCCGCTCCAAGACCCCGACCCGCGAGTATCTGGTCGCCACCGGCGCCCTGCCGGCGCAAACCCGCCGCGCCATCGCCGACACCGACGCCTGCCTCAAGTGCCACGTCGGGTCCCTCTACCAGCACGGCGGCAACCGCATCGATAACGTCGATATGTGTATGGTCTGCCACAACGAAGCTTCTAGCGACATCCCCACCCGCGTGCTGGACGGCGTCGATGCCAGCGAGGCCTATGACAGCCAGACCGAGCAGACCTACGGCTTCAAGTCGTTCCTGCATGCCGTCCACAGTGCGCACGAAACCGGCAAGATCACCATGATCTACCGGACCAACGGCGTGTACGTCTGGGGCGCCAGCGAAGACGACATCCCGAACTGGCCGGGCACCGGCGTGCAGACTGTCTACGGGTCCGTCCCGGCCGGCACCAACCTGGTCGGCACCAGCCGTACCCATAACTTCCATGCCCCGACCTATCCGCGCCTGCTCAACGACTGCGCTGCCTGCCACGTGGCGGGGATCAGCCAGGCTCCTGACCAGACCGTGGCGGTCGCCACCACCATCCTGACCAACGCTTCGCGGAACGGCCAGGTGGATGACACCCTCGAGGGTCCGGGCGCTGCTGCCTGCATGAGCTGCCACCAGGGCCAGGGCGGCACCCAGACCTCGCTGAAAGGCCACGCCTATCAGAATGGCTGGTTCCCGCAGGTCTTCCCGGAAGGGCGCAAAACGATCCTTGACCAGTAAGTTCAAGGAGCAGTAAGGCAGTAACCAGGCGGAGGAGCTCAGGCTCCTCCGCCTTTTTTCATACTTCCGGAAGGATCTGCCGGGGGCTGTCGGTGAAGGCAAAGGGTGGGACGCGGCTCTGAAAAAGGGAGTTCTAGGTTTGAGATGCAGTTTCAACTAGAATGCGCCGCAGAGAAGTGAAACAACTGAGAGCCGAGCATGCGCGAATCAATTAAACGATACCTGCCGAATATAATCCGCCGTTGCTGTCCGGGCGACGGTGAACTGCGCCGCTTGATCGGCAACACCGGCTGGCAGTGGGCCGACAATCTCATGCGCATGGCGGTGGGGCTGGTGGTGGGAGTCTGGCTGGCCCGCTACCTGGGGCCGGAGCAGTACGGTCTGTACAGTTACGCACTGGCTTTTGTCTCAATCTTCGCAGTGGCGGCGGCCCTGGGTCTCGACGACCTGATTGTCAGGGATGCGGTCAGTCACCCCCAGCAGCAAAGAGAACTGCTGGGCAGCGCCGCCGCACTCCGACTGCTGGGCGGCGGGGTGACGCTTGGTGGGGCGGTGGCGGCCATCCTGGTGCTGCGACCGGGGGACCGGGTCAGCCATGAGCTGGTGGCGATCATTGCTGCCGGGGCGCTCTTCCAGTCCGTCGGTGTCATCGAGTTCTGGTTCCACTCGCAGCTCCAGGCTCGCCTGGTGGTGCTGGGCAAATGCGCAGCCTTTATGCTCACTTCCCTAGCCCGTGTCGGCCTGATCCTGGCCGGGGCCCCGCTGGTCGCCTTCGCCTGGGTCGCCCTGGCCGAGGTGGCCCTGGGGGGAGTCGGGCTGCTCGCGGCCTACCGCCATAGCGGCGGAAGAATCGGCGAGTGGCAGGTGTCACCGGCGAGAATCAAGGGGCTGCTGCGCGATGGCTGGCCGCTGATGGCGGCCAGCATGGTGATCACCATCTACCTGCGGATCGATCAGGTCATGCTCGGCGAACTGGCCGGGGACGGGGAGGTGGGGATCTACGCGGTGGCGGTGCGTCTGGCGGAGGTCTGGTACTTCGTGCCGGCGGCTTTGTACTGGTCGCTCTTCCCGGGAATCGCTGCGGCCCGTGGGAACGATGAGGGACTTTTTTTCGATCGTTTGCAGAAGTTCTACAACGTGGCGGCGGCGGCGGGCTACCTGATTGCCCTGCCGACCGCCTTGTTGGCGCACTGGCTGGTGCCGCTGCTCTTCGGCGGCGACTATGCCGGTGCCGGCACCATGCTGGCAGTACTCATCTGGGGGAACCTGTTCAGCGGCTTGGAGATGGCGCGCAGCGGCTTTCTCACGGCGATGAACTGGACACGCCTGTACCTGGTGACCGCCAGCCTGGGCTGCCTGCTCAACATTGCCCTCAACTGGCTGCTTATCCCCAAGTTCGGCGGCATGGGGGCGGCGGTGGCCTCAGTGGTGTCCTACTGGTTTGCCGCCCACGGCTCGTGTTTTCTCTTCAAGCCGCTGTGGAAGACCGGCGGCATGCTGACACGGGCCATCCTCTGGCCGAAGGCCTGGTAGCGACGCTGACGATGCGTCTGGCGGTCAGTCGTGACAGTACAGCCTGCCCAGGGTCGGGTTGAATTCGTTCTGCAGTTCCAGGTACTTGTAGTAGACCTCCCGGGGGATCCCCCACCTCTCCAGCGCCACGGGTGAAAACTGCGTGTCATAGCGGTAGTCGAAGCGCAGGTCATAGGCCCAGATGTTGGGGACGACGAAGTCGGGCTCCAGCCTGCGGGCCATGGCGATCGTCGCATCGTGATCGACCTTTTCGGCGCCATCCCCGCCGAGCAGCAGGTAGGCGACGATCTTGATGCCGTAGTCCTTGATCATGGCCAGTTTCTCGACGATGTCCTCGACGGTCTGGTTCTTCTGGTAGGAGGCCAGCACGTCGTTGGAGAGGCTCTCGATCCCCAGTTTGAGGTGGGTGATGTTCATGCGCCGCATCAGCGTCAGTTTGGTGTGATCAAGCCCATCGAGCCGGCAATCGACGGCGAATGAGTAGCGGGAAGGGATATCGTGCCGTTCGAGCAGTTCCACCCGGTGGCGCAGCGCTTCCTCCGTATAGATGCCGAAATTCAGGTCGTGAATGTACAGGCTGCCGGGAGCACGCGAGGTTATGTCGCTGACCAGGGTGTCGTCGGTGACAAAGCGCATCCCTTCGCCCATCTTCCGGTAGCTCTGCCCGGCAACGCAGAAGCCGCACAGTTCGAAGCAGCCGAAGGCGGTGAAGACCGCGTTGTGAGTCTGCCCCTGCGGATAGAGCCGGTCGAAATTGGGGAGGGCGTCGGTGGCGATTCGTTGCGGGGGGACAGGACCTTTCGGGCGCTCGCGAATAGCGGTCAGCACGCTTTCAGAAGGCTCTCCCTCGAGGATACAGTCGAAGTCGTTCACGAAGCGGTCGCGATCGAGGTAGAAGTAGGGTCCGATGCCGACGGTGAAGACCCCGAGCTTGCGCAGCTGGGCTGAGAAGTGGGCGGCGATGAAGGGGTTCCCCCAGTCCTTGGTCGGCACCAGCGGGTCGGCGCCCATGATGATCACGGTTTCCGGCTCCATCGACATCAGGTTCTCCATGACTTCGCCATAGAGGGAGCCCCTACCGTCCACCGCATCGATGTAGGTGGCGAAATTGTCGAAGAGGAAGCGCAGGTTCCAGTGGATGCTGCTGTCCGTGGCGTCGGCGTTGTAGACGCAGTGCTCGATACCGTGATCCTCGAGGATCCGCGACAGGTAGCACAGGCTCATGGGGGCCTTGTTGTTGTGACTGCCCATGAAGCGGTAGAAGGGGGGATTGAAGAGTACGACCTTGCTTTTCATGCGATCCTCTTTCCATTCATGGCGGCCGCTCAAGGTGAGCGGCTTACGCGCCGCGCGAGGCCAGGTAGTGATCGGGCTGACCGGCAAAGGGCTGCTCTTCGGGGAGAACCCCGAACTGCCAGTCCTGGTAGAGCTTGTCGACCGCCGTATTGTAATTGTTGTGGGAGGGGACGCAGTAGGAACAGCTCTCACGTGACAACCCTTGACGGCAGGTGAGGCTGGCGGCCCACAGGCGCTTGAACTCACTGCGCAGTTCTGCGGGGCTGGAGAAGGCGGTCAACCGGCCCAGCAACTTGTTGTCGTGGCGTTCTTTGGCCCCCGGGTTGGCGGCATCGGAGCAGGGGTAGAGTTCGCCGTAGGGGCCGACGGTGAGCATCCTGCCGCGCATCGCCACCCAGCAGCGGCTGGCCGGGACATCGAAACGGGCCTGCTCTTCTTCGTCGCGCAGCAGGCTGTCGTCGACCACCACGTCCATCGGCGCGTAAAAACCCTGGCGAATCCTGTCCATCAATTCACTGAATGAGGCCTGGATCTGCTGGTTGCGGATCGCGTATTCGACCTTCTCGGCGAAGCAGGTTTCTACGGCCTTGATATCGCAGAAGTCCAGCCCGGTGTCCCGGGCCTGGAGAAGGAATTCGCCGACATCCCGGCAGGTCAGGTCGGACACCAGGCAGCTGGCGCCCAGGCGAATCCGCCTGCCGGCCGGGGGGCGGGCTGCGACGACCCCGCGGATGTTCTCCCACAGGGTGGTGAAAAATTCGGCGGGACGCCCCTTGTAGTTCGACCACTCCCGGGCATTGGCGGCGTCGATACTGAAGCGGATCTTGTCGAGGCTGCCGGCCAAGGCGGCAAATTCTTCCTGACTCCAGGACGGGGGGAAGATGCCGTTGGTGTAGAGAGAGATTTCGAGTCCTTCGGCACTCTGGCGCAGGTGCCTGATGGTGCCCAGGGTGTCGGGCGAGAGGGTCGGCTCGCCGCCGCCGCCGAAGCTGAAATCGCGAATGCCCAGGTCGACGAAGAGGTCGGCGATCATCTCCAGGCGATGGGCATCGAGGGGCTCGCCGAGCTGGGGGTAGCCGAGAAAGGTCCAGTTGCCATCCTGATCGGCCTGGCAGTTCGGGCAGGCCCGGCAGCGCAGGTTGCACATCAGGGCGGGATGGAATTCGACATGGTTCGGCAGCCACTCCTCGCCGCGGAACATGGCATAGAGGGTCGCCAGGTTGTCAGCCATCAACTCGCGGCGCAGGAAGCTGATGCGGCGGCGCATGGGCGACTCGTAGGTGAGCAGTTCCTGGATCGGCTGATTGCCGCGGATGAGTCGATAGAGGCTGATCAAGTGATCCCGGCTGATGCCCAGTTCCTCGGCAACCTGGCGACTGGGGCGTGTCGGCCACTGGAAAAGGCTGGCGGCAAGACGCAGCAACAGGTGAGATTCCCGCCCTTCATCGGGAGAGCCGATCTTGTCCAGCCACACGTCGAGGACTGTCTGCGGCAGGGGAGCGCTCTGTTCCAGGGGCCGGGGCAGGTGGCGCAGCAGGGAGGCGAGAGGCGAGGTCATGGGATCCTGGGGGGTGGGCGGAAATCTTCCCGTTTTATTAATAAGGTATTAAATTGACAGCTTTTTTCGAGAATGTCAAGATGCTGCCGGAGATTCGCGGCCCCCGTAGAGCGGCGTGACTGCCTCGCAGCGTTGGGGACGCCCTGACGATAGGATCCGGATATGATACCAGTCAATCAACCGCTGCTGGATGGCAACGAGAAGACCTATCTGGGCGAGTGCATCGACAGCGGCTGGATCTCCTCGGAAGGGCCTTTTGTACGGCGTTTCGAGGAGGGGATGGCGGCCGTGGCCGGGCGTCGCCACGGCATTGCGGTGAGCAGCGGGACGACGGCGCTCGAGACGGCGGTGGCCGCGCTCTCCCTCGCTCCCGGGGACGAGGTCATCCTGCCGGCCTTCACGATTATCTCCTGCGCTGCCGCCATCGTCCGGCGCGGCGGTGTGCCGGTGCTGGTCGACAGCGATCCCGTGACCTGGAACATGGATGTCGGGCAGATCGAGGCGCGCATCACCCTCCGCACCCGGGCAATCATGGTCGTGCACATTTACGGGCTGCCGGTGGAGATGGCCCCGGTGCTGAAGTTGGCGGAGCGCCACGGGCTGCGGGTCATCGAGGACGCCGCCGAAGCGCACGGCCAGAGCTATCGCGGCCGCCCCTGCGGCAGCTTCGGTGACGTGAGCGTCTTCAGCTTCTACCCTAACAAGCACGTCACCACCGGCGAGGGGGGGATGATCCTCACCGACGACGAGGGGCTGGCGGCCCGCTGCCGCTCGCTGCGCAACCTGTGTTTCCGTGAGCCGCGCTTCGTGCACGATGAGCTGGGCGATAATTTTCGCATGACCAACCTGCAGGCGGCACTGGGAGTGGCCCAGCTTGAGCGCCTGGGGACTTTTGTCGAGCGCAAGCGGCGCATGGGGGCCCTCTACCAGGAACTGCTGGCAGGCATCGCGGGACTGCAGCTGCCGCTTCCCCGCACTGCCGATGCGGAGAACATCTACTGGGTCTTCGGCCTGGTCCTTGGCGACGAGGTGCCCTTCGATGCCGCGAGAGCGATGCGTCGCCTGGGGGAGTTCGGCATCAGCACCCGGCCCTTTTTCTGGCCGATGCATGAGCAGCCGGTCTTCCGCGCTATGGGGCTGTTCGCCGGCGAGCACTATCCGGTGGCCGAGCGCCTTGCCCGGCGCGGCTTCTACCTCCCCAGCGGTCTGGCTTTGACCGATGAGCAGATCGGCGAGGTGGCCGGCGCGGTCCGGAAACTGATGAGAGGAGAGTGACGTTGACGGTGTTCGGAGCCTATTCCCGCTACTACGACCTTTTTTACCGTGACAAGGACTATGCCGGCGAGGCCG
Organism: uncultured Geobacteraceae bacterium; assembly: GCA_964418505.1. Classification (GTDB taxonomy): domain Bacteria; phylum Desulfobacterota; class Desulfuromonadia; order Desulfuromonadales; family BM103; genus VAUL01. The sequence continues at coordinate 50,325 of CAYQLP010000004.1, read as the reverse complement.
ACTACGTGCACGGCCTGATCCGCAGGTTCCACCCTGCGGCTGCGAGCCTGCTCGACCTGGGCTGCGGTACCGGCCGCCATGCCCGCCTGCTGGCCGAAAAGGGCTACCGGGTGGCAGGGGTCGACCGCTCGGCGGAAATGCTGGCCGTGGCCGGCCAGGCGGCCCCCGCCGGGGTCACCTTCCATCATGGCGACCTGCGCACGGTCCGCCTAGGGGAAACGTTCGACGTGGTGGTCTCGCTCTTCCACGTCATCAGCTACCAGACCGGCAACCAGGATCTGCGCGCGGCGTTTGCCACCGTCCGCGAGCATCTCGTCCCCGGCGGCCTGTTCATCTTCGACTGCTGGTACGGTCCGGCCGTGCTCACCGATCGGCCGGTGGTCCGGGTCAAGCGCCTGGAGGACGGGACGACGGCCGTGACCAGGGTGGTCGAGCCGGTGCTGCATCCCAACGACAACCTTGTCGATCTGCACTACCAGGTCCTGGTCCGCGACAAGGCTGCGGGAACTGTCGATGAGCTGAGTGAAATCCACCAGATCCGCTATCTGTTCCGCCCTGAGCTGGAACTTCTGCTGAATGCCGCCGGGCTGTCCCTGGTCGCCGAGACGGAGTGGCTGAGCGGTCGGCCGCTTGGCTGGGACACCTGGGGGGCGTGTTTCGTCGCCCGGCGGACAGAAAGTCCATGAAAAGGATCGGGCTGTACCTCGAAGCGGAGCCGCACTTCGGCGGCACCTTCCAGATCAACCAGTTCATGCTGGAAGCCCTGGCTGCACTGCCCGCCGAACACTTCTCGGTGGTGGTCGGGATTGCCTCGGAGCGCTGGCTGCCGCATCTGGAAACGTATGCGGTCAAAGCGGTGCGCATCCCGAAAGGGACGTGGAGCCGGGCGGTCGGCCTGGGCTGGACGCTGGCGGGTCTGCCCATGGGGCTGTGGCGGCGCCTCACGCCGCTTGTTCACCCCATGGCCCGGGCGCTGCTGAAGGAGAAGTGCGACCTGTGGGTCTTTCCCTCCTACGACCTGCGCAGCTATCAGTTTCCGCTGCCGGCGCTGGTCAGCATCCATGACCTGATGTACCGCTACGAGCAGCGCTTCCCCGAGTCGGCCTCCTGGTGGAATTACCTGAACAAGGACCGCATCAACCGCAACAGCTGTCGCTGGTCGCGGGGGATCCTGGTCGATTCGGAAATCGGCCGGCAGCAGATGATCGAGTCTTATGGGATCGCCCCGGAACGCGTCCATTCGCTGCCGTTCGTTGCCCCCGCCTACATCCGCAATCGGGCTGCGAATCCCGGTGTGCCGGCGCGTTACGGCTTGCCGGCCAGGTATATTTTCTACCCGGCGCAGTTCTGGTGGCACAAGAACCACCGCAACCTGCTGCAGGCGGTGGCCTCTCTCAAGCCGAGCCTGCCGGATCTCAAACTGGTCCTGTCGGGAGGGAAGCAGAACGCCTACGAGGCCACCGTCAGGCAGGTCCACGAACTGGGGCTTGAAGACGACGTGATTTTCGCCGGATACGTGCCGGATGCCGATATGCCGGAGATCTACCGCCACGCTCGCGCCATGGTCATGCCGACCTTCTACGGCCCGACCAACATCCCGCCCCTCGAAGCTTTTGCCGCCGGCTGCCCGGTGGCGATCTCCGGAATTTACGGGATGCCCGAACAGGCCGGCGGGGCGGCCCTGCATTTTAATCCTGACTCTCCCGCCGAAATCGCCCAGTGTATCAAAAGGTTATGGACGGATGATGCACTTTGTGCCGAGTTGGCCGACAAGGGCCGCGAGAGGGCCGCGGCCTGGACGCAGAGCCATTTCAACGCCCGCCTGAGGGAGATCATCGAGACCGCCTTGCGGCAGGAGAATGAGGAGGCTGCCGGGCGCCAATGATCGACATCGTCCTCGCCACCTACAACGGCGCCGCTTACCTGCCGGCCCAGCTTGACAGCCTGCTGCGGCAGGATCATGACGGGTGGCGGCTGCTGGTGCGCGACGACGGTTCCCGGGATGCGACAGTGGAGATCCTGGCGGACTACGCGCAGCGCTGCCCCGGCCGGATCGTCCTGCTGCCCGACGATGGGCGGCGGCTCGGCGGCTGCGGCAACTTCGCCGAGCTGCTGGAGCAGACCTCTGCCGACTACGTCATGCTCTGCGACCAGGACGACGTCTGGCTGCCTGAGAAGATCAGCCTGACCCTCGCCGAGATGCAGAGGCTGGAGGCGGCTCACGGCCGGGAGACGCCGCTGCTGGTCCATAGCGACTGCGCAGTGGTCGATGCCACTCTCAAGCCGGTTGCCGACTCGCTGTGGCGGAACCAGAAGAGCGATCCGCGACGCGCGGCGCTTAACCACCTGCTGGTGCAGAACGTGGTGACCGGCTGTACGGCGATGGTCAACCGGCCGCTTCTCGACAAGGCCCTGCCCATCCCCGGCGCGGCGCTGATGCACGACTGGTGGCTGGCCCTGGTCGCCGCGGCTTTCGGCACAATCAGCGTGCTGTCGCAGCCGACTCTGCTCTATCGCCAGCACGGCAGCAACCAGGTCGGGGCGCAGCGCTGGAATCTCCCTTACCTGATCGGGCTGATCGGCCAGCGGGCGCTGATCCGCCAGGTGATGACCGGTCACCGTCGGCAGGCGCAGGCTTTTTACGAACGGTTTCAGCCCGGCCTGGCCCCTACCCGGCGTGCCCTGCTGGAGGATTTCATCCATCTGCCCGAGTATGGCAAGCTGCGGCGCTGGCGCGCTATCGTCAGTCACCGGATCTATTACACCGGGGTCGCGAGGAATCTGGGATGGTTTCTGCTCTGCTGAAAACTGATCTGCCCAACTGCACTCTCTCCCTGGTCGTTCCCTGCTACAACGAGGAGCAGACCCTGGCCCGCTGTGTCGAGCGTGTCCTGCAACTGCGTGCCGGGGACCTGGCGCTCGAGATCATTATCGTCGATGACTGTTCAAAAGACCGCAGCCTCGAAATCGCCCGGGAGCTGGCGTCCCGGCATCCTGAAGTCACGGTGCTGCACCACGAGGTCAACCGCGGCAAGGGGGCGGCCCTGCGCACCGGCTTCCGCCATGCCGGCGGCGACTTCGTCGGCATTCAGGACGCCGATCTGGAATATGAGCCGCTCGAATATCGCAAGCTGCTCGAACCGCTGCTGCGCGACGAGGCCGACGTGGTCTTCGGTTCGCGCTACCTGCGTCCCGATTCGCGCAAGGTCCTTTATTTCTGGCACAGCTGGATGAACAAGACGCTGACTTTTGTCTCCAACATGATGACCAACCTGGACATTTCCGACATGGAGACCTGCTACAAGCTCTTCCGCCGCGAAGTCATCCAGTCGCTCGACCTTAGGGAAGAGCGCTTCGGCTTCGAGCCGGAGGTGGTCGCCAAAGTTGCCCAGTCCGGCTGCCGGGTGTGGGAGGTGGCGATCAGCTACAAGCCGCGCAGCTTCGAGGAGGGGAAGAAGATCGGCTGGAAGGACGGGGTGCGGGCGCTCTACTGCATTCTCCACTACGGGGCCCACGCCGCCCCGCTGCCGATGCAACTGCTGCTCTACCTGTTCATCGGTGGGGTAAGCGCGGTTGCCAATCTGGCTTTTTTCCTCCTATTTTTCACTTCCGGTCTTGAACTCGCCCTGGCGGCGGCTGCTGCTTTTGCCGGCGCGGCCGTGGTCAACTACCTGCTGTGCATCGCCATCCTCTTCCGGCACAAGGCCCGTTGGAGCACCGCCGGGGAACTCTTCATGTACCTGCTGACGGTCGTGATGATGGGCGGATTCGATATCGGCCTGACGGTCGCCCTGGCCGGCTTGGGGGTGATGCCCCTCGCGGGCAAGACGATTGCCACCGGCTTGGGGATTGTCGGCAACTTCCTGCTGCGTCGGCAGCTGGTGTTCGCCGAACGGCCGCGAAGCGGGAGCGGGGAGGGGAGATGAACGGGAATTTTTCCGGACAAGCGAGTTCAGGCACAAGCCAGAAGAACGTTGCGGTATTTCTTTGCGTTGTGTCAGCCCTGCTGTTTACCCGCCTCCTGTTGTTTGTCAGGAAATACGCTGTCGACATCTTCTATTCCGATCAGTGGGATTTCTACACCCCACTCTTCCACGACCCTTCACTCTGGGAACTCTTTTCCTGGCAGCATGGCCCCCACCGTCAGGGTGTCGGCATGCTTGTGACTGCTCTGCTAGCCGGGATATCCGGTTGGGATGTCCGGGTCGATGCCTATGCGGTCGCGATCCTTTTGTGCATGGCCGCAGGCTGTGCGTATCTTCTGAAGTATCGGTTGTTCGGTAGGCTGGACTTCAGCGACATTGCTGTCAGCCTGATTTTTTTGACCATGATCCAGTACGAAAACATCGTGGTCGTGCCGAATCTGTCCTACGCCGGGTTCCCCCTGCTGCTGCTGATGCTTTACTCCTGTTCCCTGCTGATCGATGACGCGGGCAAACGGGTTATCTCGATACTGCTTATCACCTTCCTCCTGACCTTTACCGGGTTCGGCCTGTTTATTTTCCCCCTGACCGTCGCCATGTTGCTCTGGGAGCATTTCTCACGCCGGTCTTTGCCGAAAAACGGTTTCCTCTGGTTGTGCCTGGGCTTTCTGGCCCTGGTGGCTTGGGGTTTTTCCCTTGGCTACACATTCGATCCGGCGATCCCCGGATTCGCGGTAACCCCGGATTATGTCCTGCTCTATCCTCTCTTTGTCAGCCTGATGCTGGCGATGTTTTTCGGCATCCACCTTTCTCTCTTCGGCACGCTTGCGATCGTGGCCGGCTTTGCCCTGCTGGCAGCGCTTTCGTTTATTGCGTGCCGTCACCTCGCCAGGCTGACACAGGGCGGCGAAGACTGCCGCATCAGCCTGGTTGTCGTCGTGCTCATCGGTTTTACTCTGCTCTTCTGTGTCAATGCGGCGGTCGGACGGACACCTCTCGGTCTCGAAGCCGCGCAGGCCAACCGTTATGTCAGCCTGATGATCCCTGCTTTTCTGGCGGTTTACCTGCACCTGTTGACGATCAAGGGGAAACTGGCGAGGCGAGCGACGCTGGCAATCTTTTTGATGGCCGCAGCGGTAGGGTCCCTCCCCTTGGACAGGATCAACCGCTTCGGTGAGGATCACTATCGGCAGAAGGGGGCCTGGCAGTCCTGCTACCTTGAGTGCGAAGATGTCGGGCGTTGCAATCAGCTTGTGAAGAGCGAGATGTTTCTGCGTCTCGATCCCGAGGATGTCGCCAGAAAACTCTCTTACATGAAGGAGCATCGTCTCGGCTTCTTCCGGGACGGGTTCAGCCGATGACCGCCACCGGCAATGGCGGGCGCGCGCCGCAAACCCGGGTCGATGTCGTCTTCCAGGTCTACGGCAAGCCGTACCAGACGGCGGTGGCGCTGACCAGTCTGTTGGAGCACAGCGGCCGGCACATCGACCGGATCTACCTGATTCTGGAACGGCGCCAGCCGTTTGCGGTCGTCCCGGCCGATTTCGCTTTTCTTGGCGAGTTGACCGGCAGGGAAATCATTCCCTTCGTCCCGCGTTTCCACCTCGGCGTCATCCCCCTGCTCAAAGGGCTCTTCCCGCTGTTGCGCTGGCGTCCTTTCCGGCACGCGATCCGCTATCAATATGCCTGGGAGAAGAGCGACAAGGACTTCCTGTTCATCTCCCACAACGATGTCCTCTACCATGGGGACATCGTCGGCGCTTTCCGCGATAGGATCGGCGATGCAGTCGCCGCTGGAGAAATCGGCCAGTGCTGGAACTGTCCGGCGGCCGCTGCCGGCAGGTGCAGTGGGGAGCATTATCTTGACTACCGTCCCGACCGCTCAGAATTCGCCGAGTTGAAGAGGGCTTATCCCGGCCGGCGGCGGAGTTTCGAGAACTACCCGCGGGGCTGGCCGGCCTGGCCGCTGCCGGAATGCCGCGTCAACGAGTGGGCCTGCCTGGTCAACCTCAAACTGGCCAGGCCTTTGACGATGCCCTTCGGCACAGCCGCTCCCTTCGGTTTGATGCGGCAGGATATCGGGACCAGGTGGTTCTATGATGTCCACCGGGCCGGCGCCCGGGCCTGCCATGTCGGCTTGTCCGGCCTGGCCGAACATGGCTGGGCCACCGGACACGAAGGCGGCCATTTTACGCTTTCGGATCGCGAAGCCTACGTTCAGGCGGAGGTGGCGGCAAGGTCGCATCTCGAGGAGTGGAACGTGCGGAGGCGGCATGACTGAACAGCTGCCGACAGCTTCGATCATCATCGTCAACTGGAACGGTGCTCATCACCTGCCGACCTGCCTCGACAGCCTGGCGGTGCAGAGTGCGCGCGACTTCGAGGTGATCGTCGTCGACAACGGCTCGACGGATGGTTCGCTGGAACTGCTGCACGAGCGTTATCCCTGGGTGCGCACGGTAGCGCTGCGGGTCAACAGCGGCTTCGCCGCCGGCAACAACCGCGGTTTTTCGGTCGCCCGCGGGCGCTGCCTGGTGACTCTCAACAACGATACGCGGGTCGAAAACGACTGGCTGGCAGAGCTGGTTGCGGTGGCCGACGCGCACCCGGAAGCCGGGATGATCGGCTGCCGGATCTGCGCCTTTGACGACCCCGACCTGATCGACTCCTTGGGGATGGGCATCTGCGCCGACGGCATGTCGCGTGGACGTCACCGTAACCGGCGCTGGCCGGAACTCGATCATGCCCCGGTCGAGCCGATCCTCTTCCCCAGTGCCTGCGCCGCCCTTTACCGCCGGGAACTGGTCGAAGAGACCGGCGGCTTCGATGAGGAGTTCTTTGCCTATGCCGAAGACAGCGACCTCGGCTTGCGTGGTCGCCTGGCGGGGTGGGGGGCGCTGCTCGCCAACCGGGCGGTGGTCGGGCACAAATACTCCCAGACTGCGGGGGGCTTTTCACCCCTCAAGCTCTACCTGGTGGAGCGCAATCATTATTGGGTGGCGCTCAAGACCTTTCCCTGCGGCCTGCTGGCGATGCTTCCCTTCTTCACGCTTATTCGCTACATTCAGCAGGCACGCCTGGTCTGCAGCGGGCGGGGCAGCGGCGGTGAGTTCCGGGCCAGCACTTCCCGCCGCGAACTCGCCCTGGCCGTGATGCGCGGCCTTCTGGCGGCCCTGGCCGGAACGCCGCGCATGCTGGCTCGCCGCCGGCAGGTCATGCAACGGCGCAGGCTGCGCACGGATGAATTCAAGGCGCTCCTGCGCCGCCACCGGATCAGCTTCACCGAACTGCTCGACGGCTGATCCGGTCGCCGGAGACCGTTCGCCAGAAAAGACAGAAAGGTTCACCCTGATCGATGGTCTTCGACCGCATCCAGATCTTCGCCCTCTGCTTCAGCCTGGCGCTGTTCATGTTCATTTTCAGCCTGGTCAAGAACCGGCGCATCCGCGAGGAATATTCGCTGCTCTGGTTCGCCTTAAGCCTCTTCCTCCTCTATCTGTCCGTGGACCGCTACGCCATCGACCGCCTCGGCCAGCTGCTCGGCATCGCCTACCCGCCAAGCGTGCTCACCCTGATGACTACCGGCTTCACCTTCCTGCTGCTGATCCACCTGACCGTGGTTCTGACCCGTCTCTCCGAGCAGAACAAGGAGCTGATCCAGGAGCTTGGCCTGGGGCGACTGCCGGCGCATTCACGCCAGGCCGACCTGCTGGTCATCGTCCCGGCCTTCAACGAAGCGCACAGCATCGCCGCGGTGATCGCCGGCCTGCGCACCCTCGCCATGCCGCTGGACATCCTGGTCGTCAACGACGGGTCCGATGACGGCACCTCGGCGGCGGCCCGGGCGACCGGCCAGGCCCTGGTGGTCGACCTGCCGAAGAATCTCGGCATCGGCGGAGCGGTGCAGAGCGGCTTTAAGTACGCAGCGCGCCAGGGCTACCAGACAGCAATCCAGTTCGACGGCGACGGCCAACATCTGGCTGCGGAGGTGCCGCGCTTGTTAGCGGCGCTAGGGGAAGGCGGCGGGGAGATGGTAATCGGCTCGCGCTTTCTGGGTGGCGGCGAGGGCTATCGCTCGACGCTGGCGCGACGCCTGGGGATAGCGGTCTTCCAGGGGGTGAATTCACTGCTGATCGGTCGGCGCATCACTGACAACACCTCGGGGTTCCGCGCCTACGACCGCCGGGCCATCGAGTTTCTCGCCCGCTATTACCCTGTAGACTACCCGGAGCCGGAGGCGGTCATCCTCCTCGGCAAAAACGGCTTTGCCATCAGCGAAGTCGAGGTACGCATGGCCGAACGCCAGGCAGGCGCCTCGTCGATCGACGGGACGCGCAGCGCCTACTACATGGTCAAGGTCCTGCTGGCCGTCCTCATGACCGCCCTGCGCCGGCCGCTGAGCTGAGCGCAACCCTGTTCAGTTCCCTCTCCCCGCTTCACTCCGCTGTATTTCCCTTTCGAGTTGTGCCGCCTGCTGCGGATTGAGGCGCTTGAGAACCTCGAGTTCGCCGAGCGCCTCCGCCTTTCTCCCCAGGCCAAGGTAGGCGATGGCCAGGTCGAGGCGGACCTCCGGTTGGTTGGGCAATTTCTGACGCAGCGGCTCGAGCAGGGCGACCGCTTCGGCTGGCTGGCCCAACTGCAGCCTGGCCACGGCGATGTTGATCAGGGAGTTGCTCATCTCCGGGTCGAGCTTGAGCGATGCCTCCAGGGCGCTGATCGCCTCCCGGGGCTGGTTGTTGATGAGGTAGGCCCGGCCCAGGTTCTGCCAGGCCTCGGCATGTTTCGGGTTGAGTTCGACCGCTTTCGAGAGCATACGGATTGCCTCCGCCGTGCGGCCAACATCCCCCAGGTAACTCCCCAGGTTGTACCAGGGGCGACTCTTCCCCGGCGACTTGCGGGCCACATCTTCCCAGAGGGCCAACTTGTCCTGCCACAGTCGGTTGCGCTGCCAGGCGGCGCCGGCCAGGCAGAGGAGGATGGCAGCGGCGGCGCAGAGGGGGAGGCGGCCGGCAAGCAGCCCGGGGGTGGCCTCGCCGGTGAGCAGAACGAGGACGGCGAGAGCGGGGGCGAGCCCGGCCAGGGGCAGGTAGAGGCGGTGCTCGAAAATCACGTCGCCGATGGGGATCAGGCTGGACTCGACGGAGAGGGTGAGGAAAAACCAGCCGATGGCGAAGGCGATGACCCGCAGTTCCGGGCGGGCACCGGGGGCGGATGCGTCCGGAACGCTCTTCTTCCACAGCCAGGCGCCGAGGGCGAGCAGGGCGAGCAGGAAAAGGAGCGAGAGGAGTACCGGCGGAGTGAAGAGGGTGGTGTAGACCGGGTAGTCGTAGTCGACGTTCTGGCCGACGGGCAGGACCAGCAGGCGCAGGTAAGTGACGATGACGCGGAACTGCGTGAAGAGGTAGTCGGGCCGCGACAGGGTGGAATCGGCCCGCAGCTGCCTGCCGAGTTCGACGGCGCCGCCGTCGCTGGCCCCAAGGACGGCCAGGGGGACGAGGGGTAGGGTGAGCAGCAGCGGCAGGAGGAAGAGCAGGCGGCGCTTCCAGGGGCCGGTGAAGAAGGCCGCTTCAAAGAGCAGGGCGGCAAAGGGGAGGGTGAAGGCGATCTCCTTGGTGCGCATGGCCAGGGCGGCGGCGAAGACCGCGCCGGCGAGGGGGAGGAGCGCCTGCCAGTTGGGGGCTGTGCCGGCGGCGGGCTGCGGGGCCGGCGCCACCTTTTTTCTGGCCGGGGGCGGTGGCGGCGTGGTGGCCGCCGATTCCTTGCAGTACAGGCGGCCCTGGATGTAGAGGGCCAGGGCGAGGAGGTAGAAGAGGGTGCACAGGGAGGTGAGG
>CAYQLP010000004.1:0-40561 GCA_964418505.1 uncultured Geobacteraceae bacterium | reverse complement strand
CTGGGTCTGTACGGGGTGGACGGCGAAGAGCAGGGCGGCAAGCAGGGCGACAGTGCCGGCGCGGGGGGCGAGGCGGCTGGCGGCGAGCAGCGGCGTGCGGAAGGTCAGGGCGGCCAGGCGGTAGACCAGCAGGGCGGCGCCGAGATGGATGAGCAGGTTGACGACGTGGTAGCCGGCGACATTGAGGCCGCCGAAGCGGTAATTGAGAGCGAAGGTCAGGTAGCCGAACCAGCGGGGCGGGTTGGAGCGGTAGCCGTCGCCGCCGAAGGCAAAGCTGCCTAGATCGTGAACCACCGGGTTGCGCAGGATCGACGCTTCATCATCGAAGATGAAGGGGACGCCGAGGGTGTTGGCGTAGACCAGGGCGCCGGCCAGCAGGATCAGCAGGCAGTGGGCCAGCGGTTGCTCAAAGATGCGTTTCGTCATGATGGCTTGGCCTTCAAATGTGGTCGCCGGGCGGAGATGCGCTCAGCCCTTCACGGCGTGGCGACGGAGGGGCGTCCTCGCGGATGAAAATGTCCACCACCCCATCCCGGTTCTCCCCTTCCAGCAGCCTTTCATAACCGAACGCCTCCGGATTGGCGAGCATTTTTTGGAAAAACGACCCTTCGGCGGCGTAGCGGGCTGTTTTCTGCAGCAAACCGTCGACGATCACCAGGTCGCAGCTGCCGGCGCTCACCAGGTCCTGGAAAGTGGCGTTCGCGGGGAGATCGAGGTTGGTGACGCTTGCCCAGCGGCCGGGGACCGCCATGGCCAGGAGCGGGTCGGGGTAGTGGCCAAGGACTTTCAGGGGGGCGGGGTGCGGCCGCTCCGCCAGGCTGGCGCGCAGGGCGAGGGCAAGATCACGGTTTTTGTGAGAGGTGAGGTTCAGCGTCGAGGTGAAGACCGGGTTGACCATGGCCAGCGAGAGGAGTGCCGCCAGGATGAGCCCTTCGCGGCGGGAGAGGGCGGCGAAGCCGCGGGAGAGGAGGGCCGCGCCCCCCCAGTAGGCGAGGGGAATGAAGACGATCCAGTAGCGGGGGTCGGGGATGTGCATGACCACCGACAGGCCGGCGACCGCCGCCAGGCTGACGATAAAAACAGTACCGGGATCGGCGAGGAGGGCGCGGAGCGGCTGCCGCGAGGCCGTCCGTCTGAGCAGCCACAGGGCCCCGCCGGCGATGAAGAGGACGGTCAGGGCCTGTTCCAGCCACAGCAGCGGGTAGGCGGCAAACTTTTTGGCGACGAAGTCGCCGCTGCCGAAGCGCCCGCTCAGGCCGTTGGTGACCAGCCCGCTGGGGAGGAGAATGCTGTGCCCGGGGAGGATGTAGTGGAGGCGGGTGAGGTTGGCCAGGGTGTTGCCGGCCAGGTAGCGTCCCACCTCGCCGGGATTGACCTGGAGGGCCGAGGCGAAGTCAGTCGCCCCGGGGAACTGCCGCTCAATGACCAGTCGGTACTCGGTGTAGGGGTCGAGGTGCAGGGTGGGGTCCCGGGTGACCGACCAGATCGCGTAGTGCTGGGTGAAGCCGAGGAAGAAGTAGGCGTTGAGGTCTTCAGCGGCCTGAACGGCCCGGGTTTTCAGGGGCGGCGAGAGGGTGAGTGCGGTGAGGCCGGCGACCAGGAGCAGCGCGACACCGGCGAGTGCCAGGCGCAGTTGCGGGCGACGATGCTGCGGCGTTTGTCCGACGTACCACTGTCGCGCCGACCAGAGGAGCAGCAGCGTGAGGAGCAGGACATATTCGTAGCGGGTTCCGGTAACCAGGACGAGCAGGACCAGGGCCGCCATCCTGCCTTTTCGCTCCGCGCCGAGCCACAGGAAGCCGGCCAGGCAGACGATGGCGAAGATGAACAGGTTGATGTTGCCGTATTGGACCAGCGGGGTGTTGAGCAGGTTGAGATTCCACAGCAGGGCCATGAGCATGGCCCCCGGCAGGCTGACCCGCTTGAGCCTGGTGAGGAGCAGGAAGAGGGTGATCGTCGACAGCAGCGAGGCGCCGAGGCGCATCAAGGCGTGCGCCGAAAAGGGGTCGCTTGTCAGGAAGCGGAAGATTGCGCTGTAGCAGACGAGGTAGAGATTGGCGGTCCATTCACCCGCCTGTGCCAGGCGGTAGGCACGGTCGAGGTAGACCGGGTCGTCGCCGAGGGGGAAGTCGGCGCTCCACAGGCCGTAGTTGGTGCGCAGCACGGCGATGACCAGGAGGAGAATCATCCCGGCGAGGACCAGCCCCGGCCGTTTCTGGTCGTCAGGATCCGCTACTGACATCCTGGCTCCCGGCGCTAGCGGCCGCTGCCGGCCGCCTGACGGATTTCCCCGGCGAGGCGCCCGGCCAGGGCGGGATTGAGGCGGCGGAGTACTGCCAGCTCGCGGCCGGCGGCCTCGAGGTTGCCGCTCCTGGCATAGGCGGTGCCGAGGTTGAGGCGGGCCTCGGCCCAGTCGGGGAAGCGCTGCAGGTGGCGCTCCAGCAGGGCGGCGGCGTCGGCCGGTCGGTTGGCCAGGATCAGGGCGACAGCGTAATTGATCGTGGCGTTATCCATCTCCGGGTTGAGGCGCACCGCACTCTGCAGCGGCGGCAGGGCCTCCCCGATCCGGTTGGTCATCAGGAATGCCAGGCCGAGATTATGCCAGGCCTCGGCATTGCCGGGGTCGATGCGCACGGCTCTTTCCAGCGGAGCGATCGCCTCGTCCGCCCGCCCGCTGTCCTTGAGGTAGGTGCCAAGGTTGTACCAGGGGCGGCTTTTCTCCGGGGACTTGCGGGCGGTGTCCTGCCACAGGGTCACGCCGTCGTGCCAGACCCGGTTGCGCTGCCAGGTGGCAGCGGCCAGGCAGAGGATGACGGCCCCCGCAGCGAACAGCGGCAGCCGTCCGCCGAGGATGGTGGAGGTGCGCTGCATGCCGATGGCGACCAGCGTCCCGGCGGCCGCGGCCAGGCCGGCCGAGGGGAGGTAGAGGCGGTGCTCGAAAATGACGTCGGAAAGGGGCACCAGGCTCGATTCGACGGCCAGGGTCAGGAAGAACCAGAGGAGGCCGAAGGCGATCGGCAGGCACTCGGGAGTCGGCGGCTGGCGGCGGCTCATCCGGTAGAGCCAGGCGGCGAGGAAGAGGATTCCTGTCAGCACAAGCCCCGACAGCAGGACCTGCGGGGTGAAGGGGGTGGTGTAGAGCGGGAAGTCGTAGTCGAGGTTCTGGTCGACGGGGAGGATCAGCAGCCGCAGGTAGGTGACGATGACCGGGAACTGGGTGAAGAAGTAGGGCCAGCGCGGGATGTCGACGCGGGCGTTGAGGATGGTGGCCGAAGAAGACATTTCGCCGCCGGCGAAGACCAGGATCGGGACGAGGGGCAGGGTCAGCAGGAGCGGCAACAGGGCCGGCAGGCGCTGGCGGCAGGGTCCGGGAAAGAAGCTGAAGTCGATCAGCAGCGCCGCCAGGGGCAGGGTGAAGGCGATCTCCTTGGTGAACATGGCGAGAAGAGCCGCGCCGGTGGCCCCGGTCAGAAACAGCCAGTTTTTGGCCGCCATCCGTCCGGCTCCGCGCGTCCAGGTGGACAGCCGCGCCTCGAGGTAGAGGACGATGGCCAGCAGGTAGAAGAAGGTGCACAGCGACGTCAGGCGCTGGACGATGTAGGTCACCGCCTGGGTCTGCACCGGGTGGGCGACGAAGAGCATCGCCGCGGCCAGTGCCGCCGTGGCTGCCCGGGAGGCGATCGGCGCGGTGCTCAGCAGGGGTGTGCGGAAGAGCTGGCGGACCAGCAGGTAGACCAGCAGGGCGGTGCCGAGGTGGATGACCAGGTTGACCAAGTGGTAGCCGCCGACCGCCAGCCCGCCGAGCCGGTAGTTGAGGGCGAAGCTGAGCATGCCGACCCAGCGGCGGGAGTAACCGTAGCCGCTGCCGCCGGGGAGGAAGTTGCCGAGATCGCGGATGACCGGGTTGCCGGGGATGGCCTCCAGGTCGTCGAAGACGAAGGGCCCGCCAAAGCTGTTGGCGTAGGCCGCCACGCCGACCAGCAGGATGATAAGGGCGTGACAGAGGGGATGGTGATGAAGCCTGCCGGTCATGGTTTGCGCACGCTCGCCGTTTCCTTTGCAAATTCACCCCAAGATATAGTATATCTTCGCGAGATTACGCAAGATTTATCTGGGAGCGGATATGCTGCTCAAGCTCTACCGGTACCTGAACCGGAAAAAGACCGTAGTCGAGTTCGGCAGACTGACCGCTCTCGAGCCGGCCAGCCGCTCTTTCGGCCTTGATCGCGGCACCCCGGTCAACCGCTGGTACATCGAGCGCTTCCTGGCCGGGCAGGCCGGGCTGGTGCGCGGTGCGGTCCTCGAAGTCGGCGATGATGAGTATACCCGGCGCTTCGGCGGGGCACGGGTCACACGCAGCGCCGTACTGCACGCCGTGGCCGGCAACCCCAAGGCCACCCTGGTCGGCGATCTGACCCGCCCCGACAGCCTCCCTGAAGGGCTCTTCGACTGCTTCATCTGCACCCAGACCTTCGACTGCATTTTCGATCTGCCGGCGGCAGCTGCCGGGGCGCATCGCCTGCTCAAGCCGGGGGGCGTCCTGCTGGCGACTATGTCGGGAATCGGCCAGATCAGCCGCTACGATATGGAGCGCTGGGGGGAGTACTGGCGTTTCACCAGCGCCTCGGCGAGTCGGCTCTTCACGCCGCTCTTTACCGGCGGGATCGAGGTGGCCAGCCGGGGCAACCTGATCGCCGCCATCGCCCTGCTGCAGGGGGTGGCCGTCGAGGAACTCCCCGACGCGGCTCTACTCGAGCAGTCCGACGACGACTACCAGGTGGTCATCACCGTGACCGCGCGCAAGGCCGGGGCATGCTGAAGCCGGTCGAGCGACTGGCCGCCCCCTCCTGGCGGGCCCTGCGGCGACTGAAGAACCGCGCGCTGAACCTGGCCGATCCGCCGCTGGTCATTCTCTGCTATCACCGGGTGGCCCGCCTCGATCTCGATCCCCACGGCATCGCCGTGGCCCCGGAGAACTTTCGCGCCCAGATGCTTTACCTGCGCGATCACTGCCGCTGTCGGCGCCTCGACGAGGAGCGGCCGGCCGGGCGCAGGGCGGCCGTGGCGGTGACCTTCGACGACGGCTACGCCGACAATCTCCACCAGGCCCTGCCGATCCTCGCCGAGGCCGGTATCCCGGCGACCTTTTTCATCAGCACCGGGCAGATCGGCGGAGGCGGCTTCTGGTCCGATGAGTTGGCACGGCTGCTCCTCGGCCCCGGCCCGCTGCCGGAGGAGTTCACTCTTGACGACCGTGACTGCGGCGGCAGTTGGCCCAGCATCGAGCCGGAGCAGCGGAAGGCCTTGCATGACCGCCTGCACCGGGCGATGCTGGGTGTCGATGCGCCGCGCCGGGAGGCCTGGCTCGCCCAGTTGCGCGATTGGGCCGGCGCGCCGGGCCCGACGGCGGCGGACCGTGCCCTGACGGCCGATGAAGTGCGGCAACTGGCCAGCCACCCCCTAGTGACCATCGGTGCCCACGGCGTCACCCATACCCCCCTGGCTCTTCTCGACGAAGAGCGGCAGGCGGCCGAGATTCGCGGCTCGCTGGCCGCCCTCGGGGAACTGCTCCAGCGGCCGGTGGAGCTCTTCGCCTATCCTTTCGGCGGCCGCCGGCAGTATGATGCCGTGACCATCCGCCAGTGCCGGTCCGCCGGGGTGCGCCGGGCGGTGACCACCCTGCCGGGACAGGTCCACCGCTGGAGCGACCCCTGGCAGCTGCCGCGCCAGCTGGTGCGCAACTGGGATGGAGCTGAGTTCGCCCGGCAGATGCGGAGCTTTTGGCACTGATGAAGGTCCTGCTG
This sequence comes from uncultured Geobacteraceae bacterium, assembly GCA_964418505.1. GTDB lineage: Bacteria > Desulfobacterota > Desulfuromonadia > Desulfuromonadales > BM103 > VAUL01. Next base: position 34,757 of record CAYQLP010000004.1, on the reverse strand, counting down.
CTCAACACCTTCGATGCGGTGGCCGGTGCGGACCGGGCCGCCCGGCGGCTGCAGGGGGGCCTGCGGGGACTCGGCGTCGATGCCAGGCTGCTGGTGCATCTCAGGTACGGCGATCAGGAGGGCGTCCTCTGCCACGACTATCCCGGCGCGCGGCTGCTCAGGCGCCTCAAGCTCTATCTCGGCACCCTGGCGGTCCGGCGCTACCCGCGACGGCCGGTCGGCAACTTCACCCCGGCCCGGCTGCCGGACCGGCTGCCCCAACAGGTGGCCCGGCTCGCCCCCGACCTCGTCCACCTGCACTGGCTGGGGGCGGGCTTCTGCCGCATCGAGAGTCTCCCCCGCCTCGGGCGGCCGCTGCTGTGGACCCTGCACGACTCCTGGCCCTTCACCGGCGGCTGCCATGTCCCCGGTGAGTGCCGGCGTTACGAAGAAAGCTGCGGCGCCTGCCCGGTTCTCGGCTCGGCGCGTGACGACGACCTGTCCCGGGCTGTGTGGCGGCGCAAGGAACGGGCCTGGCGGGAACTGCCCCTGACCCTGGCGGCACCCAGCCGCTGGCTGGCCGACTGCGCCCGGGCCAGTTCACTGCTCGGCCGACACCGCGTTGCGGTCATCCCCAACGGCCTCGATACGAGTGTCTTCAAGCCGATGGCGAAGCTTGCCGCGCGCCGCCGGCTCGGCCTGCCGGATGAAGGGCAGATCATCCTCTTCGGGGCGGTGAACCCCTTCACCGATCTCAACAAGGGCTGGGACCTGCTGCTGCCGGCCCTGCAGCAAGTCAGGGCGGTTTTGCCGGGGGCGCGCGTGGCGGTCTTCGGTGCCGATGAAATCAAGGGCCACCCCGATCCGGGACTGCCGCTGCTCCTGCTCGGCCGCCTGCACGGCGATGAGCAGCTGGCGGCGGCTTATGCGGCCGCCGACGTGCTCGCCGTCCCCTCGCGGCAGGAGGCCTTCTGCCAGACGGCTGCCGAGGCGCTGGCCTGCGGCACACCGGTGGCGGCCTTCGCCGCTACCGGGCTGCTGGATGTGGTCGACCACCGGCAGTGCGGCTACCTGGCCGAGCCGTACGCGAGCGTCGACCTGGCCGAAGGGCTGCTGTGGATTCTCGCCGACCGCGACCGTCACGCCGGCCTCTGTCGGCAGGCGCGGCAGAAGGCCGAAAGCGCTTTCAATATCGTTGTCACCGCCGGCCGTTATCACAGCCTATACCAGGAGCTGCTGGACGAGGTGCCGGCGCACAAGGAGGAAGGATCCAGTGGCTGAAGACCTCTGTACCCTGACCGTAGTGGTTCCGGCCTACAACGAGGAGGCCGTGCTGCCGGAATTCCATCGCCGTCTGTCCGCCGCTCTCGGCCAGACCGGCTGCGCCTGGGAAGTCCTCTACGTCAACGACGGCAGTACTGACAGGACCCTCGAGGTCATCCGCGGCTTCGCCGACCCCCGGGTGGGGCTCCTCGATCTGAGCCGCAACTTCGGCAAGGAAATCGCCATGACCGCCGGGCTCGATCACGCCGGCGGCGATGCGACGGTGGTCATCGACGCCGACCTCCAGGATCCTCCCGAACTGATCCCCGAACTGGTGGCCAAATGGCGCGAGGGGTACGACGTGGTCTTCGCCCGGCGTACCGCCCGCGACGGCGAAACACTGCTCAAGAAGCTCACCGCCAGCCTCTTCTACCGGGTGATCCAGTCCCTGAGCCGGGTGCGCATCCCGGAAGATGCCGGGGACTTCCGCCTTCTCAGCCGCCGTGCCGTGGAAGCCCTGCGCCAGCTGCGCGAACAGCACCGCTTCATGAAGGGGCTGTTCGCCTGGATCGGCTACCCGCAGACCGCGGTCCATTACCGTCGCGCCCCGCGCTACGCCGGCCACACCAAGTGGAACTACTGGCGGCTGTGGAACTTTGCCATCGAGGGGATCACCTCCTTCTCGATCGCGCCGCTGAAGATCGCCACCTACCTCGGTGGGCTCACCGCCCTCGGCGCTTTCGGCTACGCGCTCTTCATCGTCTACAAGACCCTGGCCTACGGCGAACCGGTGCGCGGCTATCCCTCGCTGATGGTGGCGGTGCTCTTCCTCGGCGGCATGCAGCTACTGTGTCTCGGCATGATCGGCGAATACCTCGGCCGCATGTTCAATGAGGCCAAGCGCCGGCCGCTCTACCTGCTCAAGGAGGTCCTCCCCTCCACCCCGGCGCAGTGAGATGAGCCTCCCCCCCCTGGTCAGCATCATCGTCCCCTCCTACCAGCAGGCGGCCTTCCTGCGCGCCGCGCTCGACAGCATTCTGGCCCAGGATTACCGGCCGCTGGAAATCCTCGTCATGGACGGCGGCAGCAGCGACGGCACCCGCGAGATTCTCGAGAGCTACGGCGACCGGCTCTGGTTCCGCAGTGCCCCCGACGGCGGCCAGTGCCAGGCCATCAACGAAGGGTTCCGCCGCAGCCGCGGCGAGATTGTCGCCTGGCTCAACTCCGACGACTTCTACTACCCGGGGGCGCTCAGCGCGGCGGTGGCGGCCCTGCAGGATGCTCCGCAGGCGGCCCTGGTCTACGGCGAAGGCAACCTGGTCAATCGCGACGGGAGCGTGCTGTGGCGTTTCCCGGAGACCGTCCCCTTCGACCTCTGGCGGCTGGCCAACCACTCCGACTACATCCTCCAGCCAACGGTCTTCTTCCGCCGCGAAGCACTCTTCTCCGGCGAACTCCTCGACGAGAGCCTCAACTGGGGGCTCGACTGGGAGCTGTGGATCCGCCTGGCCAGGCGCTACCCCTTTGCCTACACCAACCGGGTCCTTGCCGCCAGCCGCATCTACGGGGAGACCAAAACCGCCACCGGCGGCTTCCGGCGCTTGGGCGAAATCGCCCGGATCCTCCAGCGCCACGGGGTTGCCTGGCATTCCCCGGCGGTCATCTCCCACGCCATCATCACCCTGGTCCGCCAGGGCTGCGGCAACCCCGAACTGGTCACCCCCGAGGTTATGGCCGCCGGGGTGCCGGGGCCGCTGCGCAGCCTCGCCACCCCCCTGATCGGGGCGATCGAGCGGCGCCTGCGGCGCTGGCTGCAGAATGTCCAGGGCTTCTGGCCGGATGGCCTGGCCGGACGCCGGGCCAAGCTGTGGCTGCCCAGCCAGGGCGGTGGAGGGACGCTGCGCGTCAGGGGCCAAAACCTGGAGCTCGCCGGACAGAGGGTCACTCTGGCAACCTCGGCGGGCCGGGTCGGGACACCGCCCCTGGCCGCCGGCGAGCGCTTCACCCTGGAATTGGTCCTCCCGGCCGGCATTTCCCCGGTAAAGCTTGAACTCTCCTGCGCCCGGACCTGCGTCGTGGCGCCCCTCGATCCGCGCCTCGGCCCGCGGCGGGCCGGCTGCCGGGTGGATGCGGCGGAACTGGTGCCGGCATGAGCGAAACGCCCCGGGTCTCCATCGTCATGCCCTGCTACAACCAGGCGGCTTTCGTCGAGGAGGCGGTGCGCTCGGTCCTCGATCAGGAGGGCTGCAGTGTTGAACTGCTGGTCATGGACCCGGGCTCGAGCGACGGTTCGCGTGATATCCTGCAGGCGCTGCGCGCGGCATACGGCGAGCGGCTGCAGCTGCACTTCGCCCCCGATGCCGGGCAGTCCGATGCAATCAACCGCGGCATGGCCATGGCCCGCGGCCGGGTGCTGGGCTGGCTCAATTCCGACGACCGCCTGCGCCCCGGCGCCCTGGCGTCGATCTTTCCCCGTCTCGACGTACCGGAGCCGCGCTGGCTCTATGGTCGGGCCGGGATCATCGCCGCCGACGGCCGGCCGACCGCCGCCGCCCTGGTTCGCTATAAGAACTGGCGCGGGCGGCGCTTCAGCCGTCTCAAACTGCTCACCGAAAATTTCATCCCGCAGATGGCGGTCTTCTGGAACCGCCCCCTGTGGGAGGCGGCCGGGGGGCTGGACGTCGCCAGGCATCTCGACATGGACTACGACCTGTGGCTGCGTTTCGCCGGGGTCACCACGCCGCTGGTACTCGCCGCAGTTCTCGCCGACTTCCGGATTCACGGCCAGGCCAAGGGGAGCCGCCTGGCGGACGAGCAGCTTGCCGCGGCCCTGGCCACCGCGCGCCGGCACGCCGCCGGGCTTGGGGCCCGCGGGGCCGCCGCGCTTCTCTGCCATCGACTGCTTGGCATGAGAACTAAGTTGGTTTATCGTTGGCTGAAGCCGTGAGCCGGGAGCAAAGACCCTTGCCTGAAACGCTGATCCTCATTCCGGCCTTCAACGAAGCCGCCCGCATTGCCGGGGTGGTCCGCCAGGCTGCGGGCGCAGTCCCTGACGGCGACGTCCTGGTGGTCGACGACGGTTCCCGGGACGGTACGGCGCGACTGGCTGCGCAGGCCGGCGCCCGGGTGGTCTCCCACCCCTTCAACCTCGGCTACGGCGCCGCCGTTCAGACCGGCTACAAGTTCGCTGTGGCCGGCGGCTACCGGTTCATCGTGCAGATGGACGGCGACGGCCAGCACGATGCGGAATCGGTTGGCCGTCTGCTCGCTCCGGTCAAGGCGGGGGACGCCGATTTCGTCCTCGGCTCGCGTTTTCTGGCTGGCGACAGCTATGTGCCGCCGTTGACCCGTCGTCTCGGCATGACTTTCTTTCGCCGTGTGGTCACCCTCATCACCGGCCAGCCGATCACCGACTCGACGTCGGGTTTCCAAGCTTTCAACCGCCGGGTCTTCACCTATTTCGCCTCCGATGCCTTTCCCTGCGACTATCCCGATGCCGATGTCCTGATCGCCCTCCACCGGGCCGGCTTCACGATTGTCGAGGTACCGGTGCGGATGCACGCCAATGCGGCCGGGAAGTCGATGCACGGCGGCCTGCGCCCGCTCTACTACACCTTCAAGATGCTCCTGTCGGTCTTTGTGACCTTGCTTCGCAAGCCCCCCGCATCCACCTGACGCTCCCGCCCCCGAGGAGGCCCGCATGCCGCTTCGCCAACAGATCTTCGCCCTGCTGATTTGCCTGATCGTCTTCGCGGTGATCGTCGAACTGGTGCGTCGCCGCCGGCTGCGCGAGGAGTTTTCCGTCCTCTGGCTGGGGACGAGCGTCGGCATGTTCGTGCTGGTGCTCAAGTACGACTGGCTGCTGGCCTTTACCTACTGGGTCGGGGCCGGGCTGCCGACCTCGATCCTTTTTATCGGCGCCCTGGTTTTCCTTGCCCTGGTCTCGATCCAGTTCTCGATCAGGATTTCCCGCCTGACCGACCAGGTCAAAACGCTTGGCCAGGACAATGCGCTGTTGCGCTGCCGTCTCGAGGAACTGGCCCATGGCCCGGCGAGCGGCCTCCCGGAGCCGCTGCCCGGTCGTGAAGAGCAACCTGACCCGTGGAAGCAGGCTTGACCGTCGCGCGTAATCGTGTAAAATCGCTAGGGTTAAGTTGTACTTTCATCATATCGGCCGCGATGGTGCCCCAGGGTGACGCCGGCCAGGGAGGTCTGTGGTATGAAGGGAAGGCTCGGCAGTTGGTGTGGTGTGCTTCTGGCCTGCTTGCTGGGGCTGCCGGCGGCAGTGTCGGCGGCCGAGTATCGGCTCGAATCGGAGACCCTCTTCCGCCTCTTCGAGAGTGATCCGGCCAACGGGGAAAAACGGCAGGTCGCTCCGGCCTATGAGTACCTCAAGGTCGATATCGGCCCCGAGGCCGCGCCGGGCCTCTCCTTCCACGCCTACGGCTGGGGGCGCCTCGATCTTGCCGGTGACGACTACTTCGACGACGACACGGCCGGCGAACTCCTTTACGGCTACCTTGAGTACACCGCGCAAGGGGGCGGGCTGAACGCACGCCTCGGCCGCCAGCACATCTTCGAGGGAGTGGCCAACGAGTCGGTCGACGGCCTGCGCCTGAGCGGCGACCCCAACGAGTACTTCACGGCCTCCTTCTACGCCGGCCAGCCGGTGGCCCTCGATTCCGAGAACGGCCGCACCGGCGACAGCATCTACGGCGGACGCCTCGGCCACCGTTACAAGGGCTGGTACGATGTCGGCGTCTCCTGGAAGCAGATCGACAATGACGACGAACTCGCCGAAAAGATGCTCGGCGTCGACCTCGGGGTCTACTTCCCCGGCGGGGTGACCCTTACCGGCTTCTCCTCGCGCAATCTCGAGACCGACGGTTGGGGGGAACACTCCTACGCGCTGCGCTTCAACCTCGCCGGGATCGACTGGCGGCCCTATTTCGAGCAGTTCCGTTATGACGACCTGTTCTCGACCGGGGCGAACAGCGCCCAGCCTTTCCGCTTCCTCGCCGAGTCGGGGGAAGAGGTCCGGGTCATCGGCGCCGACGCCACCTGGCAGGGGAGCGAGAACTGGGATCTCGGCGCCAGGATCAAACAGTTTGATTACGATCAGCGCGACCAGAGCAGCAATTACGCCGCCCTGCTGGCCACCTGGTATGCGGCGGACCGCTGCTCGGTGGGTGGCGAGGCCGGGGTGATGAACGGCGACGAGGCCGGCGACGACTACCTGTTGCTGCGCGCCTACGCCACCTGGGACCGCCTGCCGGCGTCCCTGCCCCTGCACTTCGTCACCGGCGAGGTGGTCTGGGTGAACTACCGCGAGGACATCAACAACCAGGACACCTCGCTCTTCCTCTCCCTCGGGGCCGGGCAGCGCTTCCTCGCCGATGCCCTTGAGGTCAAACTCTCCGGGGACTACAGCAGCGACCCCTACTTCGATCATGACGTCCGGGGGATGCTCACCGTCAGCTACCTCCTCGACCGCCGTAACTGATTTCTCCGCTGACGACAGGAGTTGCCCGATGACCACCTCCAGGCTGACCTTGATCCTGATCATCTCCGCCCTGCTGGCCCTGCTGGCGGCCTGCGCCGCCACCGGGAAGGGCTGGCTCTTCGCCCACCCCTCGGCGGAGACCCTCGGCGTGCGGCCCAAGCTGTGCACCGACTGCCACCAGGGGGAGGAGCCGCTCCCCTTCGCGCGCTTCAACCATACCCCGTTCTTCCTCGAGAACCATCGCATGGAAGCCTACCAGTACGAGCAGACCTGCCGCAGCTGCCACCGCGAGGCGAGTTTCTGCAGCGACTGCCATGCCGTCCGGGTCGAGCTGAAGCCGTCGGATAAAAACCCCACCGCCAACGACCGGCGCATGCAGCACCGCGGCGACTACCTGAGCCGCCACCGCATCGACGGGCGGATGGACCCGGTCTCCTGCTACCGCTGCCACGGCAACCCGAAGACGGCGCGCACCTGCGCCCCCTGTCACGGCAAGTAAGGGAGGATACTGATGCGCACGATTCTTTACGGTGTGGCCCTGACCCTGGCTCTGGCCCTGGCCGGCTGCTCCAGCGGCAGTTCAGATGCCCCCTCGACCCGGAACGCTCATCCGGAAGGGTGGGTCAAGACCCATGGCAAAGAGGCTCTGAAATCGCCCAATTTCGTGGATTGCCAGGTCTGCCATGGACGCGATCTGCACGGCGCGCCGGGGATCCCGAGCTGCTATTCAGCGAGCATCGGCGCGCAGTCCTGCCATGCCGGCGGCCCGAATATCCCCCATCCGCTCGACGGCACCTACTTCGCCGCCTCGGCCCATGGCAAGGATGCCAAGCGCGATCTTCTCTCCTGCCAGAGCTGTCACGGTCAGCCCGGCGGCCCGGGGAGCAATCCGCACTTCAACATTGGCATCAACGACTTCCGCAACACCGGGCTGGTGGCCAACCCCGGTCACGGCTGCGAAGGGTGTCACGTCGCCTCCGCCGGCAAGTGGCTGGCGCACCCCAAGGATTGGGCCGGGCCGAACAACACCTTCCACTACAGCGTCCCCCAGACGGTCATCGATACTAACTGTACGCTCTGTCACGGTGCCGGCCTGCAGGGCGGCGTGGGGGTAAACTGCCTGAGCTGCCACGCCGAGAAGGATCATTTCACCCTCAATTGCCTCGCCTGTCACGGTTATCCGCCGACGGGCGCAGCAGATGACTACATCCCGTTGGGCGTCAACCATCGCAATGTCTCCGCGGTATCGGCTCACAATGTCTGTGTCACCTGCCACGGGGTCAAAGAGAATGAAAACGGCGGCTACTTCGCCGCCGTGACCGGCTACCGGCTCTTCGACAAGGCCACCGACACGCTGGGCGATCACTGGAACGGCCGCATCAACATGAATAGTGACACGGGTTATAACCCGGCCGGATTCGGTTGCGATACCGCTCTGTGCCACGGTGGTAGCGCCCCCTTCGCCCTCAGCGATTCGCAGCTGACAGTGGCCTTTGGCAGCTATGACGGCATCGTCGTCCCCCACCCGGTCGGCCCTGCTTTCCTGGCTCCCACCGGCCATGGGCCGGCGGCCAAGGGGCTTACTGCAGCCTTCCCCAACGGCCTGCTCGATTGCCAGCCTTGCCACGCGACCTCAGGGACCAATCCCCCGCGTTTCAACCTGGGGATCCTTTCGGCGGGCGGGACTGGCTGCGAGGGCTGTCATGGTGAACGTCTGGCACACCCTAAGGATTGGGCCGGCCCCAACCAGACCTTCCATTACACGGCGAAGAACATCCCCGCTTCCTGCGCTCCGTGCCACGGCGAGCAGCTCAACGGAATCAGCGGTTACGGCGTCAGCTGTCTCGAATGCCACGCTTCGGTGACCAGCTTCACCCTCGACTGCACCGCCTGCCATAGCTATCCGCCGAACGGAAATCCCGAGAAGTTTATCCCCTCAGGGGTTGACCATCTGGATGTCACGGAAGTTCAGTACCATGCAGAGTGCGTGATTTGTCATGGTATGAACCAAACTTCTGCAGGTGGGTGGTTCAACCCCGCCAAGGGATATGCGCTCTTCAACAAGGCAACCAACACGAACGGCGATCACTGGGATGGGAAAATCACCATGAGTGCGGAAGTCGGATACAATCCCGACACGTTCGGCTGCGCATCCTGCCATGGCGACATCCCTGGCCGACGCTTGTCTGACTCCGGATTGCCGGTCAACTCCAAGAATGTTTTTGAACGGGGTCTGCCTTAAGAAACGGTTGTGGGGGCTCCGCTTACGGGACAAGGCCGGGATCATCAAGTGATCCGATGACGATCATCGCCCTCATTCCCGCCTACAACCCCGACGCCCAGCTCATTGCGTTGGTGGAAGGGCTGTTGCGTTCTCTCTCGGCGCGGATCATCGTCATCGATGACGGCAGTTCCCCGGCGTCGGCTCAGACCTTCGCCCGACTGGAAGAGCTGCCCGGCTGCGAGGTGCTGCGCCACGCCGTCAACCTCGGCAAGGGGCGGGCGCTCAAGACCGGCTTCAACCATTGCCTGGTGAATGTCCCCGACCTGGCCGGGGTGATCACTATCGACGCCGATGGCCAGCATCTGGCCGAAGACGTCCGCAAAGTCGTCGCCGCTTTCCTTGCCGACCCGCGGGCCCTGGTCATCGGCGCGCGGACCTTCTCCGCCGGGGTCCCCCTGCGCAGCCGTTTCGGCAATCTCCTCACCCGCCGGATTTTCCGGCTGCTGGTCGGCGGCCGCCTGACCGACACCCAGTCGGGGTTGCGCTGCATCCCGGCCGACCTACTACCTTCCCTTATCGCCCTCGACGGCGAGCGCTACGAATATGAGATGAACATGCTGATCCACGCCCACAAGCGCGGGGTCGTCATGAGTGAGGTGCCGATCGCCACGGTCTATCTTGACAACAACCGCTCCTCCCATTTCAATCCGCTGCTCGACTCGATGAAGATCTACTTTCTCCTGCTGCGCTTCTCCTTTTCATCGCTCTTCGCCGGCAGTATCGATTTCATCCTCTTTTCCCTGGTCTATCTGCTGCGCGAGGATATCCTCACGGCGATGGTCGTCGCGCGGCTAGTTTCCGGCGGGGTCAACTTCATGGTCAACCGCAGCCTGGTCTTCCACGATCGCGAGCATCCGCTCCGCCCCCTCGGCAAGTATTTTCTCCTTTTCATCACCCTGGCCGTCCTCTCCTACGTCTCGATCCGCGCCTTGGCCGATCTCGGGATCAATGTCATCCTCGCCAAGGTCCTGGTCGAGTCGCTGCTCTTCCTGGCCAGTTTCACCATCCAGCGCGACTTCATTTTCCTCGGCCAGGCGGGGCCGGTCGCGGAGCGTTAGGGGTGGGTGGGACTGGGCCACTCCCCCCCGGGAAGACTTTCCGGGCCTATGTCATTCTCCTGCTCATTGCAGTCGCAGTGACCTACGCTAACCACTTCGGCAACCGCTTTCACTTTGACGATTTTCACACCATCGTCCACAACAGCTACATCAAGAGCCTGGCCAACATCCCGCTCTTCTTTACCGATGCGACCACCTTCAGTGCGTTGCCTAGCAACCAGTCCTACCGCCCCCTGGTCAGCCTGACCCTGGCAGTCGATCACTTCCTAGGCAACGGCAACATCTTCTTCTTCCACTTCTCGACCTTCCTGCTCTTCCTGCTCCAGGGGGGGCTGCTGTTCATCCTCTACCGCGACCTGATGGACGCTGCCGCCCCCGCACCGGCCAACCGCTACGTTGCGCTCACCGCGGTGGCCTGGTACCTGCTGCACCCGGCCAATGCCGAGACCGTCAATTACATCATCGCCCGTTCGGATAGCCTGTCAGCTTTCTTCATGCTGCTGGCGCTGGTGATCTATCTCCGCTCACCGCTCGCCCGGCGCTGGCATCTTTACCTGGCCGCCGTGGTCCTGGCCTGCCTGGCCAAGCCGGTCGCCGGCATCTTCGCCCTGCTCCTGCCGCTCTGGCTCTTCTTTCGCGACGACCCGGCCCTCCCGCTGCGCCAACGCCTGGGCGGCGCCCTGCTCAAGAGCGCACCCGCCATGGCCGCCTGTCTGGCCCTGCTCATCTTCATCCGGCAGATGGACCCGCCGACCTGGCAGGCCGGCGGCTCGTCCTTCTACCACTACGTGATCACGCAGCCCTATGTCGCTCTCCACTACTTCACGACCTTCTTCGCCCCTTTGTCCCTGAGCGCCGACACCGACTGGACCACCCTGCCGTCCGCGGCCGACTGGCGGTTCATCGCCGGCCTCGGCTTCCTGGCCGCGCTGTGCACAGTTGTTGTACTGGCGGCCCGTGCGCCGCACTGGCGACCGGTGGCCTTCGGGCTGCTCTGGTTTCTCCTCTGCCTGCTGCCGACCAGCCTGGTCCCGCTGGCGGAGGTCATGAACGACCACCGACTCTTCCTCCCCTACATCGGCCTGGCCCTGGCTGTCACTTGGATGCTCTACCAAGGACTGCTCATTCTTGCCGGGCAGCCTGAATTGCCTGCCGGCTGGCTACGGCCGGCAGCCCTGGCAATCGTGCTCCTTCTGGCCTGTTATGCTTGGGGAACGCATATACGCAACGGGGTTTGGCGTACCGAGGAGACCCTGTGGCACGATGTAACCATCAAGAGCCCGCAGAACGGCAGAGGGCATATGAATTACGGCTTGGCCCTCATGGGCAGGGGCGACTTCGCCGGAGCCGAGCGGCAGTTCAGAAAAGCTCTCGAATTGACGCCGTATTATTCGTATCTCTACGTCAACATGGGTATCGTCAAGGCGCATACCGGGCTTCGGGGAGAAGCAGAGCGCTTTTTCTTGAGGGCAATCCAGCTGGAAACCAATCTCCCCGAGGGGTATTACTGGTACGCCGATTTCCTGAAAAATGAAAAACGTTTCGATGAAGCAATCGGCTACGCGGGGCAGGCTCTGCGGCTGGCCTCCGCCCACCTCCCGGCCCGCAAGCTGCTCATGGCGATCTACCGGGAAGAAGGACGCTACCGGGAGTTGGCAGTCCTGGCCGAGGAGACCCAGCGACTGGCACCGGGCGACCCGGAGGTTGCCGGCTATCTGGCGGCGGCACGGCAGGCTGGGGAGAAACAGTGAGAGGAGGTGTGCGGTGACGGCAGGGGAACAACTCCCGATGTCCAGGCTCATCTGGCGATGGCCGACGCTCGCGGTTCTCGCCGCGATCCTCATCGCCGCTCTGCAGATCCATGCAGCCTTCCCCGGTCCCGGGCAGTTTTACAGCGGCGCCGACGAAGGCGTCTACTACCGACAGGCCAGCCAGATCGTTGCCCACGGTCTTTCGGGCTTCAGGGAGATCGCCCGGGAGTACATCGACGATTCCCGGCTGCATATTTTCCCGCCGCCGCTGCGCATCCTCCCCACCGTGGTTAATGCCGCCGCCCTCATGGCAGCGGATTCCTACACCTCGCTGGCCTGGGTCTCGCTGCTCTCCTTCGCTGTTCTCTGCGGGCTCTTCTATCACTATTCCTTGCGCATCTGGGATATGGAGACGGCGGTTGCGGCAACCCTCCTGCTGTGCTTCTCCCCCCTGGGTGGAGCCCTGGCCAGGCGCGCGCTGATCGACTCGCTTTCGTACCTGTCGGTAGCCTTCGCGCTCCTGGCCTTTCTCGCCCTCCTCAGGCAGGCATCCACCCGCAATCTCGTCGCCTTCTCGATCTCCCTGGCTCTGCTGCAGCTGACCAGGGAGACCGGCTGCCTGCTTTGGCCGTTCTTCTTTGCCGCTTTCCTCTTCTACCTGCGCGATCAGGTAGGTCGTCCCGATTTTCGCAAGGCTATGGCCTGTTTTCTCCCCCCCGGGCTGCTGATCATTGCCCTCTATCTGTCCCTGTACGGCATCGATCTGCTGGCGGGCGTCGTGCGGGTCATCTTCGTTGAAAACCTCGGAAAGCCTTCCGCCTATGTCCTCGACTATTCTTCGGGACCGTGGTTCCGCTACCTGATCGACTTTCTGACCTTGAGCCCCCTCACCCTGCTCGTGGCCCTGTTTTTTACCGGGGGCTGGCTGGCGGGGCGGGGCCGACGGGAGGAAAATGATTGCCTGGTTTATTTTTCATGCTATGTGTTGTTCGTCTACTCGTTTCTGCAGATGAATGTCAGGTACGTGGTTTTCCTCGATCTGCCGATTCGCCTGATGGCCGCTCTGTTCATCGTCTTCCTGGCCGGGAGGTGCAGTCTGCGGGGCGGGAGAAGGTTGCTGGCGGGGGGGCTGCTATTGCTGCTCTGCCTCGATGTGCTGTCGTTCCGGAAATTTTTCCTTGTCAACAATATCTACGATCCGGTCAGCGCCAACCTCCTCACGGTCGAGCGGATCATTCCGGCGCCCTCGCCCGGCAGATAACAGCACATGCTCAACAATCACAGAGTCGTCGTCGTTCTCCCCGCCTACAATGCGGCGCGCACCCTCGAGCGCACTTGGGCGGAAATCCCTTTCGAAGTCGTTGATGAGGTGGTGCTGGTCGATGATGCCAGCAAGGATGAGACAGCCGAGGTGGCCCGTCGCCTGGGAATCCGCACGGTCATTCATCCGCGCAATCTCGGTTACGGCGGCAACCAGAAGACCTGTTACCGAACCGCTCTGGAACTCGGGGCCGATATCGTGGTCATGCTCCATCCCGACTACCAGTACACGCCGAAGCTGATCGTCGCCATGGCGGCGATGATCGCCTACGGAGAGTTCGATGCGGTTCTGGGATCACGCATCCTGGGTGTCGGTGCGCTCAAGGGGGGGATGCCGTTCTACAAGTACTGCGCCAACCGTTTCCTGACCCTGGCCGAGAATCTGCTCCTCAACTACAAACTCTCCGAGTATCACACCGGCTACCGGGCCTTTTCGCGGGCCGTCCTCGAAAAACTTCCTTTACAGGCCAACTCCGACGATTTCGTCTTCGACAACCAGATGCTTGCCCAGTTGGTCTGGTCGGGCTGGCGCATCGGCGAGGTCTCCTGCCCGACCAGGTACTTCGCCGAGGCCTCGTCGATCAACTTCCGCCGCAGTGTCAGGTATGGCTTCGGGGTGCTCGGGGTGGGGCTCTCCTACCGAATGGCCAGATGGGGGTTGTGCCGGTCACCGCTATTCCCCGCCCGGGGCGGGCGTGCCGCTTAGGCGCGAATTCTCCCGTTACCTGGTCGCCGGAACGATCGCCTTCCTCTGCGATTTTCTGGCGTTCATGGTCCTGACCCGCTGGCTGGGGATGCATTATCTGGCGGCGAACGCCGCAGGGTTCTGCTTCGGCCTTGCGGCAAGTTATCTGCTGAATGTGCGCTGGGTCTTCAGTGAACGGACCTATGCCTCGGTGCGGGTCGAGTTCCCGGTCTTCCTGGCGATCAGCCTGGTGACCCTGGTGCTCGGCGAGTTGATCATCCTGGCGCTGGTGGAAGGGATCTCCCTCTCTGAACCCCTGGCCAAGATCGTCATGACGGGGGTCATCTTCCTGACTAATTTCGTCCTCAGAAAACTCCTGCTTTTCCGCCGCCGCCCTACCTGACTACCACCGACTCCTCACCGCCACCCTGAACACCACGTCCGGGGCGGTTTCCGGGGCGACGTCCTCGCTCAGGCCGATTTCCAGGGCCGTGCGCTCGCCGACGGCGAAGTCGAAGCCGCTGGTCAGCTGGAAGCTCGGGTTGCCGAGGTCCTTGAGGTCGCTGTCGTAGAAGGGGGTGTGGGTGTCGAGCTGGACCTTGGCGACCAGCCAGTCCAGCGGCCTCCAGCCGCCGCCGAACATGCCGAAGGCGACCAGGTTGTTCTGGCGGTCGGGGAGGACGTCGCCGTCGGTCATGCCCAGCAGTCCCGCCGTGCCGAAGAGGGCGACCTCGCCGTGCCCGGTCGTCCAGCCGTAGGTGCCGGCCGCCCACAGGGCGAGGTCGGTGCTGCCGCTGCCGAGCAGCTTGTCCTCATCGCCGGTGGGGAGCTTCAGCGAGGCGTGCAGGGCGACGCCGCGCGGCGGGCCGTCCAGTTCTTTCCACAGCTGCCAGGCGGCGAGCAGGCGGAGGTCGCCGAAGCCTTCGGCGTCGTCATCGACGAGGATTCCCTCCCGCCCGCCGTCGCTGTAGCTGTACAAGAGGCGATCCTGGGGAACCCGGTCGCGCCCGCCCTGGGGGAGGCCGAAGGTGTCATGGAAGTTCTCGACGAAGTTGTCGAGGCTGCCGCCGCGGTGCATCAGGTAGGGGACGGCGATGCCGGCCTCGAAGCGCCCGGCGATGCCGTGACGGACGGTCAGGTCGAAGCGGTAGGTCTCGCCGTCGAACATCGATTCTTCAGCGCCGCTTTCGTTCTTGGCGAAGTTCTGCACCGTCTCGGCGGCCAGTTCGGCGCCGGTCTCTCCCCGGTCGAGGAGGATTGCCGTGCCGGGGGCGGGGAGGCCGTAGACCGAGACCGCCGGGCTGCGGTTGGCGGTCTGGAAGGGGACGATCTCCAGGGGGGCGGCCCAGGTCGTGGACAGGGGCAGGCTGAAGAGGGTGAGGAGGGCGAGCGTACGCAGGGACATGGGTGGCTCCTGGAGGATTAAAATTAGGCTTGCAAGGCTGGTCCATCATGATATCTTGCGAATATCGCATTTCGCCGGCAGGCTGACAAGAGGCATAGGAACTCTATGCCTACGCTCCGGCGGAGGAGCTTTTTGTCGAGGGGCTACCGATGTCGACTCCCACTGTCAACCGCACCATCAATCCTGACGATAAACGCGATCGTGTTATGCAGGCCGCCCGCCGCCTTTTTGTGGCGCAGGGCTATCACGGCACCTCGATGGCGCAGATTGTCGCTGCCTCCGGGGTCAGCACCGGGGCGATCTACAGCTACTTCCCGAACAAAGAAGCCCTGGCCCGCCAACTCCACGATACCACTCTGGCAGATTTTGCCGAACGCTTTGCGGACCGCCTGGCGTGGCGCAAAAGCTGCGAGGAGCGCCTGAGGGCCTTCGCCGAGGTGGTCATCGAACTCACCGACGACATCCCGGAGGTGATGGAGTACCTGCTCTTCATGCGCCATGCCGAGTTCATGCCCGGGCTTGAGCCGATCTGCCTGACCTCCCCCTTCACCTCCTTCCGGCAGATCATCGCCGACGGGGTGGCGAGCGGCGAACTGCGCCGATCCGAACCGATGCTCCTCGCCATCGCCTACAGCGGCGTTATCCTGCGCGCCGCCCAACTGCGCCTCAAATGCATTCTCGATCGCCCCCTGCGTGACATTGCCGAGGAGTTGATCATCGCCGCCTGGGCGGCCGTGCGCGCCTGAAGACCCCTCCCTTCAATAGCTTTCCCCGGTCTTTTTTTCATTACGCCCCTTGATAAAAAACCTTTAACAGGGTAATCTTTGCGAAAATTTATTAATGAAGTTTTTTTGCCTTTTTAATTAGAACGAATATTCGTTCGTTTTTTGAGTTGTTTCGGGGCTTTATCGGGATTAGCCCAAATCCACACCGGGACTGTACGGTCCCGGTCGCTGGCCAGGCCGGGGAAGGAGGTGACGGCAACCGGTCGCCAGGGTACGCGAGAAGTCAATCACTCAAATCTGCCAGGAGGCAACGTGATGAAAGGGTATCGCAACATTTTGAAGTTGATGACGGCACTGATGGCAGTGCTGCTGCTTGCCGCGTCGCTGACCTTTACCGGCTGCGGCGGCGGGGGCGGCAGCAGCTATGACCAGCCCAAGTGGATTCTCGACAATGCGCCGCTCAAGGGCCATGCCAGCAACGTACTGATCGATGCGGCAACGCTGAAAGGCTGGATCGACGCCGGGCTGGTCAACCGCGAGAACAGTTTCAACGGCCGCGTGGTGATCATCGATGTCGGCGATGCGGCTGACTTCAACGCCGGGCATATTGCCGGCGCCCAGCTCTGGACCAACAGCGGCATCAACCGCTTCGAGGGCCCGGTGCTCAGCTCCAACATGGTCCTCGACGGCGCCGCCATGGACGCCTACCTGCAGCAGATGGGGATCGACGAGCAGACCACCGTGGTCTTCGCCGGCAAGAGCAACCCGGCCCGCGTCTACTTCATGTTCCGCTACTGGGGTTTTGCTAAGGAGCAGCTGAAGGTCCTCGACGGCAACAAGGCCGCCTGGACGACCGCCTATCCCAACACGCTGGTGCCCACGGCGACCACCCCCGCCTCGACTTACTGCAGCGTCCGCGATCTGGACTTCAATCCCGACGTCCGCGCCGCCCTCAGCGAACTGATCATCGGTGTCAAGGCCTCGCCGCAGACCATCCAGCCGCTCAACGCACTGACCGGCAATACGGAACTGGCCGGAGGGACCACGGGGATCTTCGAGCCGAGCGGCGACTACGTGATCTTCCAGGGTTCGATCACTGGTGCCGGGCACATTCCCAACGCCAACTACTACAGCGGCGGCAAAGTCAAGACCGCCGCCGAGATCAAAAGTCTTCTGAGCGGAGTCGGGATCGACGGCAGCAAGCCGATCGCCACCTACTGCCGCGCCGGCAACGCCGCCTCCTCTGCCTTCATGCCGATCGACATGGCCACCGACTATGATGTCATGGTTTACGACGGCTCCTGGAGCCAGTGGGGGAGCCTGACCACCAAGACCGATGCCGCCTTCGTCCCCGATGCCAGCTATGCCCTTCCCGGCTACATGAGCGGCTGGGCCACGGATGGGCTGATCGAATGGTACACGACGGCGGCGGCTGATTACGCGATCCCGGCCAACCAGATCGCCGGCCCGTACTACAATGTCAACTTCCCCAAAACCATTGAAAAACCGGTTTTCCGGACCCTCGACACCATGCTCGCCCCGACGGACAAGGGCGCCAACAGCGTCGAGATCGAGGACCGCGCCTACTTCGAGGCGGGGACCCCGACGTCGACCGAGGGGCCGAGCGATGGCGGTGGCGGCGGCTGCTGATCCCGTTGTCTGATGCAGTGTTCAATAACGTCCTAACAAAGGAGTGACGATCGTGGAATTCCGCAAACTGATGACCGCCTGCGTCGGGATGGTCCTGCTGGCCGCGCCGGCCTTCGCCGGCCCGACCTGGACTTTCGGCCCCAATGACGAGGGGCAGATGAAGCTCGAGTACAAGGGGCAGTTCCAGCTCAACATGCGTGACGACGGCGCCGAAGCCGATGGCGACGGCGATGCCGCCGAGTTCAACTTCCGCCGCAACCGCCTGGCCCTGATGGGCGCCTACGGCCAGCACATGAGCCTGTATGTGCAGACCGAGTACACCGAGGATGTCAACATCGGCCCGTTCACCGTCACCGATGGCACCGACAGCGAGTTCCAGCTCCTCGACGCGGTGGCCCGCTTCCGCTATGACGACCGCCTCAACCTGTGGGTCGGCAAGTACAAGTACAGCTTCACCCGCGAGAACCTGGAAGCCTGCGAAATGCCGCTGACCCTCGACCGCTCGGTGCTGATCCGCGCGCCGCTGGCCAGCGAGGGGACCCGCGACAAGGGGGTCACCCTGTGGGGCAACCTGATGGACAAGATGGTCCAGTACCGTTTCGACGTCATGAACGGGCGCAACGATTCCGAGTCGAGCCCCGAGTCGAACTTCCGCTACGGCGCCCGCGTCCACCTGTCGCTGCTCGACCCGGAGAGCGGCCACGGCTACAAGGGCACCTACATGGGTGAGAAGAAGGTCCTGACCATCGGCGCCGCCTACCAGGCCGAGAAGGATGTTGCCTATGCCGGCGCTGACGCTACCGCCCCGGTCGACTACAAGGCCTGGACGGTCGACGGCTTCTTCGAATACCCGGTGGCCGGCGTGGGGACCTTCACCGTTTCCGGCGCGATCGTTGACTATGATCTTGACGAAGCAAGCAACAAGGTTCTCGAAGGCAACCTGAGCGCCGACGTCGTCGGCATCAACGGCGAGAAGAACGGCGGCTACGTCAAGGTCGGCTACATGCTCCCCAACATGCCGCTGCAGTTCTTCGCCCGTGCCGAGGGTTGGTCCCTCGCCTACCTGGACGGCGTCTACGACCAGGAAATCGAGTGGCTGGGCGGCGGCTTCAACTACTACTTCCGCGGCCAGGACCTCAAGCTGACCATGGAACTGTCGAAGGTCAAGTTCGACGAGGAAAGCGCCAATTACGAAGACTTCACCACCTTCACCACCCAGCTGCAGCTGATCTTCTAGCTGCCGCCAAACGCAAAGGAGCGTAAGAGATGAAGAAAGTAGTGGTTCTGCTGGCCGTGATGCTGCTCGCTCTCTCCGGGCTGGCAATTGCCGGTGCCAAAGGCAAGGTTACCGCGGTCAACGGTGACGTGGTCACCATCGAAGTGGAAAAAGGCCAGGGCGGCTCGATGGCCGTCGGCGCCAGCGTCGAAGTCGAAGTGAAGAAGGAAGAAAAGGCCCCGAAAAAAGGGAATGACGCGCTGCAGGGCTGCTGATCAGCGGTAAGCGGGGTGGCCGGCCATGATGGCGGCCACCCCTTTTTTCTTCGCAAGGAGCGTTCATGAAGAGCAAAGGCTTATGGATTCTGCTGGCGCTCGCCCTGGTGGCCGCCCCCCTGCACGCCCTGGCGGGTGAGGCGGGGATCGGTCGGGACAAGACCATCGCCGCCACCAAGGGGAAGGCCAAGACGATCGCCGAACTGGTGGCGATGTATGACTCCAGTTCGTGCCAGGAGTGCCACCTTGACGTTCATGCCGACTGGATGAAGTCGGCCCATTCCCGGTCCATCTTCGGCACCGGCCGCACCGCCGCAACCTTCCGCACCACCATCCTCAACGGCTGCATGGACTGGCCCTTCTCCGGGGTCAAGGGCTTCGAGCAGGTCAAGGTCGAGCATCTGCAGGGCTGCACCAAGTGTCACCTGCCGCAGCTGGCCGATGCCAGCGATGCCGTCGCCCAGGAGATCATGAGCACCGTCAACTCCTTCATGAAGGCCAACCAGGAGGGGGATACGGCGACCGTCGAGAAGCACAAGGCCACGCTGCTGAGCCTCAACATCAACTGCCTGGTCTGTCACAACCGCAATGCCATCACCCACAAGTGGTCTGACGGCTACCCGCAGAAGGGCGTGGTTTACGGCAATCAGAATGGCGCACATGACGACGCCAAGTTTCCGAAGATGGCCAAAAGCTCGATCATGAAGGAATCGATCTTCTGCGGGCAGTGTCACGGTCTCGGCCCGAACTTCGAGCTGGACAACCCGACCCAGTGCGCCACCGCCTACGGCAGCTACCTGTGGGCGTACACGGCGGAAGGCGGACGGGAGACGTGCCAGGAGTGCCACATGCACAAGAGCGGCCTCGGGCACAACATGCAGAGCTATCGTGACCCGGCCATGATCAAGGCCGCCCTGGATTTCAACGTTGAAGCATACGGGATGCACTGGCGGGATGGCAGTCTGGTATCGCCCAAGGCCGTAGTCAAGGTGGCGATGACCAACAAGTCCGGCCACAGCATCCCCGATGGCTGACCGACCCCCAACCGACTGGTTCTGTCGGTAAGCGTAAAAACCAAGGATGGCAAGGAACTGCTGAACGAAGAGAAGATCTACATGCCGATCCCGCAGCAGATGGGGCGCGGCGACCGCATGGGGCGCGGCCCCTACGAGAAGAGCGGCATCATCGAGGACACCGGGCTGCCGCCGCACAAGACCGTGGAGGAGCGCTTCGACGTGCTCTTCCCGGTTGAGAACGTGGTCAACGCCAGCGGCAAGGTCGTCGACCGCAAGCTGCTGAACAATGAGCTGGATGTCAAGGTCGAGCTCTGGTACCTCCCCTACGGGACAAGAGCCTCCGATCCGTTCCTGTGGCGGGAGTTCTCCCAGACCATCAGAATCAGCACCGAAGGCAAGTAGTCGCAAAACCCTCCTGATAATGGGGTCTCCCCGGGCTGACGGCCGTTAAGGCGGCCGTCAGCCATACTTTTTTCAGCCGGCCGATCGTGCTAGATTGCTACCCATGACACTTGTCCCGGTCCGCTGGTTCCCAGCCTCTCTCCCGGCCCTCCTGCTGGCCGCCGTTGTCTGCTTCTGCCTGGCCGGCTGCGATGCCGCCAGCGAATTCTCCTCGGGGTGCGCCTTCTGCCACCGGGGCATCGAGCATGCATCACCAAACCACCTCGACTGCGGCGAGTGCCATGGCGGCAACCCCCGGGCCTGGGAGAAGAAAGCCGCCCACCGCGGCATGTACGGGCGCAAGAACCCCGCCGATCCGCGGGTCTGGGAGAAAACCTGCGGCCGCTGCCACCCGGATCAGTTGAAGAGGGTGCAGTCGACGCTGATGACCACCGCGGCGGGGATGATCCACAACATCCAGCTGACCTGGGAGGGGGAGGACGGGCGACGCTATGCGGCCCGCTCGCTGACGACCTTTGACGAGCAGGGGCGGCCGCTCGAACTGGCCGGAGTGGCTGAGCTGGACAACCTCTCCGGGGAACTCTACCGCAAGTTCTGCGCCCTCTGCCACGTCGGCCTGGAGGCCAACCGCGTCTGGACTGGCAGTCACGCCAGCGGCTGCGCGGCCTGCCACTTTCCCTACAACGACAACGCCACCTACCAGGGGGGGGACGGGGCCATGCGCGGCCGCTGGCCCTACTCGGCCAGCCACCGCATGGCGGCCCTGCCGGATAACCGGGTCTGCCTGCGCTGCCACAACCGCAGCGGGCGCATTGCCCTGGCCTACCAGGGGCTCAATGACGGCAACAATGGCCTGGTGCCCACCGACGACGGCGGCCCCGGCCCGGAAGTCATCAGCGGAGTGCGCAACGCTACGCACATTGCCGCCGACATCCACTTCGACAAGGGGCTGGAGTGCATCGACTGCCACACCTCCCGCGACCTGATGGGGGACGGCTACGCCTATCGCAACATGTATCACCAGGTGGAGATCACCTGCGAGGATTGCCACGGCAGCCCCGATGCGCCGCCGCGCACCGCGCGCATCGAGCGCGAGGATGCCGAACCGCTGCGCGAATCGCGCAACTACGCGCGGCCGATGGTTTTCGGTGATGAGATGGTGTTGACCGCCAAGGGGCGCATGTACTCCAACGTCGTGCGTGACGAGGGGAAGCTCTGGGTGGTCGGCAAGCGCGATGGCAAGCGCCGCGAGAGCAAGGTCATCACCGGGACCCCCGAGCATGCCATCGCCGGCCACCAGCGCCTGGAGTGCTACAGTTGCCATTCGCGGGCGGTGCCGCAGTGCTTCGGCTGTCACACCGAGTATGATCAGGGCAAAGTCTCGCGGGACTTCATCAAAGGCTACGATACCCCCGGAGCCTTCAGCGAGACTGAGGACTACCGCTCGCTCTATCCTTTCCCCCTGGCCCTCAACCAGCGCGGCCGGATCTCCCCGGTCACGCCGGGGTGCCAGACCTTCGTCACCGTGCGCGGGGCGGGAGGGGAGGTGCAGAAAGACGAGTACGTCACCACCTACAAGGGCAAGAAGCAGCTGCGTTTCGCCCCCTTCTACTCGCACAATACCGGGCCGAAGGCGGTGGGCTGC
Organism: uncultured Geobacteraceae bacterium; assembly: GCA_964418505.1. GTDB lineage: Bacteria > Desulfobacterota > Desulfuromonadia > Desulfuromonadales > BM103 > VAUL01. Next base: position 12,580 of record CAYQLP010000004.1, on the reverse strand, counting down.
GGCGAGTGCCATGCCAACCCGGCCTTCCTGGGCTTCGGCCAGAGCGTGCTGGCCGGCGGCACCATCGAGCCGACGCTGATCTGCCCGCGCTCCGGGGAGCGACCCCTGGACGGGTTCATCACGATGAACGAGGGCCGGGTCAAGGCCTTCTCGGCAATCACCCGCGAGGAGTCGCGGCCACTGCATGGCGAGGAGGTGCGGCGGGTCCTGGCGGTCAACCTCTGCCTGGTCTGTCACGCCGACCCCAGGGATCCGATCTATGCCCGGCCGCTGGACTACAAGCGGCTGGAGAGGTGAGGGGCGAAAACCCGGAATTCAGAATCCAGAAGCCAGAATTCAGAAGGCAAAAGCGGGGAGGGCGGTTGAGGAGTGGTGACAGGTGGCAGGTAAGATTCTCACGTTCATAGGGCTGGTTCTGCTCCTGTGCGGGGCGGCAGCGGCTGCGACCGCGGCGCCCTGCTCCTCCTGTCATGCCGTGACGGTAAAGGGGGCGCATGCGCCCCTGGCCTGCCGGGAGTGCCATGCCGACGACGGGACCGGGCGGGCTGCCGCCGCGCGCAGCCTGGTCGACTGCGAGCGCTGCCACGCCGGCACAGCGGGGGTGCTGCACGGGCCGATGGCCCACCGGGCCGGTGAGCGGGCCTTTGCCGCCGCCTTCGCGCGCTACGACGGCAACTTCTTTGCCACCAACTGCACCGGCTGCCACGTCAGCAGCTGCCGCGACTGCCACGGCGGCGGGCATGTCCTGGCAAAACCGGCGGCGGAGGACTGCCACAGCTGCCACCGCGGCTACTATGTCGGAGCCGACTACCTCGGGCGGGCGCCGCGCGAGGATCACCAGCGTTACCAGCGCGGGGCGGCGATCGATGGCGAGAAGTACCTGAAGATGAGTGCCGACGTGCACGCCGAGGCGGGGATGGACTGCGGCGCCTGCCACGGCATGGCCAGTTTGTCCGTCGGGGCGCGGTCGGCCAAGGACTGCCGCGACTGCCACCGACCCGATCCGGCGGTCATCGAGCACCGTATCGCCGCCCACCTGGAGAAGCTCGAGTGCTATGCCTGCCACTCGGCGTGGACCGCCCAGGAGTACGGCACCTTCTTCCTGCGTGCTCCGGACAGTTCGCAGCGCGAACTCTTCCGGGTGCGCGCGCTGGCCGGCGGCGAGTACCTGCGCAGCGCCTACCTGCGCCGCCAGGATGCCCCGCCGCTGGGCTGGAACGCCGCCGGACGGCTGAGCCCGATCCGCCCCCAGTACATCGCCTACTACAGCGACCTGCGCCCCGGCAGCCGCGAGGAGAACCGGCTGGTGGCGGCTCAGTGGCGGGCGCTCTTCCCGCACACCGTGCGTCGAGCCACGCCGGCCTGCGACAGCTGCCACGGCGGCGACTCGCGGCGTTTTCTGCTCGAGCGGGCCGAGCAGCGCATCTACCTGCCGGAGAAGGACGGCCTGGCGCTCCCCTCCTTCTGGGATAGCCGCGGGCAGACGCTGGTCAACGGGCGCTTCGTCAGCGCGGAGGAATTCACCTCTTTCGGCCGGCGCACCCCGGATTATGTGCGCCACTACGTGGACAAATGGCAGACCTTCGTCAAACGCGTCGACGCTTCCTCCAAGCCCTGACAGTCGCGGCCGTTGCCGTACCGCTGTGGCGTTTTCTCAGTCCGCGCCGTCCGCAGCCGGTGGCGACCCTCGAGATCGAGCGCCGACAGATCCCGGCCAGCGGAGCGCTAGTCTACGCCGAGTCGCGGGTGGCGGTGATGTGCCGCGATGGGGAAATTTACGCACTGAGCCTGGCCTGCACGCACCTCGGCTGCCTGGTCACGGTGGCCGCCGACAAGCTGGTTTGCCCCTGCCATGGCAGCACCTTCGACCATAGCGGCGCGGTCCTCACCGGGCCCGCCAGCCGCCCCCTGCCGCGCCTCGAGGTCCAGGTCCGCGGCGAGCGCGTCACGGTTTTTATCTAGGAGCCTGCATGGCCAGCGATTTTCTCCGCCACCTCTTCCCTCGCGTCGTCCTGCGCGGCAACCTGCGCTTCACCTATACCTATTGTCTGGGGGGACTGGCCTTCACCGCGCTGCTGGCCCTGATTCTTTCCGGGATGCTGCTGCTCTTCTATTACGGGCCTACCCCGACCGGCGCCTACCCCTCGATTCTCTACCTGGAGGGGCAGGTCCCCGGCGGGCGCTTCCTGCGCAGCCTGCACCGGGTCGCCTCCCACGCCATGCTGGTGCTGATCTTCCTGCACACCCTGCGCGTCGTGCTGACCGGCGCCTACCGGCCGCCGCGCGAGATGAACTGGCTGATCGGCTTCCTGCTCCTCGCCCTGGCCCTCTTCGAGGCCTATACCGGCTACCTGCTGCCGATGGATCAGCTGGCCCTGTGGGCGACCCAGACCGGTATGGAACTGTTGGCGCTGCTCCCCGGAGGCGGTATCCTGCACGCCTTCCTGGTTCCCGACGGGATCGGCCGCGAACTGTCGCTGCTGCGCTTCTACGCCCTGCACATCGCCATCCTGCCGCTGCTCATGCTCTCCCTGTGCTTCCTGCACTTTTACCGGGTGCGCCGCAACAAAGGACTGCTCCCCTACCTATGAAAAACTTCGTCCCCAGTTCCCCGCACTTCTTCCGGCCGGTCAAGAGCGCATTTTTTCTCGGCCTGCTGGCCCTGCTGCTGCTGGCCTGGCTCTTCCCCGCGCCGCTGCAGGAGGCTGCTGATGTCACCCGCGTCCCCAACCCGGCGCGCTCGGCCTGGTTTCTGCTGTGGATGCAGGAGTTGATCAGCTACAGTGCCGCCCTGGTATACCTGATTGCCGCCCTGGGCGCGCTCTTCGCCCTGCTCCCCTGGCTCCCCGGCACGCAGCCCGCACAGCTGGCCCACTGGCTCCCGGGCGACCAGCCGTGCATCAACTGGTTGACCATTCTGACCTTTCTGGCGATTATTGCCCTGACCCTGATTGCTTTCTTCTGCCGCGGGGAAAATTGGTCGTTCGTGCTGCCCTTCTGATCCTGCTTGTCGTGACGCCGGTGCTGGCCCTGGCCGAGGGGGGCAAGTGCGTCACCTGTCACCGCCCCCACGCGCAGTGGCAGGGGGAGTGCAGCGGCTGCCATCGCGGCAATCCGGCCACTGTCCGCCGGGAGCTGGCCCACGCCGGGCTGCTGGGCGTCCCCTTCGCCCACGCGGCCCTCCCCGGCAGCCCGGTCACCGAGGCCGGCCGGCAGCTGCTTGACCGCTCCGGCTGCCGGCGCTGCCACCGCAGTGGCGAAAAGGGCAACCGGCTGGCCGGGGATCTCGACCAGGTCTTCCCGGCGCTGCGTGTCGAGGAGGCCGTGCGAGCGCTTCGCCAGCCGGCCCAGTTCATGCCGGACTTCGCCTTTGGACACGAGCCTGCGGCCCTGCTGGTGACGGCCCTGCTGGCCAATGCGGCGCAGGCGCCGCCCCCGGCCGGGGAGACCCCCCGGGTGGTGCACTTCGCTGTAGCCGCTGATGCGGAGAATCCCTTCGCCAGGCACTGCGGCGGCTGTCACCGCCAGCTCACCACCCGTTGGGGGGGGCTGGGCAAGGGAACGATCGGCCCCAACCTCTCCGGGCTGTACAGCGAGTTCTATCCGCGGCGTTTCAAGGATGCAGAGCACTGGACCCCCGCCAACCTCGAGAAATGGCTGAAGAACCCGCGCGAGAGCCGAGAGGCGGCGCGCATGGCCCCGCAGAAGCTCACCCCCGTCGAACTGCGTGGGGTCCTCGAGGTCTTTGCCGATCAGCAAGCGAGCGTACCGGCCAACTCGCCGCCGGGCGCCAGACTAGGAGAAGCACGATGATCAATGGAGTAAGAATCCTGGCCCTCCTCGGCCTGTTGGCCCTGCTCGCCGCCTGCTCGCAGACCCACAGCGAAATCCGCGCCGGCTACCGGTGGAGCGAACTGTCGCGGATTGCCGTCGCCGAGCCGCCGGCAGATCGCTGGGGGCTGACGCCGGTGCTGCGCCAGGAGCTGGCTGCCGCCGGTTACCGCCTGGTCACGGCCGATTCGGGCAGTCCCCAGGTCGTGGCGCGCTTCACGACGGAGGAGGGACTGGACTTCACCTCCGAGGTGGAACTGGTCACCCGGCCGAAGGTCATCCACCTGCAGCTGGCCGATGCCGCCAGCGGCAAAGTCGTGCTCCTGGTCGACTACTTCCTGCGCAGCGCTGAGAATCCCGCCGCCGCCATGCGCGCGGCGGTGGCCGATCTGCAGGAGCAGATTCGCACTGCCGCGGCGGCGCCCGGCAAGCCCCGGGTTGCGTCTCCGGCCGCACCGAAGGTAACTCCGTCCGCCGCCCCGGTTGCTGTTCCGGCTCCCTCGGCCCCGATCGCCGCTCCTCTCTCACCCGTGGCCGAGCAGCCCGTCCCCGCCCCGGGCGCTGTAGCCACTCCCGTGGTGGAGCCGCTCGCAGCCCCGACCCCGGCAGAGGCTCCGCCATTTACGCCGGCGCCCGCGGAAACGGCCGTCGAGGCCGGGCCGGCGGAAGAGGAGGCGCCCTTGGTGCCGCGCAGCCAGTCGCCGTGGACGCCGCGCTTCAAATCCTGGGGAACCGAGGAGTGGGGGAAGCCGGGGAAAACAGAGTGAAAGGGGTGCACGTGTGAATCAGACGGAGAATATCGGTTTCATCGGCGGCGGCAATATGGCCGAGGCCCTGATCAAGGGGCTGCTCGCCCAGGGTCATCCTGGCGCACGAATCATCATCTCCGACCCCAGCCCGGAGCGCCAGGCGCTGCTGCGTGACACCTACGGCGTGACCGTGGCTGCCGGCAACCGCGAGGCGGCCTCACGCTGCCCGCTGCTGGTCCTGGCCATCAAGCCGCAGCTGGTGCCGGCGGTGGTCCCCGAACTGGCCGGGGCCATCGGTGCCGGGCATCTGCTGGTCTCGATCCTCGCCGGCACGGCGACGATCACCCTCGAGGGGCTGCTCGGCGGGGCGCTGCGGGTGGTGCGGGCCATGCCCAACACCCCGGCGCTGGTCGGCAGCGGGGCGACGGCGATCTGCGCCGGGCGCTTCGCCACGGCCGCCGACCTCGAAACCGCAGCCGGGCTCTTCCGCGCGGTCGGCGCGGTGTGCACGGTGGAGGAGGGGCAGATGGATGCGGTGACCGGGCTCTCCGGCTCGGGGCCGGCCTACGTCTTCAGCGTCATCGAGGCGCTGGCCGCCGGCGGGGTCGCCGCGGGGCTGCCCGCGGAGACCGCCCTCGAACTGGCCACCCGCACGGTCCTCGGCGCGGCCCGCCTGGTGGCGGAGAGCGGCGAGGATCCGGCAGAACTGCGGCGCAAGGTCTGCTCGCCGGGGGGGACGACCCTGGCCGGGCTGACCGCGCTGGACGAGCGGGACCTGCGCGGCGCCCTGGTCGAGGCGGTGGCGAGAGCGACCCGCCGTTCGCAGGAGTTGGGGAAAGGGTGAGCGAAGCGCCCGGGGTGCAGCCGCTGGTCGACGCCTACCGGTCACTCCTCGGCGCGCTCGACACCTGGTTCAATACCGTCCTTGCCGCGGCGCCGCCGGGAATGCTGGCCTGCCGGGCGGGCTGCAGCGCCTGCTGCCGCGGGCTCTTCGACATCACCCTCCTCGACGCGCTGCTGCTGCGGCAGGGCTTCGCGCTGTTGCCGGCGGCGACCCGCGACGCGGTGCTGGCCCGCTGCCGGCCGCGCCTGGCCGAACTGCAGCGCCGCTGGCCGCAACTGCGGCCCCCCTATCTCCTCAACGAGCTCCCCGACGACGACTGGACGGAGATGCCCGAAGACGACGAAACCCCCTGCCCGCTGCTGGGCGAAGGGGGTCTCTGTCTGCTCTATGCCTACCGGCCGATGACCTGCCGCCTGCACGGCCTGCCCAACCTCGACCTCTCGGGGGAGGACTTCACTGCCGAGCTGTGCAGCCTCCACGGGGCCGATCCCCGGGCTCTCCCCGCCAGCCTGCTGCGCTGGCCGTTCCGCGACACCTTCCGGCAGGAATTCTCGCTGCTGCAGGAGTGCACCCGGCAGCTCATCGGCACGCCGACCACCGAGGCCGACACCTTCATCCCCCTGGCCCTGCTCGCCGATTACGCGGCGGTGGCTTGGCGACGTTCGCACTGAAAAAGCAGGCCGTTGAAAAACACCGCAGATGACCTCCGCAGCAGTTTTTAAGCGGCCTGGTCTGCTACAGCCAGCCCTTGCGGCGGAAATACCAGAAGGGGATGATTACCGAGACGACCATCAGGCCGATCGAGAAGGGATAGCCGTACTGCCACTGCAGTTCGGGGAGATAGCGGAAGTTCATGCCGTAGACGCTGGCGATCAGCGTCGGCGGCAGAAGGGCCACCGCGGCCACCGAGAAGATCTTGACGATCTTGTTCTGGTTGATGTTGATGAAACCGACGGTGGCGTCCATCAGGAAGTTGAGCTTCTCGAAGAGGAAGGCGGTGTGGCCGTCGAGGGAGTCGATGTCGCGCAGGATCTGGCGGACATCCTCGGTCTGCTCGGCATTGAGGCGCTTGATGCGCACCAGGAAGGAGGCGGCGCGGCGGGTGTCCATCAGGTTGCGGCGGATGTGGCCGTTGAGGTCCTCCTCGCGGGCGATGCTGGCCAGGACCTCGCCGGCGCTCTCGTCGGTGAGGTGGGTGCCGAGGACCTTTTCGCCGAAGGCGTCGAGGCGTTTGTAGATCCCTTCGAGGACATCCGCGGAATATTCGGCGTCGGCGGCGAACATCTCGAGGAGGATGTCCTTCTCGTCCTCGACGTAGTCGGGCTGGCGGCGGGCGCGCAGGCGCAGGAGGCGGAACTGCGGCAGGTCCTCCTCGTGGACGCTGAAGAGCACCGAGTTCTTGAGGATGAAGGCGACGCGCACGTTCTCGCCGACCTCGTCCTCCTCGCGGAAGAAGTCGGAGCGGATGTGGAGTTCGTCGCCGTTGTCGACGTCTTTTTCGAAGAAGCGGGCGCTGGCCTCGATGTCGCCGACCTCGTCCTCTTCGGGGAGGTCCAGGCCGAAGATCTCGAGGACCCAGTCGCGTTCCTCCTCGCTCGGTTCAACCAGGTCGACCCACACCGGCTGGCAGCCGCGCAGATCGTCGATGCTCTCCACCTGGATCTGCCGCAGCCGCCCCTGGGCCAGTTCGAATGCGCTCAGCATGGTTGATCCCTCCCGGGCCTACTGACGGGTCAGCTGCCGGTACTTGATGCGGTGGGGACGGTCGGCGGCGGCGCCGAGGCGTTTTTTGCGGTCTTCCTCGTACTCCGAGTAGTTCCCCTCGAACCAGGTCACCTGGGAATCCCCCTCGAAGGCCAGGATGTGGGTGGCGATGCGGTCGAGGAACCAGCGGTCGTGGCTGATCACCACCGCGCAGCCGGCGAAGTTCTCCAGCGCCTCCTCCAGCGCCCGCAGGGTGTTGACGTCGAGGTCGTTGGTCGGTTCGTCGAGGAGCAGGACGTTGGCCTCCTCGCGGAGCATCTTGGCCAGGTGCACGCGGTTACGCTCGCCGCCGGAGAGGACGCCGACCTTCTTCTGCTGATCGGAGCCGGAGAAGTTGAAGCGCGCCACGTAGCCGCGCGAGTTGACCAGCTGCTTGCCCAGGGGGATCTGCTCCTGGCCGCCGGTGATCTCTTCCCAGAGGGTTTTCTCAGGATCGAGGCCGCGCTCCTGGTCGGCATAGGCCAGTTTCACCGTCTCGCCGACCTTGAAGCTCCCCGCGTCGGGCTGCTCCTGGCCGCTGATCAGGCGGAAGAGGGTGGTCTTGCCGGCACCGTTGGGGCCGATGATGCCGACGATGCCGCCGGGGGGGAGGCTGAAGGTCAGGTTGTCGTAGAGGAGGCGGTCGCCGTAGCCCTTGGCGATCCCCTGGGCCTCGATGACCACCCCGCCGAGGCGCGGTCCCGGGGGGATGTACAGCTCGAGTTCGCGCTCGCGCTGGGCGCCCTCCTGGTTGAGGAGCTTCTCGTAGGCGCTGATGCGCGCCTGACCCTTGGCGTGGCGGGCCTTGGGCGACATGCGCACCCATTCCAGCTCGTGCTGCAGGGTCTTCTGCCGCTGGCTCTCGGCCTTCTCCTCGCGGCGCAGACGCTCCTGTTTCTGCTCCAGCCAGGAAGAGTAGTTCCCCTTCCAGGGGATGCCGTGACCGCGGTCGAGTTCGAGGATCCAGCCGGCGACGTTGTCGAGGAAGTAGCGGTCATGGGTGACGGCGATGACCGTCCCCTCGTAGCGCTGCAGGTGCTGCTCGAGCCAGCCGACCGTCTCGGCGTCGAGGTGGTTGGTCGGCTCGTCGAGGAGGAGGATGTCGGGCTTCTGCAGCAGCAGCCGGCACAGGGCGACGCGGCGCTTCTCGCCGCCGGAGAGGACCGCCACCGAGGTGTCGGCGGGCGGGCAGCGCAGCGCGTCCATGGCCAGGTCGAGACGCGAGTCGAGCTCCCAGGCATCGAGGGCGTCGAGGCGGTCCTGCACCACCGCCTGGCGCTCGCAGAGCTTCTCCATGTCGGCGTCGGGGTCGGCGAAGGCGTTGTTGATCTCCTCGAACTCGCGGAGCAGATCGACGGTCTCCTGGACCCCTTCCTCGACCACCTCGCGCACCGTCTTGGTGCAGTCGACCAGCGGCTCCTGCTCGAGATAGCCGACGGTATACCCTTCGGAAAGGATGGTCTGGCCGTTGAACTCTTTGTCGACCCCGGCCATGATGCGCAGCAGGGTCGACTTCCCCGAGCCGTTGAGGCCGAGGACGCCGATCTTGGCGCCGTAGAAGTAGGAGAGGGAAATATCCTTGATGATCGGCTGCTTGTTGTAATGCTTGCTGACGCCGACCATCGAATAGATGATCTTCTTGGTATCTTCGCTCATGTGGCACCTGTTACTCCGGAGATGGTCGGCTTATAGCCCATTTCGGGGGGGGGAGGCAAGGGCGAAGGGCGCTGCCGGCCGCGCACATTTGGTTTGCCTGCCTGCCGGCGGCATGCTAACCATTGCCCATCCGATTCCATTTGTGTGAGGAACCCATGAGCCTGTTCAAAAGCCTCTTCGGCAAGCGTGACCCGCTGGCGGAGATCGAAAAGCTTCATGCCCGCGGCGAGTGGGCCGCCCTGCTCAGCGCCATCCGCGGACTGGACCGCCAGGCGGTGCCCGAGTCCGAGCTGCCGCGCATCGATGCCCGGGCGGCGGAGGCCGGCGACCGCCTGGCCGGGCTGAACCTGGCCGAGGGGGAAGGGGCCTTGCGCCTCGGCAACCGGATCAAGGCGCGGGAGCACCTGCAACTGGCCCGGGAGCAGGCGCGCAGCCCTGAATTGCGCGGGCGGATCGAAGGTCTGCTGAATGAAGCGCAGGGTGCGCCGGTCGCCGCCGCGACCTCCACGCCTGGCGCACACGGCTGCGGCGGGGGGTGCGGACCGACCTGCGCCCCCGCGGCACCGGCGGCGGAGGAGGAACTGGCGGCCGAAGAGCGGCTCGAGCTGCTCCTGGCGACGCTGCCGCCGGAACTGGCCGAACGCTATGCGGCGGCCGGCGAGACCTTCCTGCAGGGCTGGCTGGCGGCACAGGAGGGGGATGACCGCCAGGCCCTGAAGCTTTTCGCCACCGTGCCGGCCGGCGAACGCGGGCCGCTGTGGCAGGCCGAGTACGGAGGGGTTCTGGCCCGGGCCGGACGGGCCGCCGAGGCGGAAAACTGCCTGCGCGCCGCATTGGCCGCCATGCCCGGGCTGTTCAGCGCTTTTGATGCCCTGGTGTCGCTGCTGGCGGTCAGCGGCCGGCAGGCCGACCTCGACGCGCTGCTGCGCCGCAGCCTCGAGGAGGGGCGCTTCACCGGCTATTGTTGGAGCCGCATCGCCCAACTCGAGGGGCGGCGCGGCAATCTCGCCGGGGCGGCGGCGGCCTGTGATGCGGCGCTGGCGGCCGGCGAGGCGGATCCAGCGACGCTGGCCCTGTGCGCCGCACTGCAGGAGCAGGGCGGCGATCTCCCCGCGGCCGAGAAACTGCTTTCCAGGCTGCCGGCGGGAGGCTGCGGCGGCGGGGCGCATCCGCTGCTCGCCGAATTCTGGCTGCGCCGCGGCAGCAACCTCGACCGGGCCCTGGAATCCTTCAAGGGCGCCCTGCGCAGCGAGCAGGACAATCCGCGCTGGGCTCTGCGCATCGCCCAGGTCTACCTCGCCAAGGGGTGGAAACGCGAAGCGGCCAAACAGGTGGAAAGCCTGCTTGGCCGCGGCGATATCCCGGAAGCGCTGGGCGACGAACTGCGCAGCGTGGCCCAGGCCGTGCGTTAGTCCGGCTGGTTGTTAGAGGACCACCCGGTTGATCTGAACCAGGTCGGTCAGCCCTTCGAAAATCTTCAAAATACCATCCTGGCGCAGGGTCATCATCCCCTCCTCCAGCCCGATCGCCTCGATGGCGTCGACCCCCGAGCCGCGTTTGATCGCCTGCTTGATCTTCTGCGAGTTGAGCAGCTGCTCGTGGATGGCGATCCTGCCGCTGTAGCCCTGACCTTCACATCTGCTGCACCCCTTCGCGCGCATCAACTGCAGGTCCGGCGAGTAGGCGGGCAGGCCGTCCCTGGCGAAAGCTTCCGCGCCGTAGCTCGCCACCAGATCGTCGTATTCGGCCCGGCCGGGATGGTAGGGCTCGCGGCAGTGGGTACACAGGCGGCGCGCCAGGCGCTGGGCGACGATGGTCAGCAGGGCGTCGGCGAAGTTGAAGGGATCGATGCCGATCTCGATCAGGCGCACGACGGTTTCCGCCGCGCTGTTGGTGTGCAGGGTGCTGAAGACCAGGTGGCCGGTCAGGGAGGCGCCGATCGCCGTCTTGCAGGTCAGCGCGTCGCGCATCTCGCCGATCATGATCACGTCGGGGTCGGAGCGCAGGAAGGAGCGCAGCGCCTCGTCGAAGGTGAAGCCGATCTTGGGCAGGACCTGGACCTGGCGCAGCCCTTCCTGGGTGATCTCCACCGGGTCTTCCGCCGTCCAGATCTTGCGGTCGGGAGTGTTGATCTCGGAGAGCGCGGCGTGCAGGGTGGTGGTCTTGCCGGCTCCGGTGGGGCCGACGCAGAGAATCAGGCCGTGGGGTTTCTGCAGGGCCTGGCGCAGCTGCACCAGGTTCCTGGGGGTGAAGCCGATCTGCTCGAGGCTCAGTACCTCGGAGGTACTGAGGACCCTGAGCACGGCGTCTTCCTGGCCGCCGATGGTCGGGGTGGTCTCGACGCGGTACTCGATGCGCTCGCCGCCGACCTTGAAGAGGATCTTGCCGCTCTGCGGCCGGCGCCGCTCGGTGATGTCGAGCTTGGCGAGAATCTTGATGCGCGAGACGATCGCCGCCTTGAAGGCCGCCGCGATCTGGTGGGTGTCGCTGCACATGCCGTCTCTGCGGTAGCGGATTTTCAGCGGCAGGGTGCCCATCCCCGGCTCGAAATGGATGTCCGAGGCCCCGCGCCGGTAGGCATCGAGGAGCACCTTGTTGACCAGGTTGATGACCTTGGAGTCGGACTCGGTGACCTTGCCGATTTCGTTCTCTTCCTCGAACTGCACGTCCAGGTCGCTGCCCAGGCCGCTGATCAGCTCCTCGATGCCGGTGGTGACCGGGGTCGAGTGCATTTCGGCCAGGCGGGCGGCGATCTGCGCCGGGCCGGCGACCACCAGCTCGATCGGGACGTTGGCGGCGAAGTGGAGATCCTGGGCGATCAGCGGGTCGGTGGGGTTGGCGGTGGCCACCACCAGCCGGCGGTTCCTGATCTTCAGGGGCAGGACCTGCCTCTTCAGCATCATCTCGGCGGGGACCAGCTTGAGGGCCGCCGGTTCCGGCACCAGGCCCGCCAGATCGACCACCTCCAGTTCAAACTTGTGGGCCAGCGCCGAGAGTAGCTGCTCCTCGCTGATCAGGCCGAGGCGGACGAGGTGCGCGCCCAGGCGCTGGCGTTTGTCGGCGACGTTTTCAGCCAGCACCTGCTCGATCTGCCGCTGCGTGACCAGCCCGGCTTCGACGAGGATGTCGCCGATGCGCTGCTGCGCGCTGTAACGAAGGCTGTCGGTGCTGCGCTTGAGGGCCCTGAGGGGGATCGGCCTGCCGACCATACCTGACAGTTCGACGGCAGCCTCGAGATCGGGAATGTCCAGCTCCACGATTTCGGGGCCTTCCAGGGCGGCTAGTTGCGTCAGTGCGGCGTGGAGACGTTCGGCATGCTGCCGGGTCAGTGCCCCGGCGGGAATGAAGATGGTGTGGAAATCGCTGGCCGGGTCAACGGGATGGGCGATAAAGCCGGCGATGAAAGGCTGCTGGGGAAAGCTCAGGTGGAAGTGATCGCCGGTCACCAGCTTGATCTCCTGGCTGAAACGCCGGTCGCCGGCCGGGGCGGCGGGGTCCGGTTCGCCGAGGAATTTGATGAAGGCGATTTCTTCCAGGGCGCAGGGTTCCGCCGTGCCCCCCCGGGTCCGCAGCAGTTCGACGCTGATGTCGTCCGGGTCGAGCCCACGGAGGAGCTGGCCGCCCTTTACCTGTCCGCTCAAGAACTTGATCGTTACCTTGTTTGCCACAGGCACTCCTGGGAGCCTAAAAAGTTTAATATGCGAACTTTATAAAATAACAGAGGCTCCCTTGGCCCTTCAATAAAAAACAGAGCCGG
>CAYQLP010000003.1:60487-77045 GCA_964418505.1 uncultured Geobacteraceae bacterium | reverse complement strand
CATGCGATCACCGAAGAGCTGGGAGCAGAGCTTGACGAAGGGGGTCTCGCCGCAGCCGGCGCAGGCGCCGGAGAACTCGAACATCGGCGGGAGCAGCTGGCTCCCCTTGAGGGTGCCGCGATTGACCAGCGTCGGGTCCGTGTCCGGGAGGCTGAGGAAGAACTCCCAGTTGGCCGCCTCCTGCTCGCGCAGCGGGACCTGGGCGTGCATGTTGATCGCCTTGTGGCCCTCGTCGCTCTTGCTCTTCGCCGGGCAGTTGTAGACGCAGGCGCCGCAGCCGGTGCAGTCCTCGACCGCCACCTGCAGGGTGAACTTCTTCCCTTCGAACTCCTTGCCGCGGGCGGCGCAGGACTTGAAGCTCGCCGGGGCGCCGGCCAGCTGCGCCTCGTCGTAGATCTTCATGCGGATAGTGGCATGCGGGCAGACGAAGGAGCAGATGCCGCACTGGATGCACAGCTCCTCGTCCCACACCGGGACTTCGACGGCGATGTTGCGCTTCTCGAACATCGCGGTGCCGGTGGGGAAGGTGCCGTCGGCGGGCATCGCCGAGACCGGCAGCTGGTCGCCGAGGGCGTCGATGATCGGGCCGAGGGCGCTCTGCACGATCTCCGGCGTCCCCGCCCACTGACCGATCTTCATCCCCAGGGCGCTGTCGGCCTGGGTCGGCACGCTCACCGCCTGAATGTTCTCCAGGGCGACGTCCACCGCCCGGTTGTTCATATTCAGGACCTTCTCGCCGGCCTTGCTGTAGCTCTTGACGATGGCGTCCTTGATCTCGCCGATCGCCAGGTCGAGGGGGATGATATCGGAGATTTTGAAGAAGGCGGTCTGCATGATCACGTTGATGCGGGGCCCGAGGCCGATCTCGTTGCCGAGGCGCACGCCGTCGATGACGAAGAGCTTGAGCTTTTTGTCGATGATCTGCTGCTGAACCTTCTTCGGCAGATGGGCCCAGACCTCATCGTTGCCATAGGGGCTGTTGAGGAGGAAGGTTGCGCCATCCTTGGCGTTTCTGAGCATGTCGTACTTCTCGAGGAAGGAGAAGTTGTGACAGGCGACGAAGTCGGCGCTGGTGATCAGATAGGGGGAGCGGATCGCCTGCTTGCCGAAGCGCAGGTGCGAGGTGGTCATGCTGCCGGCCTTCTTCGAGTCGTAGACGAAGTAGGCCTGAACCTCGTTGTCGGTGTTGTCGCCGATGATCTTGATCGAGTTCTTGTTGGCGCCGACCGTGCCGTCCGAGCCCAGCCCGTAGAACATGGCCGAGTAGCCGGCGAAGGGCACCCGGTAGTTGGCGTCGTAGTCGAGGTAGCGGCCGGTGACGTCGTCCTTGATGCCGACCACGAAATGGTTGACCGGCTTGTCCTTGGAGAGGTTGTCGAAGACCGCCTTGGCCATCCCCGGGGAGAACTCGTAAGAGCCGAGGCCGTAGCGACCGCCGACGATCGCCGGATAGCCCTGGAAAGAGACCTGCCCGTCGGCCATCGCTTCGCCGATGGCGGTGCGCACGTTGTGGTAGAGCGGCTCACCCAGCGAGCCCGGCTCCTTGGTGCGGTCGAGAACGGCAATCTTGCGCACGGTCTTGGGCAGCGCGGCGGCAAAGCCCTTGACGTCGAAGGGGAGGAAGAGGCGGACCTTGAGCAGACCGACTTTCTCGCCCTGCGAGACCAGGTGCTCGACCAGCTCGTGGACGGTGTCGCAGCCCGAGCCCATCATGACGATGACGCGCTCGGCGTTCGGCGCGCCGACGTAGTCGAAGAGGCTGTACTGGCGGCCGGTGAGCTTGGCGAACTTGTCGAACTGGGCCTGGAGGAGCGCCGGGACCTGGTCATAGAAGCTGTTGACGGTCTCGCGCCCCTGGAAGTAGACGTCCGGGTTCTGGGCGGTGCCGCGCAGCACCGGGTGATCCGGCGAGAGGGCCCGGGCGCGGTGGGCGCGGACCAGCTCGTCATCGATCATGTGCTTCATTTCCAGGGTCGACAGGGCATTGACCTTCTGGATCTCATGAGAGGTGCGGAAGCCGTCGAAGAAGTGCAGGAAGGGGATGCGCGACTCCAGCGTGGCGGCCTGGGCCACCAGGGCGAAGTCCATGACCTCCTGGACATTGTCGGAGCAGAGCATCGCCCAGCCGGTGGAGCGGCAGGACATGACGTCGGAGTGATCGCCGAAGATCGACAGCGCCTGGGCAGCGATGGCGCGCGCTGACACGTGGAAGACCGTCGGGGTCAGCTCACCGGCGATCTTGAACATGTTGGGGATCATCAGCAGCAGCCCCTGGGAGGCGGTGAAGGTGGTGGTCAGGGCGCCGGCCTGCAGGGCCCCGTGGACCGCACCGGCGGCGCCGCCTTCCGACTGCATTTCGACCACCTTGGGAACCGTCCCCCAGATGTTCTTCTCGCCCATGGCGCTCTTCATGTCGGAAATCTCGCCCATCACCGACGACGGCGTGATCGGGTAAATGGCAATCACTTCGTTGGTGGCATGGGCGACATGGGCCGCCGCGGTGTTGCCATCGATGCAGACCATGCTCTTCGACTTGCTCTTCGACATTCGTTCCTCCCCTTGCTTAGGTGGTGTGGCGCTTGAGACCGCCGGGCGGCGGTGTTATTGGGCTGTCAGATGTCGCGACGACCTTCGACGGCGCGGTGCACCGTGGCCTCGTCGACGTATTCGAGCTCGCTCCCCATCGGGATGCCGTAGGCCAGACGGGTGACCCGCACATCCAGCCCCTGAATCAGGCGAGCCAGGTAGAGGGCGGTGGCATCCCCCTCGACGGTAAAATTGGTGGCCACCAGAACTTCCTTAACCTCCCCCTCGCGCAGACGCTCGAGCAGGGGGGCGATCTTCAGCGCCTCCGGGCCGATGCCGTCGAGGGGCGAGAGGGCCCCGTGGAGCACGTGGTAGCGGCCGCGAAAGGAGCGGCTGCGCTCGATGGCCAGCACCGCCTGGGGTTCCTCGACCACGCACAGCAGGCTGCCGTCGCGGGCCGGGTCGCTGCACAGCGGGCAGGGGTCCTGCTCGGTGATATGGAAGCAGCGCGAACAGAAGCGAATACGGCGCTTGACCTCGAGGAGCGCCTCGGCCAGGGCCTGGCTCACCGACTCCGGCTGGCGGAGCAAATAAAAGGCCAGCCGGGTCGCCGTTTTATTGCCGACTCCCGGAAACTTGGCCAATTCAGCCACCAGCCGCGTGAAAG
Organism: uncultured Geobacteraceae bacterium; assembly: GCA_964418505.1. GTDB lineage: Bacteria > Desulfobacterota > Desulfuromonadia > Desulfuromonadales > BM103 > VAUL01. Next base: position 73,852 of record CAYQLP010000003.1, on the reverse strand, counting down.
ACGGAATGGAGTCTAGCATGCGATTTTTCAGTTATTCAAGATTTTATCAAACATTAGAACAATATTTTATCTTGCTAAAAATTTTTTACCGATGTCAAAACTTATTTGGGCGACGGGTTCTTTTCAGCGGCCGCTAGGTCAATCCCGGAATATTCATTCCCCCGGTGATCTTGCCCATTTCTTCCTGCGACATCTTCTGGCTCTCCTTGAGCGCCTCGCTCACCGCCGCCACCACCAGGTCCTGGAGCATTTCCACGTCATCCGGGTCGACCGCCTTGGGATCGATGGTCAGGGAGATCAGCTGCTGCTTGCCGCTGACCACCGCCTTGACCATCCCGCCCCCCGACGACGCCTCGATGCGCCGGGCCTCCAGTTCCTCCTGCAGCTGCGCCATGCGCTTCTGCATCATCTGCGCCTGCTTCATGATGTTGCCGATGCCACCACGTCCGAGCATGTCTGCACTCCTTACAGAAAGTTAGTTATTACGGGCTGTTAAACAAAACCCTTATCGATCGGTATGACGTTCTTCACTTCCGCCCCGAAGATCTCCTCGATCATCTTCAGCGCCGGATGCTTGAGGGCATTTTCCTTGAGGCGACGCTGGCGGTCGCTCTCCTGGCGCTGGCGCGCCTCGACCAGGGAGGGAGGGGCATCCGGCCGATCAGCACTGACGGAGACGACCTTCAGGTTGACCGGTTGCGCCAGGAAGCCCCGGGCGATCTCCTCGACCGCCTGGCGATTGTCGCCATCCTGCAGCTGGGCCAGGTGAAAAGAACCCTCGACGTAGCCGACTTCCAGCACCGGCAGCTCGAGACGCAGCAGACGCCCGTGCTCGAGGAGCGAACCGAGCAGCGGCCGGCTCTTCTTGACCTGTTCGACCAGTTCCTCCCACCCCCGGGCCGTGGGCGGGTCAGGCGCCGGGGGCTCAGGCTTTTTTGCCGGGGCCCCGGCAGGCGGCGGAGGAGGAGGAGGGGGAGCCGCCTGAGAGGGTGCGGGTGCGGACGGGCGGGCGGCGGCCGAGACAGCGGGAAGCACGGGTGCCGCCGCCAGGCGCTTCTCGAGCCCCTCCAGGCGGGCCAGCAGCTTGCCGAGATCTTCGCTGGCCGGCAGGGTGGCCAGCCGCACCAGGGCCATCTCCAGGCTGAGCAGGGGGAAGGGGCTGCTCGCCAGCTCACCCTGCAGCTTGAGGAGCAGCGTGACGATGCGCTGCAGATCGTCGAGGCTGCTGGCCCCGGAGAGCTGGCGCAGGGTCTGGAGCTCCTCCTCGACCAGGTCGAGGAGCTCTTCCGGCTGCGGCACCACCTGGCAGATCACCAGGGCGCGGAAGACCTCGACCAGTTCCTGGGCGACCTGGCGCAAAGCCACACCCAGTTGGTCGAAGCGGCGGGCGCACTCGAGGGCCTGCTGCGGGTTGCGGCGGACGATCGCCTCCACCGCATCGAGGAGCAGCCGGCGGTCGACCATGCCGAGGAGCGCCTGGACATCCGCATCATCGATCTGCTCGCCGCAGAAGGCCAGCACCTGATCGAAGGTCGACAGCGCATCGCGCATGCTCCCCTCGCCGTGGCGGGCGATCAGCGCCAGGCTGCGCTCGCTGATGGAAATCTGCTCGGCGGCGGCGATCTCCGCCAGGCGACCGGCAATCCGCACCAGCGTGATCTTGCGGAAGTCGAAGCGCTGGCAGCGCGACAGGATGGTGACCGGGATCTTGTGCGGCTCGGTGGTGGCGAAGATGAACTTGGCGTGGGGCGGCGGCTCCTCCAGGGTCTTCAGCAGGGCGTTGAAGGCACTGGTCGAGAGCATGTGCACTTCGTCAATGATGAAGATCTTGAAGCGCGAACGGCTGGGCAGGTAGCGAATATTGTCGCGCAGTTCGCGGACATCGTCGACGCCGGTGTTGGAAGCCCCGTCGATCTCGATGACGTCGAGCCCCTGGCCGGCGGTGATCTCGGTGCAGGAGGGGCAGATGCCGCAGGGGGTGTCGCTCAGCCCGGCCTCACAGTTGAGGGCCTTGGCCAGGATGCGCGCCGCCGAGGTCTTGCCGACCCCGCGGGCACCGGTGAAGAGGAAGGCGTGGTGGATGCGTCCCGAGCGGATGGCGTTGGCCAGGGTGCGGCTGACGTGCTCCTGGCCGACCAGGTCGGCGAAAGTCTGCGGGCGCCACTTGCGGGCGAGAACGAGATAGGCCATGGCTCCGGGAGTTGGACGACGGTGTGGACGGCGTTCGCCGGCACAAGTGACAGCCAGGCACCCCCGCGGCACACGCCCAGTGCCGCTGCCGCTGCTCCCTTCCGGGCCTGACGGGGTTCACGGCCGGCCGTTGCGCGGGACCCGGCTGTCACTTCTGGCGGCAAGCGGCTCCAAAGCCACCAACAACCATCGAGCTACAAGAGAAAAGCGCCGCGGGTGCCCTCCACAGCAAGCTTTTAACTGGCGGAGAGGGAGGGATTCGAACCCTCGGTACCTTGCGGTACACACGATTTCCAGTCGTGCACCTTCGGCCTCTCGGTCACCTCTCCGCGGAAGGGGCAAAATACACCAGCGGCCCCGGGCTGTAAAGGGCTTTTAGCGCGGCCCTTAACGGCTCTTGCCGCGCTCCATGCGGGCCTTGAGCAGGTCGCCGAAAGTCCCCATCGAGGCCGACGGCGCAGTGTAGGCGGTCGGCCCCTCTTCGCGGCTCCCCTCGCCGGCCGGGGCCAGGGCGATGCGCCGTTGGGCGCGGTCGATACTCTCGATGACCACCAGCAACTGCTGGCCGACCTGGAGCACCTCCTGCGGATGCTTGAGACGCTTGCCGGCGGCTCCGCCGAGGCGACCGATCGGCAGCAGGCCGTCGATCCCCTCGTCGATGCCGACGAAGGCGCCGAACTGGGCGAGGCGCACCACCGTGCCGGTCACCGTCTGTCCCTCCCGGTAGAGGCTGCCGACCTTCTGCTGCCAGGGGTCGGCAAGGGTGTCGCGCAGGCTGAAGGAGAAGCGTTCCTTCTCCCAGTCGCAGCTTTTGACCGCGACTTCCAGCTCCTGGCCGACCTGAAGGACCTCGTCGACCGCGCCGACCCGCCCCCAGGCGATCTCGCTGATCGGCAGCAGACCTTCGATCCCGCCGATATCGACGAAGGCGCCGAAATCGCGGATGGCGGTCACGCGGCCGCGCACCACCTGCCCTTCGCGCAGCGTCTCCTTGAGCGCCTCGCGCTGCTGGCGGCGCTCCTCCTCGAGCAGTTCGCGGCGCGAAACGACAATGTTGCGCCCCTGCTCGCCGAACTGGGTGATGCGCATCGCCAGGGTCTGGCCGAGCAGCGACTCGCTGCTCTCCTGGCGGCCGCGGCCGAGCTGGGAGAAGGGGCAGAAGGCGCGCACCCCGCCGGGGAGTCGCACTTCGTAGCCGCCCTTGACCTCTTTCTCGAGCCGCCCCTCCACCGGGATGCCGCTGCGCCAGGCCTCCTCGAGGTGGGCGGTGCCGGCCCCGGAGCGACCGCCGAGACGGGTGGTGAAGCGCAGTTCGTCGGCGCTGCGGCCGAGGAAGTAGACCGTCAGCCGATCACCGGCGGCCACGGTCGGCTTGCCGTCGGCATCGAGCATTTCCTTTGCATCCAGGCAGCCCTCGCCCTTCTGGCCGACATCGAGGAAGACCCACTCGCCGCCGACCTGCAGCACGGTGGCCTCGACCTTGTCGCCGGTGCGCAGGGCCACCGTGTCACGAAGGCTGCTCTCCAGCAGGGCGGCAAAATCTTCATCCGGAGGAAAAATCTCGTTGCTGTTATCCATGAACCATCCTCGCTTTTCAGGGGGAGATGACAGTGAGAGGGAGAACTTCTCAAAGAGTCAGAGTGACATTGCCGGCGACGGGGGGCGCTTCCCAAAGAGCCTCGAGCGGAGTGAGGCGGCGACCGGGATCGATACTCGCTGCACAGTCCTTGACCACCTCCAGAAGTTCGGAGAGCCTGAAGGGTTTGCGCAGCATCCGGCAGCCAAGGCTGCGGAGTTCGCTCTCCAGGCCGGGCGTCAGGGCCGACGAGAGCACCAGCTTGTTTTCGGCGGGAGCGTGACAGCCGCGCTGCGCCTGGAACTGAATCAGCTCAAGACCGGACATCCCCGGCATGTGCATATCGGTGATGAGAATATCGGCACAGGAATTTTCCCGGGGGCACTGGCATTTCCCCTGCGCGATCATCGCACAGGCAAGAGGACTGGCAAAAGCCAGGACCTCGTAGCCCTGGCCGTTCAGGAAAGCACTGACCAACTGACGCAGGTCGTCATCGTCCTCGAACAGAAGAATACGCATGCTCATCGCCAACGTCCCGCCTTCCGATCCACCTCCTGGCTCTAAACGTACCACTTGATCCCGCGGCACACAAGGGTCACAACCGCCGGGACAGCGAGTCAGGCCTGCGGCTCATTCGGCCCGGCAGACCGTGTTGCGCCCCGTCGCCTTGGCTGCATACATTGCCTTGTCGACCCGCCTGAGCCAATCCGGGAAGCCCTCTTCGGCCCGCAGTTCGCCGATACCGAAGCTGGCAGTGACCCTCTCCGCGCAGGGGAGGGGGCGCTCTTCCAGCAGGTGGCGCAGCCGTTCCGCCGCCGCCACCCCCTCCGCCGCCGTGCAATGGGGGAGGAGCAGCACGAACTCCTCCCCGCCCCATCGCGCCAGGACCTCCGTCTCCCGCAGCTTCTCCCCGAGCAGATGCGCCACTTCGACAAGGACGCGGTCGCCCATCTCGTGGCCGCAGCGGTCGTTGATGCTCTTGAAGTGATCGATATCGAAGAGGATCAGGCATAGCGGCTCATGGTAGCGATGCGCCCTGGCGATCGCCGCGGTCGCGCACTCCTCGAAGTGACGGCGGTTCCAGGTCCCGGTCAGGGCATCAGTGGTCGCCAGCCGGTGGAGCTTTTCATTGACGGCCTGCAAGGCCCGGTTGGCCAGTTCGGCTTCCTCCCGCGCCCGCAGCAGCTGCCCCTCGGCTTCCTTGCGGTGGCTGATGCTTTCGTGGGTCCCCGACATGCGCAGCGGCCGGCCCTGTTCATCGCGCTGCACAACCTGCGCCCGATCGAGGATCCAGTTGTAGCTGCCGTCCTTGCCCCGCATCCGGTACTCGACCTCGTGGAGCGGAATCTTCCCGGCCAGGTGATCGTCGATCGACTGCCGGGCACGCTCCCGGTCTTCAGGATGAATCAACGCCAGCCAGCTGTCGGCAGTGGCATCATCGACTTCCCGGAGCGTATAGCCGAGCATCGCCGCCCAGTAGTCGTTGCGGCTGACCTCACCGGTCGCGATGTTCCAGTCCCAGGTCCCCAGCCGGCTTCCTTCGAGGACAAATTCGAGGCGTTTCTCGCGTGCGGCCAGTTGCTCATTGATCGCCCGGGCCTCGGCGGTCCGCTCCGCAACCCGCTGCTCGAGTTCATCCAGAAAGCGCTGCCGCACCGCCGCTTCGGCACGCAGCTCTGCCACGGCCAGTTCCTGCTTCTGGCGGTCACGGCGCCACAAGAGGTAGCCGAGGGCATACACCAGCAGGAGGCCAAGGACCGCCACCAGTCCGGTACCCCACGCCACGGTGCGTATCCCGGCCTCCACTTCCTCCTGGTTGATCTCGGCGATCATCAGCCAGGGGGCGCCGGCAACCGGCGTGACATAGCTCAGGACGGGCACGCCGCGGTAGTCGATACCACCGACCAGGAGCCCCCTCTCGCCGCGGACGGCACGGGCCGCGGGCAGGGCGGAGGCGGCCCGCGGGCGCGTCAGGGCCAACGCGGCCCCGGGGTGGAAGCGCAGGGGGGAGAGGAAGAGGACCTGCTCTCCTTCGGCCCTTACCAGGTAGGTCTCGGCCGACCGGGTCGGCACCGGCCACCTCTCGACCTGCGGATACAGGGAGTGCTCCGCCAGCCAGAGCAGATAGACGACGCCCAGAGGGCGCGTACCGGCCGAGGTGATCGGCGCCAGCATGCCGAATACTACATGACCGTGCCGGTCGCGGTGCAGGTCGATAATCCGGGGCTTGCGGTCTTCGAGCACCTGCCTAATCTGCTCAGCCCCCAGTTCCGGATCAATCGCCTCGCTTTGGCTGAAGGCCAGCCGGCCGTGCGTATCGAACAGGGCGACCCCGCCCCACCTCTTGGCCCGCGCCAGGAGATCGATCCTGCCGCTCAACTGCGCCAACAGTTCACGATCCTGTTCGCCACCCGCCTGCCACTGCCTGAAAAGCTCCGGCACCGAACTCGGCCCGGAGAAGAAAATTTCCGCATCGATGCGGGCCTGGGAGAGCCATTGGTCGATCTCCTGCTTTTTCTGTTCGGCAATGACGGCCAGAGTCCGTTGTGCCGAAGCCCGGATATCGTCGCGAAGCGACTTGTATGTCCATGCGCCGACGATTGCGATCAGCAGGGTCGCGAAAAGCAGCAGGATCGGCAGCGGCGCGCTGCCCGAGGGCCGCGCCCGGCCGGGGGCAGGCGGAGCAGGAGGAAGGTTTGTGGTCATTATGGGAACTTCTCCGGCGGAGACGCCGGGAGAAAATCATGCAATCGAAAAAAGAACCCCCGGTTAAAGATACCTAACCCGAGGCAAACCAATCAAGCTTATCTTGTTTCCCCGGACTTGCAAGTGCCTGCGGCGGAAAAATCGACGGGCATGGCCGCGCACGATTACACCAGAGGCGCCCTAGCGCCTGGCGGCGTGTTCGTCGAGCAGCGGCCTGAGAAAGCGCTCGAAAGTCACCTGCTGCTTGGCGGTGAGCAGGTCGAGATTCCCTTCGTTGTCGAGCAGGAAGGTAGCGACGCCGACCACCGTGCGCACCAGGTAGCCGGTACCGGCCACCCGTGCGGCGATCTCGTCGGCGTGCTTGTAAATCAGATTCTCCAGAAGGTCGAGGTCGATGTCCATGGCGTCATCCATAACCCGTTGCTTTCATGCTTTATTTTTTAGAAACATCTGATAGCACGCTATGAGCGGCTATCAGCCTCAGGCGGCAGCCGGCAGGTCGGGACCGACGGCACCGCCCCAATGAAGAGGACCATACTTTCGCGATGGAGCGCAAGCAGGAAGCAGATTCTCTCCGCGCCCATTGACTTCTCGCCTGAATCTGCTTTATTGTGCAAATACACATAACAGAAAAGGAGGCTCCACCATGAAAGTCTGTTTCCCCGTTGCCCAGAATCACGGCCTGGAGAGCGAAGTCTTCAATCACTTTGGCTCGGCACCCCTGTTCCTGGTGGTCGAGACCGAGGATCGCAGCATCAGCGAGGTGATCAATCGCGACCTGGGGCACCGCCACGGCGCCTGCCAGCCCCTCAAGGCCTTGGGCGGCAAGAGCGTTGACGCAGTCGCCGTTGGCGGAATCGGCGCCGGCGCCCTCTCCGGCCTGACCCTCGCCGGACTCAAGGTCTACCAGGCCCAGGGCGGGACCGTGGCCGAGAACCTGGCCCAACTGGCCGCCGAGGGGCTCCCCGAATTGACCGCGCAGCAGGTCTGCGGCGGCCACGGGCATGGCCACGGCCACGGTCACGGCTGCGCGCACTGATACGCGCAGGCCATAATCCCCTCTCATCGATGCGAAAAACCGGGGCAGCTGCTCGCCCCGGTCTTGATCCCGTCCCTGTCCCGCCCGCGCCGGCGGGTCTTAGCTTACTTCTTCTCGTGCAGCGCGCAGTCCACCGCCTGGCGCAACTCCTCGACGTCCTCGGCCTGCTCGGGCGGCAGGGCATGGTAAAAGACCCCCTCCTCCCGCGCCTTGCGCAGCGCCGCCGCCGGCAGTTCGCTGGCCACCAGGATGATGCGCAGGTCCCGATTGCACTTCTTGTGCCTCGGCATTGAGTTGGAGGCCCATCTCCGGAGTTGGGCTGTGCCGGGAGATAAGCCATGAGTGATCGGCAACTCCGACGCACACGGCAAGAACCTATCCCTGCTGCTGTCGCAGGAAGGACCCAGATTGTCACCCTTCTACGATTTGCTCTCGACCCGGATCTACGCTCACTACGGATTGGCATCTGAGTTGGCCATGAAAATCGGAGGGGAAAACCACTCTGATGCTATTCAGAAAAGGCACTGGGAGCAGTTTGCCGAAGAGGTCGGAGTCAAACCGGGGCTGGTGCTGGGACGGGCAAAAAGCCTTGCGGAAAAAATCCAGGAAAAGGGCCTGCAACTTTTCAAGGGGTCGTTTGCCCCATACCGCTGTGATGCGCTTGACCGATTAATGGATCTAATCGTTGAACAGGCCGACAAAATCAGGCGCCGGGCCCTATAAACCAAAAGGCCCGGCCATCGCTGGCCAAACCTCTGATTTTACTGCTTTTAATTGGCGGAGGGGGTGGGATTCGAACCCACGGTACCTTGCGGTACAACAGATTTCGAGTCTGTCACCTTCGACCTCTCGGACACCCCTCCGTGGGTCTCCTGTGCAAGCTGCTGCGGAGGCCGCCTGCGGCGTTACCTAGCAACAGCTGTTCGACAAGGTGTTCTTTATACGGGTTCCCGCGATTTTTTTCCAGCCCTTAATTCCCTGAAGAAACCGCTGAGCAGCGCCGAGCACTCTGCGCCGAGCACCCCCTCGGTGACCGCCACGCGGTGATTGAAGCGGGCGTCCTGCGAAAAGTCGTAGATCGAGCCGGCGGCGCCGACCCGCGGGTCGCGGCAGGCGAAGACCAGCCGCGGAATGCGCGCCAGAATGATCGCCCCCATGCACATCACGCAGGGCTCCAGGGTCACGTAGAGGGTGGTGTCGAGGAGCCGCCAATGGCCGGTCGCCCCGGCGGCCTGGCGGATGGCCAGCATCTCGGCGTGGGCGGTGGGATCCTCATCGCCCTCGCGGCGGTTGCAGCCGCGGCCGATGATTTCGCCGTCACGGACGATCACCGCGCCGATGGGCACCTCGCCGAGCGCTTTGGCGGACAATGCCTCTTCGAGGGCCGCCGCCATGAAGCGCTGATCGTAGTCCTCTGGCTGTAACAACTCTTCGTCCATCCGCCGCGGGCCTCGGGAGACAAACGCCCCGGCACATCGGTACCGGGGCCTTTGCTTGATAAATGGCGTATCTCGGGCGATTCGAAGGCCCGATCTTCTGACCAAAAGCCAGGAACCCGCCAACTTTAACCAGTCAAGATTTTTACCCGTGCACCCCCTGGAGGTCCCCATAGGGTTCACGGACCAATACATACCCAATCTCCAGGCCAAAAACAAGTTGCCACAGGAGTGGGAGGATCTGCCGCCCCCTGCCCGTCGGCCGTGGAGCCCCCCCCGTACCGGCGAATTTTAATCCCGGCTGTTCAGCACAGCTGCTTTCGTTTAGCCATGGCCGGTTTGGTCGTGCTTCCCGTCAGGGTTCTCCGTAGGGCCGGCAGAGCCTGTGCTTTCGTGGTCAGGGGAGGCGGATACGTCTTTTGAGGAATCAGAGCTGGATCTCCTGGCGATCCAGATAAGAATTATGGAGCCAATGAGCAGAATCAAAATAAAAATATCGGCGGGTGCCATAAATATGACCCTTTCTTGGTGACAAACGGAACCGTGCATAGCGACAGTTGCCAATGGCAGCCCGTGACGGGCCAGCTTGGCGAATCTGCGGACGCACCAGGAATTTTTCCAGACATCATGACGATGCCAGGTATTTGAGGGAGACTGCGGGGGAGGTCTAGATCAGGAGGACAATGGTGCGGTGATGCAGGATGTAGTCTGAGATGCGAGGATGTGGGTTAATGACCCGGCGGGCATTGAGACTTCGGCCAGGCAACGGGAATTGCGCCAAGAAGGTCGTCGGGGCCATCCCGGCAAACGGACCGACCGGGTGATAACCTTGACGAATCGGGGAGTTTCCCCACCGATAGGTTGGGTTCTCGATGCAGTTATCAGGCAGCCAAGCCCCGGAGAGGCCTTCCTGCCAAAAACTTCGACTCTCCCCAGCGGCACCCCAGGCGTAACCCGACGTGGCCGCTGGACTGATCAGCAGGCTGATGACCAAGAAGAAGATGGGCAGATTGTGGGATCGTCGGCTGAACATGGGCATCGAGTCAACTGAAGGTACACGATGGGTCAGAGGGGATGCAAGGGCTTGATCGAGTCAGTCGCCCGGGCCCGGAAGACAAAAGCCCCGGCACATCGGTACCGGGGCTTTTGCTTCGATAAGTGGCGCGCCTCGAGCGATTCGAACGCCCGGCCTTCTGATCCGTAGTCAGATGCTCTATCCAGCTGAGCTAGAGGCGCGCAAGAAATGCGTTTATCGCGCAACGCCGGGGAAAAGTCAAGCGCTGCGACACCGGTTTTAAAGTGGCGGAGAGGGAGGGATTCGAACCCTCGGTACAGTTGCCCGTACAACACCTTAGCAGGGTGCCGCCTTCAGCCGACTCGGCCACCTCTCCGCATGGTCTTTGTTGGTAGCACAAAAACAGCGGTCAGACAAGACCTTTTGCCGGGAAGGTGATGAAATGGCGGAGGGGGTGGGATTCGAACCCACGGTACCTTGCAGTACGGCGGTTTTCAAGACCGCTGCCTTAAACCGCTCGGCCACCCCTCCTAACTGTTGTACGCTCAAAGGCTCTGGACGCAATCCCGACGGATTCCCGTCACTCGCCACCCGTCACCGTGATTCTTTCCAGCCCGCCCATATACGGGCGGAGGGCGGCGGGGACGGTCACCGAGCCGTCGGCCTGCTGGTAGTTCTCGAGGACCGCCACCAGCGTGCGCCCCACCGCCAGCCCCGAGCCGTTGAGGGTGTGGACGAATTCGGGCTTGGCCCCGGCCTCGCGGCGGAAGCGGATGTTGGCGCGGCGGGCCTGGAAGTCGCCGAAGGTCGAACACGACGAGATCTCCCGGTAGGTTTCCTGCCCGGGGAGCCAGACCTCGATGTCGTAGGTGCGCATCGCCGAGAAACCAAGGTCGCCGGTGCACAGGTCAACCACCCGGTAGGGGAGTTCGAGGCGGCGCAGGACTTCTTCGGCATTGCCGAGAAGCTTCTCCAGTTCGGCGGCGGAGTCCTCGGGGCGGGTGAACTTGACCAGCTCGACCTTGTTGAACTGGTGCTGGCGGATCAGCCCGCGGGTGTCGCGGCCGTGGGCCCCGGCCTCCTTGCGGAAGCAGGGGGTGTAGGCAGTGTAGCAGAGCGGCAGGCGGGCGCCGTCGAGGATCTCGTCGCGGAAGAGGTTGGTCACCGGGACTTCCGCAGTCGGGATCAGGAAATAATCGGGTTCGTCGAGATGGAAGAGGTCGGCCTCGAACTTGGGCAGCTGGCCGGTGCCGGTCATCGTCTCGCGGTTGACCATGAACGGGGGCAAGACCTCGACGTAGCCGCCCCCGGCGGTGTGCAGGTCGAGCATGAAGCTGATCAGCGCCCGCTCCAGCCGCGCCCCGGCACCGAGACTGACGGCGAAGCGCGCCCCGGCCAGCTTGGCGGCCCGCTCGAAGTCGAGAATCCCCAACCCTTCGCCGAGTTCCCAGTGCGGCTTGGGAGTGAAATCGAAGCGGCGCGGCGTCCCCCAGCGGCGCACCTCGGGGTTGTCCTCCTCGCCGGCGCCCGGCGGGCAGGCCGGGTCGGGGAGGTTAGGGACGTTGAGCAGCAGGTCGCGCAGGTCGTTTTCGACCTGGCCCAACTCCTCGTCGAGCTCCTTGATGCGCGCCGACACCGTCTTCATGCGCGCGATCTCCCCCTGCACCGTACTCTTGTCCGCCGTACGGCCGACCAGGGCGGAGACGCTGTTGCGCTCGGCCTTGAGCGCCTCGCTCTCGCCGATCAGCTCGCGGCGGCGGCCATCGTGAGCCCGGAACGACGCCAGCCCGGCGGCCGTGCCGCGGGTGGCCAGGCGCGCTTCGGCTTCGTCAAGGTTGTCGCGCAGGTAGCGGATATCGAGCATCAGGGTTCTCCACGGTCAGTAAACCGGAGTGTTTTCTATCACTTTGGCGGGGAGAGCGTCAAGGGGCCGGGGGCGATGAAGTGCCGTTGACCCACCAGTCGCTGTTGCCGTCGAACCACCAGCGGCTCGAGTCGGTCTCCCAGATGGTGTCGGCCAGCTCCCTGGCCACCTCGGTCTGCAGGCGGCGCCGGCTGAAGGGGTACCACTCGTCGGCGTTGCGGTTGCCGAGATCCTTGTGCTCCTTCAGCGCCAGGATCATCTCCAGCTGGTCGGCGTCGTGGGCGAGCTGCGCTTCGCGGGTGGTGCGCCCGGCGAACTCTTCGTGCAGCCCCCGGTAGTCGTCGCCGAAGGGGAGGGTGCGGGCGAGGTCGTCCACCGCCCGGCTTTCGTCAGTCTTCACGTACTTCTTGTTGACGTAGTTGAGGTCGCCGGTGCGGGCCTCGGGGACGTCATGGAAGAGGCAGAGCAGCATCACCCGGGCCGGGTCGGCGGCGCCGTCGAGACGGGCCAGGGTGTAGCCGATGTGCGCCGTGCGAAAGATATGCTCGGCCACTGATTCGGCCCCCGAACCGAGAAACTGGAAGCCGGTGCGCGGCGTGCGCTTGAGCATGCCGAGCTCGAAGAAGAAGTGAGCGATATTTTTCATGGGCGGACCCGCTGCCGGAGTGTCAGAGATTGCGATTCAGGTGCGAAGCCTATTTAATCACGGAGCGCGGAGGCGCGGAGAAAAAACTTTTGCTTCTACCCCAAACGGATCAATGCGGCCCCGGCGAGAATCAAAAGGGCTGCGGTGAAGCGGATGCGCCCGCACTCCTCGCCGAGGAAGAGGCTGCCGATGAGTACCCCGACCAGCAGGCTGACCTGGCGGACCGGCACGGCGTAGCTGACCGGGGCCAGTTGGAGGCCGTAGCGGAAGGTCATGAAGGAGGCCAGCATGATCGGCCCGGAGCAGAGGATCAGGGTGCGATTGTGCCGCCACTCCTCGAGGATGCGCCCACGATAGCGGGGCCTGGCGAGATTGAGGCTCATCATCAGGAGCATGCAGATCACCAGCAGGTAGGTAAAGTGGAAGGGGTCGTAGGCGGTCACCCCGGTCTTGTCGATGATCGAGCCGATCGAGTAGATGAAGCCGGCGGCCAGGGCCTCGCGCACCCCCGGTTGGCCGAAGCTCTGCAGCGGCCGGACGATCTCCCGCCAGCTCAGCGCTCGCAGCTGGATGCACCAGACCCCGGCGCCGATCAGGGCGATCCCGCCAAGCCCCATCGGCGTGAAGTGCTCGCCGAGGACCAGCACTCCCCACAGCGGCACCCACAACATCGAGGTCTGAGACAGCGGGTAGGTCAGCGACAGGCCGCCGGCCCGGTAGGCGCGGCCGTTGAAGAGGTGGTAGAGGACGAAGCAGGCGCTGCCGCTGACCACCAGGGCGAACAGGGTCGGACTGACCGGCGGAAAGGGCCCGGCGGCGAAGAGGGCGCAGCTGAGCAGGCTGCCGGAGGTGACGAACATCCACCAGATGAAGACGGTCTTGTCCCGGCTGCG
>CAYQLP010000003.1:32630-60477 GCA_964418505.1 uncultured Geobacteraceae bacterium | reverse complement strand
GCTTGACCAGCAGGTTCCACAGGGCGTGCATCACCGCGGAGATGACGATCAGCAGCAGAGCGTGGGTCGACATGCTGCGGATTGTAGGAGAGGGGGGATTTTATTCAAATCGAATTTCTTGCCGAGGGCGGAAAAGCTTCCCACCGGCCGGCATTGACAGGCAGAGGGCGATTGCTATGATGGTCGGGCCCCTCGACCCCCTTGCCCACAGGAGCTGTGATGACTGCGACCCGCATCGAGCATGATTCCCTAGGCCCGATGGCCGTCCCCGCCGAGGCCCTCTACGGAGCCCAGACCGCCCGCGCCATCGAGAACTTCCCGGTCTCCGGGATCACCTTTCCGCGCCCCTTCCTGCAGGCCCTGGGGCTGATCAAGCAGCAGTCGGCGCTGGTCAACCGCGAACTGGGGCTGCTCGACGGGGAGCGGGCCGAAGCGATCGACGCCGCGGCCGCCGAAATGATCGCCGGCGCACTCGACCGCCACTTTCCCCTCGACATCTTCCAGACCGGCTCGGCGACCAGCACCAATATGAACGCCAACGAGGTTCTGGCCACCCGCGCCGGCCAGCTGCTGGCCGCGGCAGGGGCCTCCAGCGCGATCCACCCCAACGATCACGTCAACCTCTGCCAGTCGAGCAACGACGTGATCCCCACCGCCATGCACCTGGCCGCTGCCACTGCGATCCGCGACCGGCTGATCCCAGCCCTGGAGGGGATGGAGGCGGTCCTCGGCCGGCACGCCCGTGACTTCGACGAAATCATCACCATCGGCCGTACCCATCTGCAGGACGCCACCCCGGTGCGCCTCGGCCAGGTCTTCGGCGGCTACCGCCGCCAGGTGGAGATCGGCCGCGAAGAACTGCTGCGCTGCCTCGCCGGGCTGGGGGAACTGCCGCTGGGCGGGACGGCGGTCGGCACCGGAATCAACGCCCACCCGCAGTTCGCCGCGCGGGTCATCGCCCGGCTGTCCGGGCTCAGCGGACTGCCACTGCACGAAGCGAGCGACCATTTTGCCGCCCAGGCCGGCAAGGAGCGAATCGTCGCCGCCAGCGGCGCCGTGCGCACCACCGCCGTGGCCCTCTTCAAGATCGCCAACGACATCCGCTTCCTGGCCAGCGGACCGCGCTGCGGGCTGGGGGAACTGCGCCTGCCGGCAGTGCAGCCGGGAAGCTCGATCATGCCCGGCAAGGTCAACCCGGTGATGGCCGAGAGCCTGCTGCAGGTCTGCGTCCAGGTGGTCGGCAATGATGCCGCCGTGGCCCTGGGGGGACTGTCGGGGAACTTCGAGCTCAACGTGATGATGCCGGTGATCGCCCACAACCTGCTGCAGTCGATCGAACTGCTCGGCAATGCGGTCCGCCTCTTCACCGCCCGCTGCCTGGAGGGGCTGGAGGCCGACCGCCGGCGCTGCGAGTCGCTGGTCGAGGAGAGTCTGGCCATGTGTACCGTCTTGGCCCCGGTGATCGGCTACGACCGGGCGGCGGAGGTCGCCAAAGAGGCCCACGCCAGCGGGCGGACGGTGCGGGAGGTGGCCAAAGAGCTGCAGCTGCTCCCTGCTGAAGAACTCGACCGGCTCCTCGATCCACGCCCGCAGACCGAGCCGGGTATCGCCGGGAAAAGCTACGGCGGCTGAAGGCCGCCGCAGGTTATCGCCATGCCGATCCAGTTCTCACTCCGGGCGAGAGCGGCCGCAGCTCCAGCAGGCAGCGAACTGCCCTTCCGAAACTTCGCCGCACACGCACGTCCACGCTCCGCCGTCCCCCGCTGCCTCGGCCAGCCACTGGTCGAGGAGCAGCCGGGCGCGCGGGTAGACCTCGTCATCCACCACCCATAACTCCGGATAACATTCGACAAAGGGGATCTCGCCGAGGGCAGTCGACAGTTCGTCGTTGCGCAGCAGGCAGGTGATCCCCTCGGCGGCCAGGCGCTCGCGGAGAAGGCTGGCCAGGGGGCGTTCGCGGTGGGAGAAGCTGCGGAGTTTTTTCATCGCCGGCTCAGCGCCGGAGAAGGGCGAGGAGCTCCGTGCCGAGTTCGCGGCGCTGCCAGCCCTTCACTCCCGGGAAGGCCTCCAGCTCCCCGGCATCGGCCGGCTGCCGGCGGGCCAGCCCTTCGAGCAGGGCGTTGTTGATCAACACCCCAGGCTCGAGCTTGAGGGCGGCCGCCCGCTCCTTGCGCCAATCCTTGAGCGCCGCGAGGCGCGCATCGACCGCCGGGTCGCGCTCGGGGCGCGGCTCGTAGGGCCAGCGCGGCAGCTCTTGTTCCGGAAGTTCCAGCCCGCGGCCGACGGCGGCGAGCAGGGCCCGCCCGTAGCGCTCGGCGAGGCGCGGCGCCAGCCCGGGGACCCTGCCCAATTCTTCAAGCGTGCGCGGGCTGTGGCGGGCCAGGTCAACCACCAGGGGGCCGCCGAGGACCTGGTAGGTCGGCCGGTCGCGCCGCTCAGCCTCGCCCTCGCGCCACTGCAGCAGCTCCTCCGCCACTCCCAGCTGGCGCCGGCTGAGGACCGCCCCCCCCTTGAGGCGCAGACACAGCGGCCCCTCCTGGCCGGCGAAGCGCACCGTCTCGAGGAGGGTGAACTCCTCCCGGGCCCATTCGAGCCGGCCCAGTTCGATCAGCCTCGTCTCCCAGAGCTCCGCCAGCCCCGCCAGATGGCGGGTGTCCTCGGCCGCGTAGTGGATCATGTCGGCGGGGAGCGGACGGATCGCCCAGTCGGCACGCTGGAAGCGCTTGTCGAGGCTGACCCCGAAGTACTTGGCGAGGACGTCGGCCAAGCCGATCTTCTCCTCGCCGAGGAGCTGAGCGGTGATCATGGTGTCGAAGAGCCCGCGCACCTCGAGGCCGAAGTCGCGGTACAGGCAGCGCAGGTCGTAATCGGCGGCGTGGAAGATCTTGCGCACCGCAGGGTCGGCGAAGAGCGGGGCCAGCGGGGCCAACTCCGCGCCGGCGAGGGGGTCGATGAGCACGGTGCGGCCGGCGGCGGTCAGCTGCAGCAGGCAGACCTGCTCGCGGTAGCGGTGCTGGGAGTCGGCCTCGAGATCGACGGCCAGAACCGCTTCTCCCCGCAGGCTGGCGGCGAAGGCGGCGACCTCCGCAGTGGTGGTCAGGATCGGTACTGCGATTGTCATTGATCAGGTCATCCCGTGCAGGTAGTTGAAAGGGGAAGCGCCGGGGATCGCCTGGTCGCGGGCCACTGCCGCCAGGACCTGGCGGCCGGCGGGGGAGAAGGGCCCCTGCTCGGCCAACTCGACGAGAAAGCGCCGGCAGCCCATGGCGCGCAGTTCGGCGAGGTGCCCGACCAGCGAGAAGGGCTGTTCGGGGCGCAGGCTGGTCAGCCCGCCGCGCTGCGTGACGCGAAAGGCCTCGCCGCGATCGGAGAGGAGCGACCGGTCATTTTTCACCGCCTTGAGGGGGATGCGCGAGACCATCAGCGCCGGGGTGGCGTGGACGGTGACCGCCAGCGGGATCCCCGCCGGCCGGCTGAACAGGTCGGCAAGGTTGTCGCGATCGTCCTCGAGGCAGGCCACCGCGCTGCGGCAGCCAAGCTCCTGCCAGGCCAGCAGCGCCTGGCTGTTGAGGGAGAAGAGCCGGGCGCCGGCCTCCAGTTCGACCTCGCCAAGGCCGGCAAAGAGCCCGAACTGGCCGAGGTTGTTGAGGCGGAAGCGCCGATAGCCGCTTCGGACCAACTTGCCGATCTCCTCTTCCCAGGCCGGCCAGTCGCGGTCGAAGATCGCCGGGGGGAGTTCCCAGACAAGGCGGGCGGCATCGCGACCGCCCCCCTCGAGCCGGCCGTGGACCCCCGGAGTGAGCGGCAGGGAGACTTCGTCGATCTGGGGATCGCGCAACAGGTGCAGGTCGCGGCTGGCCCCGATGCCGACACAGAGCGTCGCCTTGGCCGCCGGCTGCGGCGGAGCGGAAGGGAGCAGTTCGGCCCGGGCCTGGGCCAGCCGCTCCTCCCGGAGCCGGGCCGCCCCGCCGGCCAGGGCCGCGGTGACCTCGGCATAGAAGGTCCGGCGCACGGCGTTGAGCTCGCTGGGCGGGATGACGATCGCCGGCAGGGGCCCGCAGTGGAGGGCCCCGAGGGCGCAGGGGAGGTCGCCGCTGCGGGCGAAGGCCTTTTCGAGAATGGCGGTGTTCAGCGGCCGCTCGTTGGCGGGATAACCGGTCACCGGGTAGCGGCGGCTGACCGCGCAGCCCGGGCCTACGGCGCTCAACTCGATGAGCCCCTCCTCCGGGAAGGAGACGCTGAGATCGATGACTGCCGGCTGACGGCGCACCGCCGCCAGGCGCTTGCGACAGCTGGCCTCGCTGACGCTCACGGACTCCCCCGAGGAGACCTTAAAAACCAGGTCCCCCTTGCGGAAGGCCGACTCGGGGGGAGTGACGACGGTCACCCGCGCACCGGCGTCGACCCGCACCAGCGGGCGGCGGCCCAGCGACAGCTCGCGGATGGTGAAGCCGGTGCCGGGGCGGTCGGAGGCCGGCTGCACGCGCAGGCGGTCCCCCTTCTGCAGCGGCTCGCGGGTGATGAAGGTGATCCGCCCCGGGGCGCCGACCTCGATGCGGCCGAGCATCCGCCCGGTGGCCCCGTGCAGCGCCGGGTTGACCATGTCGGTGGGCTGGGCCCCGGCGAGGAAGCCGCGCGTCGGCACACGTCCGAAGGAGCCCTTGAGCAACTCCTTGGCCTGGGCCACCGCTGCCCGTCGGGCAGCCGGCGCCGCATCGAGGGCCAGCCGGTAGGCGCGCACCACGTTGGCCACGTATTCGGCGCTCTTCATCCGCCCCTCGACCTTCAGGCTGGCCACCCCGGCGGCCTGAAGCTCCGGCAGCAGGTCGATGGCCGAGAGGTCGTTGGGCGAGAGATGGTAGCCGTCGTCACCGCCGTGGCGGTAGCGGCGCCGACAGGGCTGGGCGCAGCGCCCGCGGTTGCCGCTCATCCCGCCCATCCACGACGAGAAGCCGCACTGGCCGGAGAGGGAGAAGCAGTGCGCACCGTGGATGAAGTGCTCGAGAGTGATCGAGGTCTGCGCGCGGATGGCGGCAATCTCGGCCAGGCTCAGCTCGCGGGCCAGGACCACGCGGGTGAAGCCCAGCTCTTCGAGGAGCCGGGCGCCGGCCGCGTTATGAATGGTCAGCTGAGTCGAGGCGTGCAGTTCGAGGCCCGGAAAGTGGCGGCGGGCCAGCCGCCAGACCGCCAGGTCCTGGGCGATCACCGCGTCGACGTTGAGCGCCTCGAGGGCTGCCAGGGTCTCGACCAGTTGCGGCAGCTCGCGCTCCTTGACCAGGGTGTTGAGAGTGACGAAGACCCGCCGCCGCTGGCTGCGGGCGTAGCCGAGCATGCGCTCGAGATCGTCGAGGGTGAAGTTCTTCGCCTTGGCCCGCGCGGAAAAATCCTTGAGCCCCAGGTAGATGGCGTCGGCGCCGGCATCCAGGGCGGCGAAGAACGCCTCGAGGCTCCCGGCGGGGGCGAGCAGTTCGGGTTTGGGCGGTGCGGGGTGAAGCGTCATGATCTTGCGCTGATCCAATTCCTGGCGAGAGAAAAAGGCCGGGCACATCAGGCCCGGCCGCTAAGGCTAGAGTGAAGCAATACCACGCCCGACCGGAACACGGCAATCGCCTTTGCGCCTGCCATAGAGGTGAATCTTCCCTCCCCGAAGGAGGAAAACAGTGTTATAATTTTATCAATACTTATGGAGGAGCCCATGCCGATCGCGCCGCCGCCGGAAGCCAGCCTCGACCATCCGCCCCTGGAACTGATGCCCCTGTTGGGGAAAATGCGCTCGCTCACCGATCGTGCCGGCTTTACCGGCACCCTGCCGGCCATCTGGCAGTGCTCGGACGAAAGCCAGATGATCAAAAAGGCCCTGTTCGGTTATGTCTTCGACTGCCCGAGCTTCGACCTCGGCCGGGTCGGGGCCCTCCTCGATCCGACCCGCCTGCTCACCGCCGGCCATCATGGCCACGACATCGTTATCCTCGGCGGCAGCCACATCGGCACCCGCGAAGAGGACGGCATCGGCTACGTGGAGCGGGTCCACGGCCAGGTGGCGCCGTGCTGCGGCATGCTGCAGCGCATGCTCGGCGAATACCGCCAGGTCTACCGGCGGGCGGCCCAACTGCTCAGCATCAAGCGCGGGGAACAAGGGCCGCTGATCGAAGTCCCCTACAAGTACCTCTTTCACAAGCCGGTCGGTGACACGGTCCGCATGCAGATCAACCTGACGCGGCTGGTCGAGGGCGAGGCCTTCGCCGAAGGCAGCCTGGGGAAGATCTACCGGCTCAACCCGGAACTGGCCGCTCGGCACCCGCAGGTGATCGCCACCCTGGGCGATATCCCCCGCCCCCTCGGCCCACTCCTCGAGGCCCAGTCTTTCAGCTTCACCAAGCGCGTCAATCACGAAAGCCTTGAGCCTCGGCACATGCTGGAGAGTTCGGTCTTCGACTTCATGCCCGAGGTGGTCACCGCCGCCCACCCCCACCGCCGCCTCTGCGACATCACCACCTGGCGGCAGTTCCATCGCCTGGCCGCCTACCTGACCGATTCCTTCGACAGCGGCGACCGCAATATCCTGGTGGTCGCCGGGCTGACCCTCGATCACTCGATCCGCCACAATACCTTCATCCCCCAGTTCGGCTTCTGGATGGAACAGGGGCGGGCGCTGCAGGCCCGCTACTTCAGCCCTGCCGAACTCAATGACCTGCTGGCCGCCCAGCCGGTCTACCGGCCGCCGCACAGCTTCCTCGAGTACGCCGGCGCCACCCCGCCCTGACCGCGGGCACTGCCGTTCAAGCGGCTGCTGAAAAACGTGTTTTCACCACCTGCTAACGCCAGCGGCTGCCATCCCAGCGACACATGCTGAAATGTCCCGGACGGGTTGCTGTCAGGGCCAGGGAGCCCTCGCCGGCGGTCAGGTAAATCCCCCCCGGACCGATCGAACTGTACCCCTGCTGGTCAAACTTCATGCATGGCAGCCCCCCGCAGGGCGGATAGCCGGCTGTGCCGAAAGTCACCGGCGCGGTGGGCGCCCCGGGGGAGTTACTGCACGCCTTCAGGTTGATCCCCCGTCGCCAGCCGAAATCAACCCCTGTCGGGAGTTCCCGAAGCCAGAGGCGCCTGGTCTCCCCGCTTGCCGGGGTACCGTCGCCGTTTTCATCCACCCACTCGAAAAGGGCGTAGCGACGGGCGTCCGATTCAAAAGTCAGGAAGTTACGGGTGACCACCAGGACGCCGTTGCGATACGTAAAACCGTTGCCGCGCTCGGCACGGGCCTGCGCCATCTTGAGGTCTTCGAGCAGCTGATGGCCGGCGAGCCAGAGCTGCCAGCGCTGCAGCAGTGCCGCCGATCCCCAGTGACCGATCGCGGCGAGGATCGCCGTCACGGCCAGTGCCAGCAGCAGCTCCAGGACTGTCAATCCACGGCAGGGAGCGGCCGGCATCAGCGCACCCGCCAGGAAAAAAGCGGCAGAGGGCCGGACGCGGGGACCAGCGCGGAGATGACGGGGGCTGCGCCTACCCCGCCGGGATCGGCCTCAGCGACCTCCGTGATCCCATGCGCAGCCGGCCCGGCCCCGCACAGACCCTCGATGACCACCTCGCCCCCATCGCCCAGGGGAACCCGGGCCAGAACGAAGAGCCGGCCGTCGCTATCCTGGCGTGGATTGCTGTCGCCGTCGGGATTGTCGCGCACATAGATTTCCACCGCAGCCCGATTGATTTCCAACCTGTAGAACGGAGCGGACGGATAATGACCCTCCTGCCCGCAGGCCGCCAGCCAGTCGTTCCAGCCGCCCCCCTGGCGATGCTCATCCGCGAGGCGGTCACGCGCCCACTCGATCCCGGCCGCCGCCGCGGACAGGGCCTGGGCCCGGCTTCCCGCCGAGGCGGTGCGACGGGTCGCCTGCAAGACCTTCTCACACAGCACCAGGGCCAGGACCAGGAGCAGGGCGAGGAGAAAGATCACCGTGACCAAAGCCATCCCCCGTTCACGGCAGTCCATGGTTCCTGACCTCGATCATTTCACTGACCGCCACCCGCAGAAAATTATCGCCGAAGGGGCCATAGTCCCGATTGCCCAGCCGGTAGCTCACCACCGGGAGCGGCTCACGTTCCGGGTGCAGGGCACGGACCAGCAGCGAGACCCGGATGCCGCGCACCTCGGCCGCATCGACCGGGCTATCGACGATCCGCCCGTCAGCCAGCAGATACTCGAACTGCAGGGCATCGACCCCGTCGTCGAGGATCTCGTCGCTGCTGTAGTCGTCCAGGCGAAGGCGGCCGCCGGCTGCGGCCGGCTGGAGATAATAGCGATGGGCGCGCAGGCCGAGGAGTTCGGTTCCAGCCGGGACGGCCGCGGCCAGGCCATCAAGCAGTTGCAGCTGCGACCCGCCGCTGCCCACCGGATAGCAATAGTGCTGACTGGCGAGGACCACGTGACTGATTGCCTCCGGAGCGGGGAGAATCTCCCGTGACGAGCCGGGGGACTGGTTGGGACGTCGATTGACGCGCAGGGCCGTGCTGCCGGCCCCGGCCGCCATGCTGACCGACAGCGGTGGGAAAAACGATTCCGCCTTGACCAGGGTCAGGCTATCGTTGAGGGCGCCATCATCTGCCGCCAGGGAACGTTCGAGGATTACCAGCGGATTGCCGTCGGCATTATCGCGAACAATCCCCGGCGGCGTGCCGTCCGCCCGCCGTGGGAAAGCTCCGACCAGAAAAGCCGTCGAGCGCAGATCGTCGCCTAGAAAACGCAGCAGGCGTTCGGCACGCTCCTGCAGATCGGTTCGGGCAATCCCGGCCAGGCTTTGTTTCTGCATGGCGAAGACCGCCGGCAGGACGATCATGCCCACCAGTCCCGCCAAGCCAATCGCGACCAGCAGTTCACTGAGCATGAACCCGGAAGCGCGGGGCGCGCTCATGGCCGCACCCTGATTGACTGCAGGCGGTAGCTGTAGTGGCGCCCGACGGCGCTCCAACTCACATCCACCGTCAGCCGTGTCGGAGCGCCGGAGTCCTGATCTCCCGACACCCGACTGGTCAGCTGGTACGGTCCCCGGCTCTCCTCCTGCCCCGCCAATCCGGGCAGATCCCCGTAGTCGACCCCCTGGAGAACCGCCATGGCCTCTCCGGCCAGGCGCCGGGCCTCATTGTGCAAGGCATTGCTGCGCGTGATGCGGATGCCGTTGATCAACAGCGGCAGCAGCCCCATGCTCACCACCAGGAAGATTCCCAGGGAGACCATCAGCTCCACCAGGGTAAAGCCCTTCTGCCCATGTGTTTCCAGGTGCATCGCCACCCTCCTCCCATTGCAGTCGCCGCGACCACACTCAGCCGCAGCACAGTTCAGCCCAGCAAACCCCGGTCGGCCAGGCTGACGTAGCAGCCGCGGCCGATGATCACGTGGTCGAGGACCCGGACCCCCATCAACTCCCCGGCATCACGCAGACGGCCGGTCAGTTCGAGATCTTCGCGGCTGGGGGTCGGATCTCCCGAAGGGTGATTGTGCACCAGCAGAACCGCCGCCGCCGACTCCCGCACCACTGGAGCGAAGACCTCGCGAGGGTGAACGATGCTGGCGTTGAGGCTGCCTTCCGAGACTCGCACCTCGCGCAGCAGACGGTTCTTACTGTCGAGCAGGAGGGTCAGGAAGACCTCCTTGCGGCAGTCGCGCAGACGTTCGTGGAAGTGGGCGAAGACCGCCCCGGAGGAGGTAAAGCGCTCGCCGGGACGCAGGGGGGTGGAGGAGAGGCGTCGGCCCAGTTCGCCGACGGCCAGCAGCTCGGCGGCCTTGGCCGGGCCGATCCCGGGGAGTTCGCAGAGTTCGGCGCAGGAAGCTCCGGTCAGGGCGGACAAGGTGCCGAAGCGGGCGAGGAGCAGACGGGCAAGATCGAGGGCGTTGCCAGGCGGGGAGGTGCTGCCGGTGCGGAGAATGAGGGCCAGCAGTTCGCTGTCGCCGAGGGCGGCGGGTCCGGCATGGAGCAGCTTCTCCCGGGGCCGTTCGGCCTCGGGCCAATCCTTGATACGCAGCATCTTCCCCTCCAGGTGCGGCAGAGCCGCCAATAAACGCCGCCGGCAGGTCGGCGGCAGTCATGGCCCATCGATAACATGCGCGCTAAAGAGGAAACAAGCGCGGATTCTACCGGGGGTGGTTCTTGCCCCCCGAAAAAAAACGGACCGGCTCTAGAGCCGGTCCGTCGGTGGAGTCGTTTCAGGGCGCCGGTTCAGCGCGCCGGTGCCGTCCCGCCTTTGAGCGGCGAGCCCCAGAAAGTGCCGAGGACGCTGCGGTCACGATCGTTGAGCACCGCGCCGCGCTCGATCATGTGCTGAAGCAGGGGGCCGAGATCGACCTGGGCCCGCATCGCCGCGTCGACCCGCTCCCGGGAGTGGCAGACCGTGCAGCGCTTTTCGATGGTCTCTTGAAAACTGGCCATGCCTTCGAAGGGGATTCCTTCAGCAGGGGCAGCCAGCGCAACCGGCGCCAGAACCGCGACGAGCAGAAGCCCGGACAGCAGCCCGGAGAGTCGTTTATTCACGGACGAAGGTATCGATGTCGGTTTCGTGAACCATGCCCATCATGTGCGCATATTCCGACTCGATGATGGCATAATGGTTTTCCGTTTCCTTGGCCATCCGCTCGAACACCCCGCGGACCTGCGGATCGACGATCTTGCCGGCCGTCAAGTGAAGGTGCTTGGCGAGATCCTCCTCCTCCTTGAGGGCCAGTTCCATGGCCTTGCGGTCGGTGATCTTGTCGTCGAGATCCTTTTCCAGCTGGCGGAGCATGACCAGCTCGATGCGCGGCGGACGGGCCATGAACTCGTCAAAAGAGCCAAGATCCTGACCGGGATAGATCTGGAAGAAGTGGCCGGCGTGCTCGAACTCCTCCTTGGCCAGCTGCTCGAAAACCTTGCGGCCGCGCTCATTCGCAGTCAACGAGGCCGCCTTCTGATAGAAATCCATGACGTCTTTTTCGGTCTGGATGGCGAGGCGCAGGGCCTCCTGCATGTTGAATTCCTGGGGCATCGTACTCTCCTTGACGTAAACTGGTCATAAACCAGCGGAAATGGCGCTGCATCCGATCGACATACATAACACTGGTTGACCAGCCTGTCAATTTCAACCGACTTTTCGCCGGAGGCCGCCCCTCTCCCGAAAGAGGGTCCCGAGCAGGGCTTGCCACGCCGCTTTCCAGCCGGGCAACTCTGTGTTATAACACCCCCGGATTCTCCACAATCGGCCGGATGACCACGCCACCATGCCTCTAAATCCGCGTTACCCCAGCACTGCTGCCGACCCCGTCATCCTGCCGCGCGCCGAGCACAGCATTTCGCGCAGCCGCATAGACCCTCACTCGCTGCAGGTTCTCTACCGACTGCACCGGGCTGGCTTCCTGGCCTACCTGGTCGGGGGCGGAGTCCGCGACCTCCTCCTCGGCCGCACCCCGAAGGACTTCGACGTCGGCACCAATGCCACGCCGCAGCAGGTGAAGCGGCTCTTCCGCAACTGCTTCCTGGTCGGCCGGCGCTTTCGCTTGGCCCACGTCCGCTTCGGCGCCGACGAGAGGGTGGAAGTGGCCACTTTCCGCCGCCAGGCGACCGTCGACGATCTCCCCGAGGACCCCGACGATCACGCGTCAGTCGTCGAGAACATCTTCGGCACCCCCCAGGAAGACGCCTTTCGCCGCGACTTCACCATCAATGCGCTCTTCTACGACATCTCCACCTTCAGCATCATCGACTACGTCGGTGGGCTGGCGGATCTTGCGGCACGCCACCTGCGGGTGATCGGCGACCCGCTGGTGCGCTTCACCGAAGACCCGGTGCGCATGCTGCGCGCCCTCGAGTTCGCCGCCCGTCTCGACTTCACCCTCGATGAGCAGACCCGCGAGGGGATCTACGCCCGGGCGCCGCTGATCGCCGAAGCAGCCCCGGCCAGGATCCGCGAGGAGTTCAATGAGCTGTTCCGCCACGCGGTGGCCGGCAAGGTCCTGCGCCAGGCCCAGTGGTTCGGCCTGCTCGAACCCCTGCTGGCCGGCTACCAGGGCGACGAGGCGACCTTCGCCCTGCTCGACCGGCTCGACGCCCGGACCCGCAGCGGTACCAAACCCGGCGAGCCGCTGGCCCTGGCCGCGCTCTTCCTCTCCCCGTTCCTGCGCCAATGCGAAGCCCGGCCGAATCTGCCGATCGGCGAGGTCATGCAGCTGGCCAACCTGGACCTCGACCTGCACTGCGGCTACTTCCGCATCGCCCACGGCACCCGCCACCAGGCCCGCGAACTGCTGGTCGGCTGCCATCGCCTGGGGCGCGGGCGCGGCCACCGCGGAGAGCGCCGCTTCCTGCAGCACCCGTCGACGCCGCTGGCGCTCGAGCTCTTCGAACTCTGGCTGCAGGCCAGCGGCGGCGACCTCGGGATCATCGACAGCTGGCGCGCGGCACTGGCCCGGCCGGATACCCCAGCGCCGGCGCCATCCGCCACCGCCGAGACGGCCGCACCGCGCAAGCGGCGGCGCCGGCGTGGCGGCCGGAAGCGCCGGCCCGCGGCCGAGGAGTAACCCCACCCCGGGCGTTGACGCCCATGACCAGTGAGGATTACACTCCGCGCCATGAACCGGGAGAGTTTACGCTGATGGCGATCGCCTATCTGGGCCTGGGCAGCAATCTCGGCGACCGGCTGGAGCACCTGCGCGGCGGCCGTGAGCTGCTCGCAGCCCGCTACCCCGTCACGATCCGGCGCTCCTCGCCGCTCTACGAAACGGCCGCCGTCGGCGGACCCCCGGACAGCCCGGACTTTTTCAACGCCGTCCTCGAGGTCGAAACCGACCTGCCGCCCCGGCAGCTGCTCGCCGCCGGCCTGGCCGTCGAGGCGGCCGCCGGGCGCCGCCGCCCGGCGGGCCAGCCCTGGGCCCCGCGTACCCTTGACATCGATCTGCTGCTTTATGACCGGCTGACCCACGCGGACGCAGAACTTCAGCTGCCCCATCCGCGCCTCCACCAGCGGGCCTTCGTGCTGGCCCCCCTGCGCGACCTGGTCCCGGAGCTGGTGCCCCCCGGCTTTACGCAGAACATCGCACAGCTGGCCGCCCTCCTCCCCTCAGCCGCCGCGCTGACACCCCTGCGCGACAGTTGGTGAGCAGATGCTTGTCCGCCTGATCCTGTGGGCCGTTTTCGGCTTTGTCCTCTACACCATCATCCAGGCCGCCCGGTCTGGCATGCGCAGCGGATCGCCTCGCAAACCGGCGGATAAGACTCCCGGCGGCGAGGAGATGGTGCGCGACCCGCAGTGCGGGACCTACGTGCCGCGCAGCGAGGCGCTGTCCGCCACCGTGAGCGGGCAGAATCACAGCTTCTGTTCCAGCCGCTGTCGGGATGAGTATCTGCAGCGTCACCGCTAACCCGCCCCGCTGCCTTCCGGCACCGGCGGCCCCAGACCATCGGAGCATACCCATGAAATTCTTCATCGACACCGCAGATACCGCCGAGATCCGTGCCGCCTGCGAACTGGGCCTGGTTGACGGCGTTACTACCAACCCCTCCCTGGTCGCCAAAACCGGCCGGGATTTCCACTCTGTGCTGCGCGAGATCGCCCAGCTGGTCGATGGGCCGATCTCCGCCGAGGTCGTCGCCACCGACTGCGCGGGAATGGTCGCCGAAGCCCGTGTGCTGCACGCCATCGACCCGCAGCGGATCGTCATCAAGCTGCCGCTGACCGCCGACGGCCTCAAGGCCACCCGCATCCTCTCCGCCCAGGGGGTCCGCACCAACCTCACCCTGATCTTTTCCCCTCTGCAGGCCCTGTTGGCCGCCAAGGCCGGGGCCACCTACGTCTCCCCCTTCGTCGGGCGGCTCGATGACGTCGGCCATATCGGCATGGACGGCGTCGAGCAGATCCGCACCATCTTCACCAACTACGGTTACCGCACCGAGATCATCGTCGCCTCGGTGCGCAGCCCGCTGCACGTCCTCGAAGCCGGGCTGATGGGCGCCGACATCTGCACCATCCCCTACGCGGTCATGCTCCAGCTGATGAAGCATCCGCTCACCGACCTGGGCATCGAGAAATTTCTCGCCGATTGGGCAAAAGCACAAAAGTAAAATTCAGTTTTACTAAATTTCAGTTCCTTTATATGATCTGGCAATTTTTCCCGTCCTCTGCGGGCGGATCGATTTGCCGTATTGTGCGGCGCTTTTTCGGTTCAGGAGGTTACACCCATGAGTCTTCCCTTCGCAGGAGGCCGCGGCTTGACGTGCGGTCTGACCCTGGCCCTGCTGCTCTGCCTGGCGGAGCCCGCCGCAGCCTTCAAGTTTACCCTGGGCGAAGTCGACGCCAGTCTCGACACCACTATCTCCTACGGCCTCAGCTGGCGGGTGGCCGAGCGAGACAAAGCCCTTATCGGCACGGCCAACGGCGGCACCGCCTACTCAGTCAACGGCGATGATGGCAACCTCAACTACGATGATGACGACTACTTCAGCAAGGTCTTCAAGATCACCAGCGACCTTGAGCTGAAATACAAGGATTACGGCGTCTTCCTGCGCGGCACGGCCTTCCGCGACTTCGTCAACTCCGGCGGCAACGGCGGCGAGCGCACCGAGATCACCGACAACGACGCCCTCGACCTGGTCGGCGAGGACGCCGAGCTCCTCGACGCCTACCTGTGGTGGAATTTTGAACTTGGCGGGATGCCCGGCACCCTGCGCGTCGGCGACCAGGTGCTGAGCTGGGGGGAGAGCACCTTCATCCAGAACGGCATCAACGTCATCAACCCGGTCGACGTCAGCAAGCTGCGTCTCCCCGGCTCGGAACTCAAGGAAGCTCTCACCCCGGTCGGCATGGTCTCCGCTTCTCTGGCGATCAACGAGTATGTCAACTTTGAGGCTTTCTATCAGTACGACTGGGAGAAAACCGAGATCGACCCGCCGGGATCCTACTGGAGCACCAACGATTTTGTCGGTGCAGGAGGCAACAAGGTTATGCTCGGCTGGGGCGATGTCTCGGAATTCGGGACCAGCTTCGCGGCCCTCGGCCCCCTCCGGCCATTCTTTGGAGTGAACGCCTTCGAGCCCGACTTCCTGGGCGTTGCGCGCATGGGTGATGATAAACCCAGCGACGATGGACAGTTCGGCGTGGCGATGAGGATCATGGCTCCGGCCTTGAGCGATACCGAATTCGGGCTGTACTTCATGAACTATCACAGCCGCCTGCCGGTCATCAGCGCCAAGACCGGCAACGCCGCTGTCGTCGCCAATCGCCTCGCCGTGGTTAATACGCCTTCCCCGGCTCTTGGCGGGGCCACACCGATGCAGGCCTTGACCGGCGCGATCGGGGGCGCCGCCGCCCAGCGCACCTTAGGCAGCATCCTCGTCGGCGAATACGCTGAAACTGCGCGTTATTTCCTGGAGTACCCGGAAAATATCCAACTCTTCGGGGCAAGCTTCAGCACCCAGCTGAGCTCCACCGGCACAGCCATCCAGGGCGAAGTGTCTTACCGCAAGGATGCCCCGGTGCAGGTCGATGACGTCGAACTGCTCCTGGCCGCGCTCAGTCCGATTTCCGCCATCAATCCCGCCTATGCCGACAACCAGCTCGGCGTGTATGGCTCCAATACCATCATCCACGGATTCGCCGAGGTTGACATTGCCCAGGTTCAGGTGACTGCTACTCAGGTTTTCGGCCCGACTTTTGGCGCTGACCAGTTTACCCTGATCGGCGAGGTCGGGGTGACGCACGTCCCCGATATGCCAAAAATACGCTTGGAAAGCCCGGGGACCTACGTCAGTGGGAACCCGGCGCAGGCCGCTCCGACCGGAGCCCACCCCGGTAAGCCTGCCGAACCCGCCGACGCCTTCGCCGACGCCACCTCCTGGGGCTACCGCGTGGTCGGCAAGCTCGACTTCTACAACGCGGTCGGCGCCGTCACCCTCTCCCCGCGGGTGGCCTGGGCTCACGACGTCGACGGCAACTCGCCGAACCCGGGCGGCAACTTCATCGAAGACCGCAAGGCGGTGACCGTCGGCCTGGAGGCCAACTACCAGAACAGCTGGTCTGCCGACCTGAGCTACACCGACTTCTTCGGCGCCGGTCGCTACAACCTGGCCAACGACCGCGACTTCGTCTCCTTCAACGTCAAGTATTCCTTCTGAGCATACGGAGCAACCACATCATGGCCCAAAATTATCGACACGCTTTTCTGGCCACCGCCCTGGTCCTGACTTTCGCCGCCCCCTCCCTGGCCGCCCTCACGGCTGACCAGGTGGCCCGGCTCGGCAAGGACCTCACCCCCCTCGGCGCCGAGAAGGCCGGCAACGCCGACGGCTCCATCCCGGCCTGGGACGGCGGCGTCACCAAGGCCCCGGCCGGCTACCAGAAGGGCAAGCACTATGTCGACCCCTTCGCCGCCGACAAGCCGCTCTTCACCATTAGCGCCGGCAACCTCGAGCAGTATGCGGCCAAGCTCACCGATGGCCAGAAAGCCATGCTCAAGGCCTATCCGACCTATAAGATCAACGTCTACCCGACCCGGCGCAGCGCCGCGGCGCCCCAGCGCATCTACGACGCCACCCGCAGTGCCGCCGCCAAGGCCGAACTGGCCCCCGGCGGCAATGGCGTGCTCGGCGTCAGCGTCGGCGTCCCCTTCCCGATCCCGCAGAGCGGCATCGAGGTGGTCTGGAACCACATGCTGCGCTGGCGCGGCAACGCCTTCGAGCGCAACTTCGGCGTGGCTCCGCTGACCCGCGGCGGCGACTACACCATGGTCGAGTTCAACGAGAAGGGTGAGTTCCGCTACAACCGCGAGGGGATGACCGAGAAGGAACTGAACAACATCATCGCCATGTTCAAGCAGGAGATTTTCGCCCCGGCCCGCCTCGCCGGCCGCATCCTGCTGGTTCACGAGACTCTCGACCAGAACAAGGAAAACCGCAGCGCCTGGCTTTACAACCCCGGCCAGCGCCGGGTACGGCGGGCCCCGAACGTCGCCTTCGACAATCCGAAAGAGGGCGGCGACGGCCTGACCACCAGCGACACCGTCGACATGTTCAACGGCAGCCCGGAACGCTATAGCTGGAAACTGGTCGGCAAGAAGGAACTGTTCGTCCCCTACAACAGCTACAAGCTGCACAGCGGTGGTCTGAAGTACAAAGAGATCCTCAAGCCGCTCCACCTCAACCCGGAACTGGCCCGCTACGAACTGCACCGCGTCTGGGTGGTCGAGGGCTCCCTCAAGGAAGGCACCAGCCACATCTACAAGAAGCGGGTCTTCTACATCGACGAGGACACCTGGCAGATCCTGGCCATGGACCAGTACGACAGCCGCGACCAGCTGTGGCGCGTCTCCGAAGCCCACTGCATTAACTACTACGACGTGCCGACCTTCTGGAGCACCGTCGAGACCCACTACGACCTGCAGTCCGGACGCTACATCGCCATCAACCTGACCAATGAAACCGCGCCTTACAACTTCGACGTGAAATTCGGCGCCGCCGAGTTCACCCCCGATGCCCTGCGGCGCGAGGGCCGGCGCTAATCTCCTCGGTCAGTGGCGGCTGGTAATTCCAGCCGCCACTGCCATGGCCAGCCACTGATGCTCAACATTTTCCGCCGATCACTGTATCGCATCCTCCTCCCGGCCCTGCTGGCGGCCGTCCCGGCCGTGCTGCCGGCATGGGCCGCCGAGAGCGAACCGGCACCGCTCGCCGAGCGCGGCCTGCTCCTCGATGGCCAGGCCGCGGGCAGCAGCCTGGTGGCCGTCGGCGAGCGCGGCCACATCCTGGTTTCCACCGATGACGGCCGCACCTGGCGCCAGAGCCGGGTGCCCACCCGGGTCACCCTCACCAGCGTCTTTTTTGCCGATGACCAACTCGGCTGGGCGGCCGGCCACGACGCCACCATCCTGCGCACCCGCGACGGCGGCGTCACCTGGAAGATCGTCCACACCGATCCCGACCTCGACGCACCGATCCTCGACCTGTGGTTCCGCGATGCCCGCTACGGACTGGCGATTGGCGCCTACGGCCTGTGCCTGCTGACCACCGACGGCGGCGACAGCTGGCGCAAACTTGCCGTTTCGACCGCGCAGGACGAGGCGGCCGGCGATGACGGAGCCGCTGACGCTGGCAGCGCCGGCTTTGACCTGCACCTCAACCAGCTGCAGGCCGATGCCGGCGGCCGACTCTACCTGGCAGGCGAAAGCGGCCACCTCTTCCGCTCCGCCGACGGCGGCCGGCGCTGGCAGCAGATTTCCGTCCCCTACGCCGGTTCGCTCTTCGGCACGCTCCCGCTGGCCGGCGAGCAACTCCTCGCCTACGGTCTGCGCGGCCACCTGCTGGCCTCCCGCGACAGCGGGCGCAACTGGCAGACCGTCGCCAGCGGCACCCAGGCGACCCTCAACGACGCCCTCCGCCTCCCCGACGGGCGGATCATCATCGTCGGCCTGGAAGGGACGGTGCTGGCCTGCACCGCCGCCGCCAGCCGCTGCGATCTCCACCCGCAGCCCGACCGGGCCGGTTTCACCAGGGTTTTGCCCAGCCGTGACGGAGCACTGGTGCTGCTCGGCAGCCAGGGCGCCCGCCGCCTGGCCGTCCCCGCCGCAGGAGAGACGCGATGAGCGGATATACATGGCGTGATCGCCTGGCCGCGCGGCTTTTCCGCCACCGGGCCGTCATTCTCGCCGGGTTTCTCGTCGTCACCCTGCTCTTTGCCGCCGCCGTCGTCCGCCTGCGCATCGATGCCGGCTTCGAGAAGATGCTGCCGCTCCAGCACCCCTACCTGCAGACTTTTCTCAAGTATCGCGAGGCCTTCGGCGGTGCCAACCGGGTCCTGGTGGTGGTCATGGCCCGCGATGGCGACATCTTCACCCCGGAATACTTCGATACCCTCCACAAAGCCACCGACGCGGTCTTCTACCTCCCCGGCGTCGACCGCAGCCGGGTACGCTCGCTCTTCACCCCCAACGTGCGCTACACCGAAGTGGTCGAGGAGGGAATCGCCGGCGGCAACGTGGTCCCGGCCGACTTCCAGCCCACTGCGGAGGGGTTGGCCCAGGTCCGCCAGAACATCCTCAAGGCGGGGATCGTCGGCCGGCTGGTCGCCAACGACTTCCGCGGGGCGCTGATCAGCGCCGAGCTCCTCGAAGTCGATCCGACCACCGGCAAGAAGCTCGATTATCTGGCGGTCGCCCGCCAGCTCGACGAGACCATCCGCCAGCCGTTCAGCAACGAGCGGGCCAGCGTGCACATCATCGGCTTTGCCCAGATGGTCGGCGACATCGCCGCCGGGGCCAAGCGGGTGGTGCTCTTCTTCGCCCTGGCCTTCCTGGTCACCGGCGCCCTGGTCTACCTCTACACCCGGGCCCACCGCATCACCAGCGTCCTGCTCGCCTGTTCGCTGATCGCGGTCATCTGGCAGCTCGGCGCCCTGACCCTCTTCGGCTACGGCATCGACCCGCTGGGAATCCTGGTGCCGTTCCTGGTCTTCGCCATCGCCGTCAGCCACGGCGTGCAGATGGTCACCGCCGTGCGCGCCGAGATCTTCGCCGGCGCCGACAGCCTCACTGCTGCGCGCAACAGCTTCAGCCGCCTGCTGATCCCCGGCGGCACCGCGCTGCTCACCGACCTGGCCGGCTTCATCACCATCCTGCTGATCAAGATCCGCGTCATCCAGGAGCTGGCCGTTGCCGCCAGCCTAGGGGTTGCGGCGATCATTCTCACCAACCTGCTGCTCCTGCCGATCCTCCTCTCCTACGTGCCGGTCCCTGAGGACTACCGCCAGCGCTTGGAAAAGCGCATCGTCAGGATGGACCATTTCTGGCTGCGCTTCGCCCTGCTGGCCAAACCGCGGCCGGCCTTGGCGGTGCTGGTCTGCGCTTTCGCCCTGGCTGGCTACGGAGCCTGGCGGGGGGGCGACGTGCGCATCGGCGACCTGCGCCACGGCGTCCCGGAACTGCGCCCCGAGGCCCGTTATAATCAGGACATCGAGATGGTCACCCGGCACTTCTCGATCGGCGTCGACCTGCTCACGGTCATTGCCGAAGCGGCTCCGGACGGCTGTACCGACTATGCGACCATGGAAACCATTGACCGTTTCGCCTGGCGGATGCAGAACACCCCGGGGGTCCAGTCGGCCATCACCCTGCCGCAGATTGCCAAGCAGCTCAATGCCGGCTGGAACGAGGGGAACCTCAAGTGGCAGATCCTGCCGCGCGATCGACAGACCCTGGTCGAGGCGGTCCAATACATCCCGACCAGCAGCGGGCTGCTCAACGACGACTGCAGCGTCATGCCGGTCATGCTCTTCACCAGCGACCACAAGGCCGAAACCATCGACCGGGTGATCGCCGCTACCGAACAGTTCGCCGCCGAGGAAGCCGACGGCCCGGTGCGCTTCCGCCTGGCTTCCGGCAACGTCGGCGTCATGGCCGCCACCAACCAGGTGGTCGCCGCCGCCCAGTTCCCGATCCTCATCTACGTCTTCGGCGCCATCGTCACCCTCTGCCTCCTGACCTTCCGCTCCCTGCGCGCGACCCTGATCATCGTCGCCCCGCTGGCTCTGGTCTCGCTCCTCGGTTACGCCCTGATGGCTGCCCTGGGGATCGGCCTGAAGGTCTCGACCCTGCCGGTGGTCGCCCTGGGGGTCGGCATCGGCGTCGACTACGGCATCTACATCTACAGCCGCTTCAAGGCTTTCCTCGATGACGGCCTGTCGATCTTCGACGCCTACCACGAGACGGTGAAGATCACCGGCAGCGGTGTGCTCTTCACCGGCATCACCCTGGCCTTCGGCACCGCCACCTGGATCTTCTCCCCCCTGCAGTTCCAGGCCGACATGGGCCTGCTGCTGACCTTCCTCTTCCTGGTCAACATGCTCGCCGCCTTGATGGTGCTGCCGGCGGTGGCCAGCTGGCTGCTGCGCGCAGGCCGCAAACAGCCCGAGTGATTTTCCCCGCTTGCCCCGACGAAGGGCAGGCTAAACGCGGCCGTCCTTACGCGCAGGAGACTCTCCCTCATGAACATCCATGAATACCAGGCCAAGGAGATCCTCAGTACCTATGACATTCCCGTCCCCCGTGGCCGGGTCTGCCTGACCGCCGACCAGGTCGAGCGGACCGCCAAGATGATGGGCGGGCACTGCGTGGTCAAGGCGCAGATCTACGCGGGCGGGCGGGGCAAGGCCGGCGGGGTCAAGATCGTTCATCATCCCGAACAGGCTCAGGACCTGGCCAAGGAACTCTTCGCCCGCAAGCTGGTCACCCCGCAGACCGGCCCGGAAGGGCTGCGCGTACGGCGCATCCTGGTCGAGGAGGCAGTGGAGATCGCCCGCGAGTTCTACCTGTCGATCACTCTCGATCGCGCCAGTTCGCGCTACATCCTGATCGCCTCGGCAGAGGGCGGCGTTGAGATCGAGGAGGTCGCGGCCAAGAGCCCGGAGAAGATTCACCGCCTGACCGTGGATCCCTACACCGGGCTGCGCTCCTACCAGGCCCGCAGGATCGCCCTGGCCCTGGGGCTGAGCGGCAGCCTCTGCGAGGACTGCGTCGAGCTGATTTTGAGCCTCTACCGTGCCTGCCTGGAGAAGGACTGCGCACTGGTCGAGATCAACCCGCTGGTGGTGACCAAGGCCGGCTGGCTGATGGCCATGGACGCCAAGATCTCCTTCGACGACAACGCCATCTTCCGCCACCGCGAGTACCCCGACATGGTCGACTACTCGCAGCTCGATGCCCTGGAGATCACCGCCGGCAAGTATGACCTGGCCTATATCAAGCTCGACGGCACCATTGGCTGCCTGGTCAACGGCGCCGGGCTGGCCATGGCCACCCTCGACGTTCTCAACGAGTGCGGCGGCAAGCCGGCCAACTTCCTCGACGTCGGCGGCGGGGCCAGCCGCGAGAAGGTCGCCGAGGCCTTCAAGATCATCCTCCAGGATCCCGACGTCAAAGGGATCTTCGTCAACATCTTCGGCGGCATCATGCGCTGCGACGTCATCGCCCAAGGGGTCATCGAGGCGGCCAGCGAGGTCCACTGCCCGCTGCCGATCGTGGTGCGCATGGACGGCAGTCAGGTCGAGGAGGGGAAGAAGCTGCTGATGGCCTCGGGACTCAACGTCCAGTGCGCCGACAACCTCGGCGACGGTGCCCGGCGCATCGTCAAGATGCTCGGTTAGGGAGGCTCACCATGTCTATTCTGCTCAACAGTCAGTCGAAGGTGCTGGTCCAGGGGATCACCGGGCGCAGCGGCCTATTTCACGCCCGCATGTGCCGCGAGTACGGCACCGACATTGTCGCCGGAGTCACCCCCGGCAAGGGCGGGGTGCACGTCGAGGGGATTCCGGTCTTCAACACCGTCGAGGAGGCCGTGCGCTACACCAGGGCCGACGTCTCGATGATCTTCGTCCCCCCGCCGGGGGCAGCCGACGCCATTCTGGAGGCAGCCGACGCCGGACTGGCGCTGGCGGTGTGCATCACCGAGGGGATTCCGGTGCGCGACATGGTGCCGGTCAAGCGCATCCTCGCCGACCACCGCATGAAGCTGGTCGGCCCCAACTGCCCCGGGCTGATCACCCCCGAGGAGAGCAAGGTCGGCATCATGCCCGGCTACATCCACAAGAAGGGGAAGATCGGCGTGGTCTCACGCAGCGGCACGCTGACCTACGAAGCAGTCAAGCAGCTCACCGACGCCGGCCTGGGGCAGTCGACCTGCGTCGGCATCGGCGGCGACCCGATCATCGGCCTCAACTTCATCGACTGCCTCAAGCTCTTCAATGACGATCCCGACACCGAGGCGGTCTTCATGATCGGCGAGATCGGCGGCAGCGCCGAGGAGGAGGCCGCCGAGTGGGTCAAGGCCCATATGAGCAAGCCGGTGGCCGCCTTCATCGCCGGAGTCACCGCCCCCCCGGGACGGCGCATGGGGCATGCCGGGGCGATTGTCACCGGCGGCAAGGGGAAGGCCAGCGACAAGATCGCCACCCTGCGCGCCTGCGGAGTGACGGTCGCCGACAGCCCGACGCGCATGGGGGAGGCACTGCAGGCGGCGCTGGCCACGCGCGATTGACTTTCCCCTGGCCTTCCCCCTATCATTGAATTTCAGCCAGTTATCACCCCGACGGCCGGAGAGTTCCGGCCGTCTTGCTACGGACGCCGATGCCCCTGCTCAGAATCTGCCACTACCCCGAAGCGGTCCTCAAAGAGAAGGCTGCGCCGGTGACTGTCTTCGACGACGAGCTTAAACAGCTGGCCGCCGACATGCTCGAGACCATGTACGCCGCGCCGGGCGTCGGCCTGGCCGCGCCGCAGGTGGGGATCAGCCGGCGCCTGATCGTCCTCGACTGCGCCCCGAAAGGCGCCGCGCCGGCACCCCTGGTGGCGGTCAACCCGGAGATCGTCACCGGCGAGGGGGAGTGCTGCGAGGAGGAGGGGTGCCTGTCGGTCCCCGAGTACTACGCCCGGGTGGTGCGCCGCGAGAAGGTCACGGTGCGCTTCCAGGATCTCGACGGAGCGCCGCGCCAGGTGACTGCCGAGGGGCTGTGGGCGGTCTGTTTCCAGCACGAGATCGACCACCTCGAGGGGATTCTCTTCATCGACCACCTCTCGCCCCTCAAGCGCGGCATCTTCCGCAAAAAGTACCAGAAAATCCTCGAACATCGCCGGGAGCAGCTGTGATCGATCCGCGCACCCTCCGCACCGTCTTCATGGGCACCCCGGAATTCGCCCTGCCGACCCTCCAGGGGCTCCTCGATGCCGGGCTGCCGGTGGTCGGCGTCTACACCCAGCCCGACCGGCCCAGCGGGCGCGGCAAGCAGCTGACCCCGCCGCCGGTCAAGCAGCTGGCCCTGGAGCACAACCTGCCGGTCTTCCAGCCCCTCAAGCTGCGCCAACCCGAGGTGGTGGCGGAACTGCAGGCCCTGGCCCCCGAGCTGATCGTGGTCATCGCCTACGGGCAGATCCTCCCCAAGAGCGTCCTCGACATCCCCCGCTACGGCTGCATCAACGTCCACGCCTCGCTCCTCCCCCGGTACCGCGGCGCGGCGCCGATCAACCACGCCATCCTCGCCGGCGAGGCGGAGACCGGCATCACCACCATGTATATGGATGTCGGCCTCGACACCGGTGACATGCTGGTCAAGCGCAGCACACCGATCGGTGCCGACGAAACCGCGGGGCAGCTGCATGACCGCCTGGCGCGGCTGGGTCGCGAGACGATGATCGAAACCATCGAGCGCCTGTGCGCCGGGACCCTGGTGCGTGAAGCCCAGGACGACGCCCTGACCTGCTATGCGTCGATGCTCAAGAAGGAGCAGGGGCTGATCGACTGGGCGCGCGAGGCCGGTGAACTGCACAACCAGGTGCGTGGTCTCGATCCCTGGCCGGGCGCCTATACCTTCCTGGCCGGTGAACCGCTCAAAGTGGCCCGTACGTCAGTCCTGAGCGTAACTGCCGCCGCCCCCCCGGGATCGGTGGTCGGTGCCGACGGCGATGGGGTGCGGGTGGCCTGCGGCTCCGGCGTGCTGGTCATCGGCGAGCTACAGCTCCCCGGGCGCCGCCGCCTCCCCGCCGCCGACTTCCTGCGCGGCTGCCCACTCCCGCCCGGCACCCTGCTCGGTGCCTGAAATGAACCCCGGCAGCAGCAGCGATCCCGGCGCCCGGCCGCGCAAGCGCCTCTTCATTGGGGTGCTCAGCGGCGCCTGCGCCGTGGTCCTGGTCGCCACCTTCCTCCTCTGGTGGGTCCCCAGCGTCGGCCTGGCCCACATTCACCCCGCCCTCCCGGTACTCTTCGGCATCCTCCTCGGCCTGGTCGGCCTGGGGCTGATCGCCGGCCTGGGACTGCTGATCCTCACCCTGCTTACCGGCCGCGACCTGTTCTTCTCCGACCGCCTGCGCGGCGTGGTGATCAAGTACCTCTTCCCGGGGATCATCGCCCTCGGCCGCCGCTGCGGCCTCGATCGCGACACCCTGCAGCAGTCCTTCATCGCCCTCAACAACCAGCTGGTGCGCGCCCGCAACCTGCGCGTGCCGGCGGCCCGCACCCTGATCCTCCTGCCCCACTGCATCCAGCAGTTCGACTGCGAGATCAAGATCACCGGCGATGTCAACAAGTGCGTGCGCTGCGGGCGCTGCGACATCAGCGGCCTGGGCGAGCTGGCCGAGCGCTACGGCATCCCCCTGGCGGTGGCCACCGGCGGCACCCTGGCCCGCAAGCTGATTGTCGAGCGCCGCCCGCACTTCATTCTCGCAGTAGCCTGCGAGCGCGACCTGACCTCGGGGATCCGCGACGCCTACCCTCTGCCGGTGATCGGCGTCCTCAACCGCCGCCCCCACGGACCATGCTTCAATACCGAAATCGCCCTCGACGAAGTCGAAGCGGCGCTGCATGAACACGTCATTCCCGGAAAACCTTGATTTTTTCGCGGCTTCATAAGTATATTAATGAAAAGCTTCATGACCGGGCGTGCCGAGGCGCGCCCTTTTGTCAACCATCACGGAGCCTGATATGAATACGCTGCGAACCTTCTTCCTCCTCACTGTCCTGACCCTGGTCCTGGTTGCCATCGGCGGCCTGATCGGCGGCCAAGGCGGAGCCCTGGTTGCCCTGCTGATGGCCGGGGTCATGAACTTCGTTTCCTACTGGTTTTCCGACAAGATCGTCATCAAGATGTACCGTGGCGAGCAGGTGACCAGCGGCCCGCTCTACGAGGTGGTCGCCGAAATCTGCCAGCGCAACCAGCTGCCGATGCCGCGTGTCTACCTGCTGCCGCAGGAGACCCCCAACGCCTTCGCCACCGGGCGCAGCCCCCAGCACGCCGCAGTTGCCGCCACCGCAGGGATCCTCAACATTCTCACCCGCGAGGAGCTGATGGGCGTCATGGCCCACGAGATGAGCCACGTCAAGCACCGCGACATCCTGATCGGCTCGATTGCCGCCACCATCGCCGGAGCGATCTCCTACCTGGCGCACATGGCGCAGTGGGCGGCGATCTTCGGCGGCGGACGCGATGACGACGAGGGGAGCAACCCGGTGGCATTGATCGCCCTGGCGATCATCGCCCCGATGGCCGCGATGCTGGTGCAGATGGCGATCTCCCGCTCCCGCGAGTACCTGGCCGACGAGGGCGGGGCGAAGCTCTGCGGGAATCCCCTCTACCTGGCCAACGCCCTGCGCAAACTGGAAATGGGCAACCGGGCCCTGCCCATGGCCCGGGTCAACGAAGCCACCGCCCACATGTTCATCGTCAGCCCCTTGAGCGGCGGCGGCATTGCCTCGCTCTTCTCCACCCATCCGCCGATGGCCGAGCGGATCCGCCGACTGGAGGAGATGCGCCCGTACTGAGCGCCCTCATCCGCATGGAACACCCCATCGAGCCCCTGCCCGCCAGGGGCTCGATGCATTCTGCGCTCCAGTGCAATCTCCTGTTGGCCTCCCCGTCTCTTCGTGCCATGATGCCCCGATGAATACATCTGCCCCAGTCACCGATCCCCGCCGCCTGGCCTTTGACATCCTCCTGCGAGTAGCCGGCGGCGGCTACGCCGACCGCACTCTCGACGCCACCTTCAAGCGCCACCCGCTGCTCGATCCGCGCGACCGGGGACTGGTCACCGAACTGGTTTACGGCGTGCTGCGCCAGCAGGGGCGCCTCGACTTCGCCCTGGCCGCTTTCTGCAGCCAACCCCTGGCTAAACTGGAAGAGCGCGTCCTGCTCCTCCTGCGCCTCGGCGCCTACCAATTGCTGTGCCTCGACCGCGTCCCCGATGCGGCGGCGGTCAATACCACCGTCAACCTCGCCCGCCAGCTCAACCTGGCGCGGGCCAGTGGCTTCATCAACGGCGTCCTGCGCAACCTGGCCCGCGGCCGGGGGCAGCTTGCCTGGCCGGAGTTGGCCAGTTCACCCCCGGCCTACCTGCAGCAGGTCCTCTCCCTCCCGGCCTGGCTGGCCGGAC
This sequence comes from uncultured Geobacteraceae bacterium, assembly GCA_964418505.1. GTDB lineage: Bacteria > Desulfobacterota > Desulfuromonadia > Desulfuromonadales > BM103 > VAUL01. Next base: position 33,560 of record CAYQLP010000003.1, on the reverse strand, counting down.
GCTGGCTGAGTGAGCTCGGCAGCGAGGAAGCCGCCGCCCTGGCCGGCGCCCTGCTCCAACCGGCCCCCTTCAGCGTGCGGGTCAACACCCTGAAATGTTCACGGGAGAAATTCCTTGCCGCTCTGGCCAAGGCCGGCCACCGCGGCGAGGCCACCCCCTTCGCCCCGGAAGGGGTGACACTCCGTGAACGCGGCCCCGCGCCCCTCCCCGGCGATCCTGAGGGCTGGTACCAGGTCCAGGACGAGGCGAGCATGCTCATCGCCCACCTGCTCACCCCCGCCCCGGGCGAACGGCTCCTCGACACCTGTGCCGCCCCCGGCGGCAAGACCACCCACCTCGCCGCCCTGACCGGCAACCGGGCGGCAATCACCGCCCTTGATCTGCATCCGCAGCGCGTGCGCCTGCTCGAACAGGGAGCGGCCCGGCTGGGCTGCACGGGGATCACCGCCCGCACCTGGGACATGACCACGCTGCCCCGCTTCCTCCCGCCGGCGAGCTTCGACGGCGTGCTGCTCGATGCCCCGTGCAGCGGCCTGGGGGTGCTGCGCCGCAATCCCGAAGCCCGCTGGCGCCTGCAGCCCGCCGACATCGTCGTCCTCGCCGAGCGCCAGGCCATGCTCCTGCACCAGGCCGCTGCCCTGGTCAAACCGGGCGGACGCCTGGTCTACGCAGCCTGTACCGTTACCCCCGAGGAGACCGCACGCCAAGTGGCCAACTTCCTCGCCCGCCACCTGGACTTCCATCTCGAGCCCCTCGACGGCCTGGTTCCCGCCCCCTGGCGGGAACTCCTCGACGACAGTGGCTGCCTGCGCACCTGGCCGCACCGCCACGGCCTCGACGGCTTCTTCGCCGCCCGCCTGGTCCGGGGCCGAACCACGTGATTCCTTGAAAAAATACGTCGTTAAAGGTACAAGAAGGCTGTTTTTCCAC
>CAYQLP010000003.1:2404-32620 GCA_964418505.1 uncultured Geobacteraceae bacterium | reverse complement strand
GCCCGCCATGATCAAGATCGCCCCCTCACTCCTCTCCGCGGACTTCGCCCGCCTGGGCGAGGAAGTCCGTGCCGTCGCCCAAGCCGGTGCCGATTACATCCATATTGATGTCATGGACGGCCACTTCGTCCCCAACCTGACCATCGGCCCCCTGGTGGTGGCGGCGGTGCGCAAGGTCACCGACCTCCCCCTCGACGTCCACCTGATGATCGAGGCCCCCGACCGCTACATCCCCGATTTCGCCCGGGCCGGTGCCGACATCATCACCGTCCACCAGGAGGCGGTGCCGCACCTGCACCGCACCGTGCAGCTGATCAAAAGCCTCGGCAAGAAAGCCGGGGTCTCCCTGAATCCGGCCACGCCGGTCTCGACCCTCGACGTCATCCTCGACGAACTCGACCTGGTCCTGCTGATGACCGTCAACCCCGGTTTCGGCGGCCAGGAGTTCATCGCCAGCGGGCTCGACAAGATCGCCGCCCTGCGCCGTGAGATCGACCGGCGCGGCCTGTCCGTCGAGCTGGAAGTCGACGGCGGGGTCAAGCCCGACAACATCGCCGCGGTCGCCGCTGCCGGGGCCGAGGTCTTCGTCGCCGGCAGCGCGGTCTTCAACAGCCCCGACTACGCCGCCACCATTGCCGCCCTGCGTGCCAGCGGCTCCGCCGCCCGCGCGGGGGGATGATGCTCGACCGCAGCTGGCTGAGCGAACGCCTGCGCAGCTACCCCCGTCATACCATCGCCGTCGCCGACCTGCGCCCGGCCGCGGTCCTCATCCCGCTGCTGATCCGTAACGGTGAAGACCACCTGCTGCTGACCCGGCGTACCGAACACCTGCCGCACCACGCCGGCGAGATCTCCTTCCCCGGCGGCGCCCGCCATGCCGGGGATGCCGACCTGGCCGCCACCGCCCGCCGCGAGACCGAGGAGGAACTCGGCATCCCCGCGGGTGTGATCGAGCTGCACGGGCGCCTCGACGACTTCTGGTCGATTCACGGCTACCACGTCGTCCCCTTCGTCGGCACCATCCCCCCGCACACTCCCCTGCGGATCGCCGACGACGAGATCAGCGAAGTCATCGAGGCCCCCCTCGATCATTTCCGCCAGCCGGGGGTCCATCATGTCGAAGACTGGACTCATCGCGGCCGGGTGCATCCGGTCGATTTCTACCGCTACGGTGAGCACGTGGTCTGGGGACTGACCGCAGCCATCCTCCGCCAATTGCTCGACCTAACCGATCCGGCCAGCCGCAAGGAGCCTTCATGACCGCCAGCGAACGCCGCCAACTCCTGCTCGAACGCCTGCAGCACGGTCCGGTCATCGTCGCTGACGGCGGCATGGGCACCCAGCTCCACCAGCGCGGCGCGCCGCCGGATGCGGTCTTCGAGTATCTCAACCTGATCGACCCGGCGCTGGTCGACAGGGTCCACGCCGACTACGCCGCCGCCGGTGCCGAACTCCTCGAAACCAACACCTTCGGCGCCAACGCCCTGCGCCTGGCCGCCTACGGGCTCGAGCACAAGGTCGCCGCCATCAACCGTGCCGGGGCCCGCCTGGCCCGGACCGCCGCCGGGCCCGGTCGCCTGGTCGCCGGCTCGGTCGGCCCGCTGCCGACAGCCCGCGGCAGCGATGTCGAAGCAGACGAAGCGACCCGCCGGGCGGTCTTCCGCGAACAGATGAGCGCCCTGGCCGAGGAGGGGGTCGACTGCTTCCTCCTCGAGACCTTCCCGCGCGTCAGTGAACTGCGCCTGGCCCTCGAGGTGGCCCGCGAACTGGAAGTCCCGGCGATTGCCCAGCTGGCCTTCGTCGAAGGGGGCTACACCAGCGACGGGCTGAATGTCGAGGAGGCCGCCCGGCAGTTGGCCGAGGCAGCCCCCGTCGCCCTGGGCGCCAACTGCGGAGCCGGACCGCGCGAGCTGCTGCAGGTCCTGCGTCGCCTGGCGGCCGTCACCACGCTGCCCCTGAGCGCCTTCCCCAACTCCGGCTTCCCGCAGCTGGTCGAGGGCCGCACTCTCTACCTGGCCACCCCCGAGTACTTCGCCGCCCTCGGCCGCGAAATGGCCGATGCGGGGGCCGGGCTGATCGGCGGCTGCTGCGGCACCGGCCCGGAGCATGTCCGCGCCCTGGTCGCGGCCCTGCGCGACTGCCGCCCGGGAACACGGCGGGTCAGCTCCGTAACAGCGCCTCCCACCCTCCCGCCCGCAGCAACCCCACCCAGAGAGCGCAGCTTCCTCGACGCCTGGGGAAGCCGGCCGGTGGTCATCGTCGAACTCGAGGTCCCAAGGGGGCTCGATATCAGCAAGACCCTGCACCGCGCCCACACCCTCGCCGCCAGCAATGTCGACGCCTTCACCGTGGCCGACAACCCACTCGGCCGTATCCGCATGGGCAACCTGGCCCTCGCCCAGCGCCTGCAGGCGGAGACCGGCGTCGATGTCATCACCCATTTGACCGGCCGCGATCGTAACCTCCTCGGCCTGCACTCGGCGCTGATGGGTGCCCACCTGATGGGGCTGCGCAACGTCCTCGCCGTCACCGGCGACCCCGCGGCAGCCGGCGAGGAAATCGGCGCCAAGAACGTCTTCGACCTGAACTCGGTCGGCATCCTCAAGCTGATCGGCGCCCTCAACCAGGGGCGCAATCTCTACGGGGCCGACCTCGGCGGCACCACCCGCTTCCTGGCCGGCTGCGCCTTCAACCCCAACGCCGCCGACCTGCGCGGCCCTCTCCGCAAGCTCGAAGCCAAGCTGGCCGCCGGGGCGCGCTTCATCCTCACCCAGCCGCTCTTCGACCCGCAACTGCTCGAACGGCTGGTGAGCGTCACCCACCCTCTCGGTGTGCCGGTCTTCGTCGGCCTGATGCCCCTGGTCAGCGAGCGCAACGCCGAATTCCTCCACAACGAGGTTCCCGGCATCGTCCTCCCCGACGGTGTGCGCGAACGGATGCGCGGCAGCAGCGGTGCAGCCGGCATCGCCACCGGCATGGAGATCTGCCGGGAGTTGATCGCATCGGCCAAGGCCCTCGAGGTCGGCGGCTACTACCTGATTCCCCCCTTCGGAAAAGTCGAGCTGGCCGCCGAGTTGGCCGCCGACATCCGGGGTTGATCCGGTTCCCAGAAAGGCCGATCGCCAATGAACCGCTCTTACCGGGCCCTCATCCTGCCCCTCGCTCTCCTCCTTGCCACGGCCTGCGCCCCCCTGGGCCCGGATTCACGCGAGTGCCGCAAAGCGGTCGACAACTTTGCCTACATCCTGCGCTGGCAGCGCTATGACGAAGGTGCGGCACTCTTCGCCGATGCGGACCAGCGGCGGCAGTTCCTCTCTGCGCTGCTGGGTCGCCGGGACCTGCAGACTGTCGACGTCCGCGTCCTCACCATCAGCGCCGACACCCTTCAACGGTGCGACAGCGCCGTGCTGGAAATGGACTATTACGTCCTGCCCTCGGTGACCCTGCGCACCCTGCGCATCGAGCAAACCTGGGAGTTGGTCACAGAGGGACCACAGGCGGCCCGCGGCCTGCGCATCGTCACTCCGTTCCCGACATTGCCCTGAATTAGCGGGCAATAACTTTGCGTGAGTTATCCCTTGATTCGCCGTTTGCCGATGTGCTAAAAACTGCATACTGTATACAAGTTACCGGAACCCGGCGACCGGCCGGAAACCGCGGCGAGAGGGGCATGTGGGCGCCTTTTGCGGCGGTGTCCGGCGTGGTGACCGCCGCACGGGAGGCAGATTTTGGCTGACGTGGTCTTTTCCAGCTGGGGTGGCAAGCTCGTTGACAACCGCAAGGGCGGCGAGCCGCAGGCTGCCGTGTTCAAACTCCCCGACAACTATCTCGACGAAGGGCGGATTGGCGCCTTCATGGGTTGGGATGGGCTGATCGTCTTCGACCGTGACGTCGATATCGTCGCCATGGCCGCCGAGTACATGAAGCGCGTCCAGGAGAAGCACTGCTGCGCCAAGTGCACTCCCGGAAAACGCGGCACCCGGGTGATGATGGACACTCTGGCCCGCATCGTCGACGGCCGAGGAGAGGAACGCGACCTCGACACCCTCACCGGCCTGGCCGACCTCCTCGAGAACTGCAAGTGCACACTGTGCATGACAGCGGCCCGCCCGGTCCTCGACAGCGTCAAGTACTTCCGCGACGACTATCTGGCCTTCCTGCGCGGCGAGCGCACCCCCAGGGCGGCCAAAAACTACCATGACAAGCTGACGGCGCCCTGTACCGACCGCTGTCCCGCCCATATCGACATCCCGGCCTACATCGAGGAGATCAAGGACTACCGCTTCGATGAGTCGCTGGCGACCATCCGCCGCAACATGCCGATTCCGGCGGTCTGCGGCAGGGTCTGCCCGCACCCCTGCGAGAAGGCCTGCCGGCGTGGCCTGGTCGATGAACCGGTGAGCATCATGGTCCTCAAGCGTGTCCCCTCCGACCATGAGTGGATGCACCATCACCAGCCGCCAATGCAGCCGAAGCCCCTCAACGGCAAGAAGGTCATCGTCGTCGGTGCCGGCCCGGCCGGGCTCTCCTGCGCCTACTATCTGGCTCTGGACGGCTACAAGGTCAAGATCATCGAGATGCTTCCCGAACCGGGGGGGACCGTAGCCGTCGGCATCCCCGACTACCGCATGCCGCGCCACCTCCTGCAGCGCGAGGCCGACATTATCGCCGCCCTCGGCGTGGAGATTCAGTACGGCGTCAAGCTCGGCCGTGACGTATCGCTGCGCGAACTCAAGGAGCAGTACGATGCTGTCTTTCTCGGCACCGGCGCCTTCAAGTCGAAGCCGATGGGAGTCGAAGGGGAGGACCAGGGCTATGAAGGCTTCTCCACCGGCGGCATCCACTACCTGCGCGCCGTGGCGCTGGGCGAGCCAATCGTCACCCCCAAGCGGGTGATCGTGGTCGGCGGCGGCAACACCGCCATCGACTGCGTGCGTGTCGCCCTGCGCGAGGGAGCCGAGGAGTCGATCCTCCTCTACCGCCGGACCCGTAAGGAAATGCCCGCCGAACCTTACGAGGTCGACGATGCCGAGGAAGAAGGGGTTAAATTCATCTTCCTCGCCCTGCCGACCCGATTGATCACCGAGAACAACAAGATCGTCGGCGTCGAGGTTCAGAAGATGGAGCTCGGCGAGCCGGATGCCTCGGGGCGGCGCAGCCCGCAGCCGGTTCCAGGCAGCGAGTACATCATCCCCTGCGACCTGGTCATCCCCGCCATCGGCCAGGATCCCGACCTTTCTTACCTGCAGGACGGCGACTACGGCATCAAGCAGACCCGCTGGAACAGCATCGTCACCAACGGCGGGACGATGATGACCGACAACGCCGGGGTCTTTGCCGGAGGCGACTGCGAGTACGGGGCGATGACCGTCGTCCTCGCCGTCGGCCATGGCCGGCGCGCCGCCCGGGTTATCAACCGTTACCTCACCGAGGGGAAAGCCTACCTCGACGTCGAGGACGCCATGGAGGACATCATCAGCAACCTCGGCGCCTTCGACAAGAATGAGAAGGTCGGGATCGCCGGCGGGCTGCATCGCGAGCACCAGCCGAAGGTCAACGGCTCCGAGCGGACTCAAAACTACGACGAAATCGAGCTGGCCATGCCGGAAAGCCAGGCGGTTCGCGAAGCCGAGCGCTGCCTGCGCTGCTATCGTGTCGCCATGCTGGCCGTCAACGCCTAACCCGATCGCCAACGAGAAGAATACCGAGGACTTATGTCGATGAGTCATTCGCAGTCGCAGATCACGCTGAAGATCGACGGCAAAGCGGTTCAGATCGCCGCCGGCGCCACTATCCTCGAAGCCGCCGCAGCGATCGGGATCAGCATCCCGACCCTGTGCTATCTGCAAAAGGTTTCGCCGACCGGGGCCTGCCGGATCTGCGTCGTCGAGGTCGCCGGCGCCGACAAGACCATGACCGCCTGCAACACCCGGGCTGTCGACGGCATGGAGGTGACCACCCAGTCGGAGAAGCTTAGCACCATCCGTCGCCAGGTCGTCGAACTGCTGCTGGTCAACCACCCTCTCGACTGCCCGGTCTGCGATGCCGGCGGCGAGTGCGATCTGCAGGATATCTGCTACAGCCAGGACGTCACCCGTCAGCCCTTTGCCGCCGACGACGTGAATGCCCCGACCATCGACCACTGGCCACTGATCCAGCAGGTGCCCAACCGCTGCATCATGTGTGAGAAGTGCGTCAAGGTCTGCCATGAGGTGATCGGGGCCAGCGCCCTCTTTGTCAATGACAAGGGTGACCGGGCGTTTATCGACAAAGAGCTGGCCAAGTGCGAGTTCTGCGGAAACTGTGTGCAGGTCTGCCCGACCGGTACGATGATCTCCAAGCCTTTCAAATTCAAGGCGCGCCCTTGGGAGCTGCGTAAAACGGCTTCAGTCTGCACCCTGTGCTCCGCCCACTGCCAGGTCGAGTTCCACAGCAAACAAGGGAAAGTGCTGCGCGTCACCGCCAGTGATGGGGTGACTCTCAACGACGGCAACCTCTGTTTCGGCGGTTTCTTCGGCCATGACTTCCTGAACAGCCCGCAACGCCTGACTGCGCCCCTGGTCGACGGCCAGCCGACCGGCTGGGACGTGGCTTTGGACAAGGCCGCCGCTGAACTTCTCCGCCTGCGCGACCAGCTCGGCGGCCAGGCGATCGCCGGTCTAACCTCCGGGCGTCTCACCAACGAAGAGAACTATCTCTTCCAGAAAATGTTCCGGGTCGCCCTGGGGAGCAATAACATCGACAGCGACGCCCGCTTCGGGCTACTGCCGGCCTTGTCCACCCTGCACAGCCACCTTGGCGTGATGACGGCCACCAATCAGCTGGAAGCCATCGGCAACGCTGACACCATCCTGGTTTTTGGCGCCGATCCCTCCAGCGAGAGCCCTGCGGTCGACTGGCAGATCCAACTCGCCCACCGCAAGTGCGACGCCAAGCTGATCGTGGCCAATCTCCGCCGTACCAAACTGGCCGGCCAGGCTGAAACCTTCATCAACTACCGCCCTGGCAGTGAAGGCCAGCTTGCAGCGGCCCTGGCCAAGCTGGTGGTTGCCCAGGAGCGGGTTGACCTGAGCCTGGTCGGCAACAGCTCAGGCCTGTTGGCCTATCTTGCGGGTCTCGACCTCGAGTCACTGTGCGCTACCGCCGGAGTCGATCGGCTCCTCCTCGAGGAGGCCGCGGCGTATCTCGCTCAGGCCGACAAGGTCGCGGTGATCTTCGGGCGTGACCTGATGCAGAGCAGTGCTGCAGCCAGCGCTGTCCCGGCACTTCTTGATCTTGCGCTGGTCAGCGGTGCCTGCGGCCCCCACAGCGGTGTTTACCCGCTCGAGGAAAAGGGCAACGCCTACGGCGCTCTCGCCGCCGGTGTCGCCCCCGAGCTGCTCCCAGGCGGAACTGCCTACGCGAAGGGTGACGTCATTGCTTCGGCGTGGCATTGCACGCTGCCCTCCGGGGGAATCGATGCCATCGAATTGCTCAACGCCATCGAGAGCGGCTCGATTCGTGCCCTCTACCTGGCCGCCTGCAATCCCCTCGCCGACTTTCCCGACAGCGGCCGCTGGCGCCGCGCCCTGGAGAAACTTGAGCTGCTGATCGTCCAGGACATCTTCGCCAGTGAACTGACCGGTCTTGCCCATATCGTCCTTCCCGGCGCCGCTGCTCCGGAAAAATCCGGGACAGTCACCGCGCTCGACGGGAGAATCAGCGAACTGTCCGTTGCCGCCGCCCCCCCTGGAGAGGCACGCCCTGACGCGGCGATCCTTGCCGAGCTCTTTGCCTCCCTCTCCGGCAAGCCCCTGCCGACCGTTCACGCCCTGCGCGCTGAACTCTCGGGCTTTGGCGGCGGGTGCGCAAGCTGCCAAAATCAGGGCGGCTACCAGTATTGCCGACCGCCTCTCTTCCAACCGCTAGCGGGCTCTCTGCGCGCTGCGATGCCGGCTCTCATCCCCCCCCCTGGTGCGGGTTTCCACCTGCTGATCGGTAAAAGCCCCTATCAGTTCGGTTCATCCACCGGTCACGGTCAGGCCAGCTGCGAGTTAACCGTCGCTGACGGTATTCATGTCACTCCTCTCGACGCCTCCAGTCTCGGCGTCGCCGGGCCGGATGCCCGTCTGCAGGTCAATGGGCCGGCCGGTGCCTTCTCCGCCCCGGTTGTGATCAGCACCATGATTCCCGACGGGCTGCTCTTCGTCCCCAGCCATCTTCACGGGCAGACCCCCTTGCAGGCGGTCACACTCGGCAATTGCGTAGCGGTCACCGCTACCAAGGTATGATATGCGCGATCTGTTGATACTCGCCGGTATCGTCGTCGTCTGGTACGTCCTGAACCGCTGGGTGCTGCCGCGCTTTGGTGTCCAGACCTGAATGTCGAATAGCTGCAGTCTCCCCGGGCGGGAGACCAAAAAGCCGCAAAAAGAAGAGGAGCAGGGGTGACCCTGCTCCTCTTTTCATTATTTGTTGCCCCACTCCGCCCCTATCTGAGGTTGGTCGCACATCGCGGGCAGGTCAGCATACTGGTAGAGGGGACCTTATGCCCGCAACTAGGGCAATTGAACCAGTAACGACAGTATTTGCACTGCGGGTCCGACAGCCCCTGCTTGCGCTTGCACTTTGGACACTCCCGGTACATCTTGCTGGTGGCCACGTATTCATCGAAGAGCAGTCCGCACTTGCTGCAGAGCTTTGCGTCTCGCCTGTGGTTGGGGGCCTCGCATCGAGGGTTAGGGCAGATAAAGACGGTCTTGCAGTTCTTGCACCAGTACTTCCCCTTGCTGAGCTCTTTGCACACCGGACACTTGTCCATAACCAAACCCTCGCTTGCTGTATGAGACTGCTGACACCCCGGTACGCGCCGGGACCACCACCATGAAAGAAAAACGCCGGGACTAGCCCGGCGTTGGTAACAGAGACGCAGGGCCACACTTAACTTGCCGGAATCCGGGCGACCACCGCCGGGAGGAAACCAAACCCGGCTGCGCGGACTGTGGTCGAGAGAGCAAGTACCGTTGTCATCATGCTGCGGCGGGCTGAAATGATCATGTCGTTAATATGAGTCAACGACCTCGTTTTGTCAATCCAAAGGGCGGCGCCACCCCCCCCTTGGCCGGAGCAGAAAAAAAACCCCGCCGGGGGGCAGGGTGGCTCAGGCAGCGAAAGGCGGAGCAGCAAGTCAGACATCCACAGGCTCGATCTCCCTGCCGGCTTTTTGTCCGGCATCGCCTGCCATGCTCTGGATCAGGACGTCTGCGCCGATCGTTGCGGTATGGCGAACCAGGTTCTCAGCATCTTCACCGGCATGGCGACGAAAAGCTTCGATCAGCTTAAGGTGCTCCTGCACTGAAATCTCCATCCGTCCTGGACGCGAGAGCGAAGCCAGACGCAGTCGGTTGAACTTGAGGACCAACTGGTTGATCAATTCGCCGAGCTTTTCATTCCCTGACGCCTTGATGAAGAGTTCGTGAAATTCGTTGTGGACACGGAAAAAACTCTTAACATCGCCGCTTTCGGCAATATGCCGCAGTCGCTCGTTGATCGCCTCCAACCGTTCAACGTCCCGCGTCGTCATGCGCTCGGCAGCGACCCGGGCCGCATGGCCTTCGAGAATACTCTTGATAGCATAAAACTCGACGATGTCCCGCTCAGACAGAGAGGCGACAACCGCCCCCTTGCGCGGAATTACTTCGAGGTAGCCCTCTGATTCGAGTTGGCGAAAGGCTTCCCGAATCGGTGTCCGGCTGATTCCGAAACGCTCGGCAAGCTCCGGTTCGGAGACCCGCTCACCTGCCTTGAGACTCCCCTTGAGGATAGCCTCGCGGATCGTTTCGAGGATCTTTTCGCGTAGCGTCTGGTGTCGTTCGATTGGTTTACGGCGCACGACCCACTCCTGTCCAAGGTTCTGATCATTGTATACTGTATACAATCGATGTCAAGTCGCCTCACTTGTGCCTTACCGTTAAACATCGCAACTTCTTGCATTTACGACGTCAGCCCGTTATTCTGACCTCACATTTTGTGCACTGACTCAACCCACTCTTCCCGGCCCTGCGCCTGGCCTCAGTCAAGGAGCTGTCTGTGTCTAAAAGCCGTCTTCTCCAGGGTCATCTCCCCTGGCTCCGCTGCGCTGAATTCCTCTCGCGGCTTCTTGACCTTGGTCTTCCTCCCGAGGTGGCCTTCAAGGGCCCAGACCTGGATGCTCTGGATGAGGGGACCTTACGCTCAGCCGCCCGTCAAATCACTTCCGTCGGCGTCGGTCGGCCGACTGTTCACGCCCCCTTCTTTGACCTCAGCATTGGAGCACTCGACCCCTTGGTTCAGGCAGTGACTGAACGCCGCCTGGTTCAGTCACTGCAGGCCGCGGCGCAGTTGGGTGCTCATACGCTGGTCATCCACCCTGGCTTCGACCGCTGGCGTTATCCCCGTCTGGAGGGCGCCTGGTGCTCCAATGCCTGCACGTGCCTTGAGCGATTGATCCCATTGGCGCAAGCCTATGATTGCCGTCTCGCCCTGGAGAATATTTATGAGGAAAATCCGGCGACACTGGCAACTGTGGTCGACCGCATGGACAGTCCCTGGCTCGGTCACTGTTTTGATATCGGACACTGGCAGATCTTCGGAAAGATCCCACAGGAGGAGTGGCTGCCACAGATTCAGTCTCGCCTCATCCACCTTCATCTTCACGACAACCTGGGCGTCAACGACGACCATCTGCCGATAGGCGAGGGGCGCATCAATTTTAAACCGCTGCTTCAGTCTATTGCTGCTTTACCTGCACCGCTTTCCGTGACCCTCGAGGCGCGTGATCCCGAGGATCTCCGCCGTTCCCTCGCCAACCTGCATAAACTCACCGTCAAGGAGATGCGTGCATGACTGCTAAAGCTGACAGCTTCTTTCTAATTCCCGCTGATTCAGTCCTGGTTGTCATCGATGTCCAGGAGAAATTGACCCCGGCGATGCCTGCCCAGGTTTACCAGCAAATGCGCTCGGCAACCGAGATGCTGGTCAAAGCCGCAGCCCTCTTTGGCATTCCCGTATTGACCACCGAGCAGTATCCGCGAGGGTTGGGCCACACGGTTGCTGAATTATCGGCTGCCTGTGCCGCCGGCGTGATCGAGAAAACCTCTTTCGGCTGCTGCGGCGAGCCGAACTTCGTTGCCGCGCTTAAGCAGACAGGACGGCAGACCGTCGTCGTCACAGGCATGGAGGCCCACGTCTGTGTCTATCAGACCGTTCTCGGACTGCTGTCGGCAGGCTATCGGGTCCACCTGGTACGCGACGCCATCTGTTCGCGCAACGAGGTCGATTACCAGGCCGGTGTGGCCAACGCAGCCCGCGCCGGAGCCCTGGTTGTCAGCGCTGAAATGGTCCTTTTCCAATGGTTGGGAGATGCGCGGCATGAAAGCTTCCGCGCAACCTCTGCCCTGGTCAAAGCCCGCAGCTGAGCCGGGAGCTCTACGGAAATAAACGGGGCGGCCGATTGGCCGCCCCGTTTCCGTCAACAAACACATCCCTCTCTGGGATCAATGCGAACTCTTCTTCCCGGCAATCTGCACGCGGATCAGGGCCCGCTCCAGGGCCGCTTCCATCACCTTGAAGTCCTTATCATCTGGAGAAAGGCGCTTCAGAGCCTCCTGAGCACGCCCAAGGGCAGCCTGGGCGCGAGCCAGATCGATCTTGTCCGCCTGCTCGGCGGTCTCGACCAGGACGGTGACGACATCGTTCTCGACCTCGATGTAGCCCCAATTGACGAATACGTGGCTGACCGACGCTCCCTGCTTGTAAGTGAGCTCACCGATACGCAGGGTGGTCAGCAGCGGGGTATGACCGGGAAGGATCCCGAACTCACCAACACTGCCGGGAGCCGTCACCTCGTCCACCTCCTGCGACAGCACCTGCCGGTAGGGGGTCACCAGTTCGAGCTTGAGCTTTTCCGCCATCTATCGATCCTCAGATTCAAGGCTAAGGGTCCAGCTCTCAGGATGTCCTGGCTGGACCTTGTCCCGGTCGTTTGATTAGGCCGCCAGCTGCTTGGCCTTCTCGATTGCTTCGTCAATGGTGCCAACCATGTAAAAGGCCTGCTCGGGGACATCGTCGTACTGACCGTCGACGATACCGCGGAAGCCCTTGATGGTGTCCTTGAGCTCCACGTACTTGCCAGGAGTGCCAGTGAAGGTCTCGGCGACGTGGAAGGGCTGGGAAAGGAAGCGCTGGATCTTGCGGGCACGCGAGACCACCAGCTTGTCCTCTTCGGAGAGCTCATCCATGCCAAGAATGGCGATGATGTCCTGGAGGTCCTTGTAGCGCTGAAGAACGAACTGCACATCACGGGCGCACTGATAATGCTCGGCACCGACCACCTGCGGGTCGAGGATGCGGCTGGTCGAGTCGAGGGGGTCCACAGCCGGGTAGATACCCAACTCGGCGATCTGGCGGGAAAGGACCGTGGTCGCGTCAAGGTGGGCGAAGGCCGTGGCCGGGGCGGGGTCAGTCAGGTCGTCGGCGGGAACATAGATCGCCTGGACCGAAGTGATCGAGCCCTTGTTGGTGGTGGTGATGCGCTCCTGGAGCTCTCCCATTTCAGTGGCCAGGGTCGGCTGGTAGCCGACCGCCGAGGGGATACGGCCAAGGAGCGCCGAGACCTCGGAACCAGCCTGGGTGAAGCGGAAGATGTTGTCGACGAAGAGGAGCACGTCCTGGCCTTCCTCATCGCGGAAGTATTCAGCAACGGTGAGAGCGGAGAGAGCGACGCGGGCGCGGGCCCCCGGCGGCTCGTTCATCTGACCGTAGATCAGGGCCGCCTTATCGATGACCCCGGAGTCCTTCATCTCATGCCAGAGGTCGTTTCCTTCGCGAGTCCGCTCGCCGACCCCGGCGAAGACCGAGAAGCCGCCGTGCTGCTTGGCGATGTTATTGATCAGTTCCATGATCAGAACGGTCTTGCCGACGCCGGCGCCGCCGAACAGGCCGATCTTGCCGCCACGGGCGTAGGGGGCGAGGAGGTCGACGACCTTGATGCCGGTCTCAAAGGCTTCAACCTTGGTCGACTGGTCAACGAAGGCAGGAGCCGGGCGATGGATCTCCCACTCGATATCGGCACCGACCGGGCCAGCTTCGTCGACCGGCTCGCCAACCACGTTGAGAATGCGGCCGAGTGTCTTCGGACCGACCGGCATGACGATCTGGCGGCCTGTATCGAGGGCATCCTGGCCGCGCACCAGGCCGTCGGTCGCATCCATGGCAATGGTGCGCACGGTGTTCTCGCCGAGGTGCTGGGCAACTTCGAGCACCAGGTTCCACTCACGGTCATCAACGGCCGGATTGGTCACCCTGAGCGCGTGGTAGATTTCCGGAAGGTGCCCGGCGTCGAATTCAACGTCAACGACGGGGCCGATGACCTGCGTGATGCGTCCTTTGTTCATGATGACCCGTTCCTCCGTTCTGCCCGCCGGCTGGCGGGGGGATCGCCTGTTTTAAACGAAATGGTTACTTGATCGATTCGGCACCGGAGATGATTTCCATCAGCTCCTTGGTGATCGCTGCCTGGCGGGCGCGATTGTACTGCAGCGTCAGTTTGCCGATCATCTCAGAGGCATTCTTGCTGGCACTGTCCATGGCGCTCATCCGCGCGCCATGTTCAGATGCCACGGATTCAAGGAAGGCCCGGAAAATCTGCACCGCGACGTATTTCGGCAGCAGCTGATCGAGAACCTGGCCGGCACTCGGCTCATAGAGGTAATCCGCCAGGTATTCATCGCTGTCAGCCTCGCTATCGGCAGGCGCAATCACCGGCAGGAGCGGGACGATTTGCGGCTCCTGGGAGATGGCGCTGCGGAAAGCGTTGTAGGCCAGGAAGACGGCATCGTACTGCTCGGTCTCGAAGAGTTCGACCAGTTCCTGGCCGATCAGCGAAGCGGGCGCATAGCCGACCTGACCGGTACCGAGGAGGTTCTCATAGACCTTGAAGATGTTCATCCCCGGACGACGCTTGAGGTAGTCATTGCCTTTGCGGCCGATCAGCAGCAGGTCGATCTGGGCGAAACCGTCGGGATTTGCCCGCACGTGCCGCTCGACGGCCTTGGAAACATTGCTGTTGAATCCGCCGCACAGGCCGCGGTCGCTGGTGACCAGCACAACCAGGGCTTTGCCCAGGCCGCGCTGGGCAAGGAGAGGATGGCTATCCTGTTCCTCGCGCCGGGTCAGGCTGACCAGGACCTGCTGCATCTTGTCGGCATAAGGGCGCGCTGCCACGACTGCGTCCTGGGCACGACGCAACTTGGCCGCCGAGACCATCTTCATGGCCTTGGTGATCTGGCGCGTATTCTTAACCGACGTAATACGCTTCTTAATCGCCTTCAAACTGGGCATGGTTCCCTACCTGGCGCTTGCGTGATTAGGCGGCGAACTGCCCCTTGAATTCTTCAAGGGCGGCCTTGATGCGAGCCTGCAGATCGTTGTCGATGGCCTTCTTGTCGCGCAGCTCGGTCAGCAGCTGCGGATGGCTGCTCTCCATGAAGGTCATCATTTCGGCTTCATAGCGGCGAGCCGCACCGACCGGGTAGTCATCGATGTAGCCGTTGTTGGCGGCAAATACGACCATGACCTGCTTTTCGACCGGCATCGGCTGGTACTGCGGCTGCTTGAGGATCTCGACCAGGCGTGCCCCGCGGGCCAGCTGGCGCTGGGTGGCGGCGTCCAGGTCGGAGCCGAACTGGGCGAAAGCAGCCATCTCGCGATACTGGGCGAGAGCCAGGCGCAGGGTGCCGGCGACCTGCTTCATCGCCTTCACCTGGGCACTGCCGCCGACGCGGGAGACCGACAGGCCGACGTTGATGGCCGGACGGACACCTGAATAGAAGAGGTCCGACTCGAGGAAGATCTGGCCGTCGGTAATCGAGATAACGTTGGTCGGGATGTAGGCCGAGACGTCGCCGGCCTGGGTCTCGATGATCGGCAGCGCGGTCAGCGAACCGGCGCCCATGTCATCGTTGAGCTTGGCGGCGCGCTCGAGGAGGCGGCTGTGCAGGTAGAAGACGTCGCCAGGGTAGGCTTCGCGCCCCGGCGGACGGCGCAGGAGCAGGGAGAGCTGACGGTAGGCGACGGCCTGCTTGGAGAGGTCATCATAGATGATCAGGGCGTGCTTGCCGTTGTCGCGGAAGTACTCGCCCATGGTAACGCCAGTGTACGGGGCGATGAACTGCAGCGGAGCGGGCTCGGAGGCCGAGGCGGCGACGACGATGGTGTAATCCATGGCGCCGTGTTGCTTAAGCTTGCTGACCACCTGCGCCACTGTCGATCGTTTCTGCCCGATGGCGACGTAGATGCAGATCATGTTCTGCCCTTTTTGGTTGATGATCGCGTCGGTGGCCACCGCGGTCTTGCCGGTCTGGCGGTCGCCGATGATCAGCTCGCGCTGGCCGCGCCCGATGGGCACCATGGCGTCGATCGCCTTGAGGCCGGTCTGCATCGGCTCGTGAACCGACTTGCGAGCGACGATCCCCGGGGCCTTGATCTCGACCTTGCTGTAGGTGTCGGTCTTGATCTCACCCTGGCCGTCGATGGGGATGCCGATGCCGTTGACGACACGGCCGATCAGGGCCTCACCGACCGGGACCTGGACGATACGCTCGGTGCGCTTGACCGTCTGCCCTTCCTTGATGTGCTCGGAATCACCGAGAATCGCGGCGCCGACGTTGTCTTCCTCGAGGTTGAGAACCATCCCCATGGTGTTCCCCGGGAACTCCAGCAGCTCGCCGGCCATGGCTTTATCGAGGCCGTGGATACGGGCGATACCGTCACCGACCGAGATGATCGTGCCGGTTTCGCTGACTTCCACTTCGCGTCCGAAGCTTTCGATCTGCTTCCGGATAATCGCGCTGATCTCTTCCGCTCTGACTTGCATAAGCCCTCTCTCAACCTTTCGTTAAGGATTCTTCGATTCGTTGCAACTGGGTCCGCACGCTGCCGTCGAACAGGCGCCCGCCGATCTCGGCCCTGACGCCGCCGAGCAGGCGGGAATCAACACTGACACTCAAGGCCACCTTTTTGCCGGTCTGCTTTTCCAGGCAGGCACCGATGGCCTGCTGCTGTTCGCCATCGAGCTCGACCGCCGCGGTGATGTGTGCGCGCAGAACACCGGACAGTTCGTCGGCCAGACGCCGGTAGGTTTCCTCGATCTGGGCCAGGTAGACCAGCCGGTCC
The DNA here is from genome assembly GCA_964418505.1 of uncultured Geobacteraceae bacterium. Lineage (GTDB taxonomy): Bacteria > Desulfobacterota > Desulfuromonadia > Desulfuromonadales > BM103 > VAUL01. Next base: position 16,429 of record CAYQLP010000003.1, on the reverse strand, counting down.
TTGCTCAGCAGCAGGCCGAGGAACTTGCACATCCCCTCGGAGAGCCCAAGGGCCCCTGTCAGGTCGGCAAGCATTGCCGCCTTTCTGTCCATGGCCAAAGTCGGGCTTTCCAGCAGCTGACGGAGCAGCTCCTCCTGGTCAAGGACAGCGCTGATGGTGGCCAGTTCCTCGCCGTAACGATCGACGGCCTGCTGCTCCACAGCCAGTTCGACCAACGCCTTGGCATAACGCCGGGTCAGGGCACTTGCGCTCAATGGAGTTCTCCCACTTTCTGCATGTACTCATCGACCAGCCGCTTCTGGTCGGCCGCGGTCACGTTCTTGCTCAGCAACTCTTCGGCCAGCTCCACAGCCAGGCGTGCGGCCTCGGCGCGCAGCTCGGCGCGTGCCCGGGCCACCAGGCCGGCCGCCTTGGCATCAGCTTCCTGCTCGATCTTGGCAGCCATGTCACGGGCCCCGCCGATGATGCGGTCGCGCTCCAGCTCGCCTTCACGCCGGATGGCAGCGCAGATGGAGTCAATTTCAGCGGTCGCCTTGGCCAGTTTGTCGCGGTATTCGCGGCTGGTGGCCTCGGCCGACTGGCGAGCGGCAACCGCGTCAGCCAGAGCTTTCTCGATCCCCTCGCGCCGGCTCTGCAGGGCGCTGCGAATCGGCTTGGAGACGAAGTAGCCGAGCAGGCCCACCATGATGGCAAAGTTGACGCAGCGCCAGATGAAGTCCTTGATAATCACGCCGCTGTCGGCATGGTGCTCACCGCCGGCGGCCAAGGCCAGGACCGGCACAAGAGCAGTACCCAGTGCCGCGAGTGCGACAACCAGTGAAAGGCGGCGATTCATCAGAGGCTCCTTCCCAGCACTTTGCCGGCGACCTGACGGGCAATCGCCTCGGTTTCACCGCGCAGCCCCTGGCGCGCTGCTTCCGCCTCGCCGGCCACCTGCTCCTTGATCTGCTGGAGCCGCTGTGCCGAGCGCTCATTGGCGGCGCCGAGCAGCCGGGCCTCTTCGGCCTGGGCCGCCTGGCGCAGGGCGGCGCGCTCCTGGCTGCCCTGCTGGCGGGCCGCCTGGAGACCGGCCTCGTACTCGGCGATCTGGGCGCGTACCTGCTCGTCCAGCTCCCGGGCCTTGCCGAGGTCACCGTCGATGGTTGCCTTGCGCGCAGCCAGGGCTGCCCGCAGCGGCTTGAACAGCAATGCGTTCAGGACCACCAGGAGAATCATGAAGTTGGCAAACTGCAGTAACAGTGTCCAGTCGAGCTTGATCACCGTCTTACCTCGCAAGGGGCACCGGATACGATGCGCCGGTATACTGTATACAAGGGTTTAAAAGCGCGCAAAAAGAGCCCGGAATGAGAAGAGCCACTCCAAAGCAGGTGATCACTAGCACAGCCCCCCCGCCTTGTCAAGGCTGTTTGCTCATCAGCCGTCTCCCGCCGAATCATCCCCGACGGGCCGCGAACCACTCGAGCAGGCGCTCCAGGTCATCGGCAGAGAAGTAAGCGATCTCGATTTTCCCCCCCTTGCCACGCCCTTGCGGACGAATCCGGACCTGGGTACCGAGCTGGCGCTGCAGACGGACCGACAGTTCGTCGAGCTCTGCCGCCCCGCGCGGCGGGGGTGGAGCGGGTCGGGCATTTTTAAGGCGCTGGACCAGGGCCTCGGTCTGGCGGACCGACAGCTGCCGCTTGACGACCTGGTCACGGGCCGCCTGCAGCCCGCTCCCTGTCAGGGGCAGGAGGGCCCGGGCATGCCCCATGCTCAGCCGCCCGGCAATGACGTCCTGCTGGACGCTGCCCGGCAGTTTGAGCAGGCGCAGGGCGTTGGCCACCGTCGAGCGTTCCTTGCCGACCCGCCGGGCCACTTCATCCTGGGAGAGGTCGAAGCTCCCCATCAGGAAACGGTAGGCTTCGGCCTCCTCGATCGGGTTGAGGTCTTCGCGCTGAATATTCTCGATCAACGCCATTTCCAGGGCCCAGTCCTCGGACACGTCCTGGATCACCACCGGCACTTCCTGCAGTCCGGCGCGCTGCGCCGCGCGCCAGCGCCGCTCACCGGCAATGATCTGGTAATGCTCTCCGGCATTACGAACCACCAGCGGCTGGATCACCCCTTTTTCACGGATCGACGCGACCAGCTCTGCCATCTTGGTATCGTCGAAGCTTTTCCTCGGCTGTCCGGAGTGCGGACGTAACTCCTCGATTGGACAGAGAAAATACTTGTGGCGCCCTTCCTGGGCCGCCGACGAGATCAAGGCGCCGATCCCCTTGCCGAGAGCGCTGCGTTTGGTCATGACGGGATCTCCCTGCGGATAATTTCCCGGGCCAGGTCGAGGTAGGCGGCGGCCCCCCGTGAAGCGACATCATAAAGCAGGGCCGGAAGCCCATGGCTCGGCGCTTCGGAGAGCCGCACATTGCGCGGGATGACGGTGGTGAAAACCTGCCCGTCGAAATGGCGGCGAATTTCCTCCGAGACCTGGTGAGAGAGGTTGTTGCGTGCATCGAACATGGTCAGCAGGATGCCCAGGACCGCCAGTTGCGGATTCAGTTCGCGCTGAATCAGGCGCACCGTCTGCAACAGCTGGCTCAACCCCTCCATAGCGTAATATTCACACTGCATGGGGATGAGCACGCGGTCGGCAGCGGTCAACGCATTGATGGTCAGCAAACCCAGGGAGGGCGGGCAATCGATCAGGATGTAATCGTAATCAGTGCGGATTTCGGCGAGGGCCGACTTGAGCTTGCCCTCCCGGGCGAGGGCGCCGATCAGTTCGACTTCGGCGCCGATCAAATCGGGGTTGGCGGGGAGCAGGTGGAGATGGCCCAGGGGGGTCGAGCGGCGCACCCGGGCAGCCGGAACGGTGCCGAGCAGGGCATGGTAGACGGTCTGCTCCAGGGTATGGGGGTCAACGCCGACGCCGCTGGTGCTGTTGGCCTGGGGATCGAGGTCGACAATCAGCGTCCGCCGCTCGGCGGCTGCCAGCGAGGCCGCCAGATTGACTGCAGTGGTGGTCTTGCCGACCCCTCCCTTCTGGTTGGCGATGGCGATGATCTGGGCCATGATGCGTCAAGTCTCCTTCCCGGCAGCGGGGAGCAAAACTAGCATGAAGCCGACAGGACAAAAAGGGGAAAAGCCTAAGGCCAAGATCTGGTGGCGAGGACAATGCATAGCCACCAGATCTTGCGCCAAAGCAGGCGCCAATTTCCTCAGGCAGACCTGGAGAGGACCAGCAGAACCCGCTCCGCAGCAGAGCATGGGAGGCTCAGGCGATGCCGTGCTGAGCAGGAATAGCCGAGTCCGGCGAGCTCTGCCGCGGCGGCGGCCAGTTCTCCCTCGCCCTCTGCGCCTTTCATGGCGATCAGTCGTCCGCCCGGGGCCAGACAGGGGGCGGCCAACCGGGCAAGGAGCGGCAGGGAGCCGAGGGCGCGGGCGGTGATGACGTCGAAGCCGGGGTGGCAGAGCGGGTTGGCGGGGAGATCCTCGGCCCGGCCGTGTACAGCGGTGAAGCCGGTGAGGGCGAGCTGCCGGGCGACGTGGCGCTGGAACGCGATCTTTTTGCCGACGGCATCTACCGAGACCACCTCGAGGGCGGGGCGGACGATCTTCAGCGGCAGGGCCGGGAAACCGGCACCGGAGCCGAGATCAAGAAGACGCTCGGCGCCCTCGAGCAGGGGCAGGAGAGTCAGCGAGTCGACGAGGTGTTTTTCCCGCACCTCAGCTATGGACGTAATGGCGGTCAGGTTGTGGGTGCGGTTCCAGCGCAGCAACTCCCCGGCCAGCCACTCCAGGCGCTCCAGGTCGGGCCGATTGACCGGCAGGTCCAGTGCGGCGAGCAGTTCGGTCAGGACGGCGGGCATCAGCGGCGCAGCAGCACGGCGAGCACGGCGATGGCGGCCGGCGTCACGCCGGGGATACGGCCGGCCTGGCCAAGGGTGCGCGGTCGGACCCGGGCGAGTTTTTCGCGAACTTCCGCCGACAGCGCGGCCACCACTGCATAGTCGAAACCGGCCGGGATTTCCTGTTCTTCCATGCGCCGGGCTCGTTCGACCTGCTCTTGCTGGCGGCGCAGGTAGCCCTCGTACTTGACCGCGGTTTCCAGTTCGTCGCGGACCTCTGGCGAAAGTGCGGCGAGCTGTTGGTCAAGTGGACAGAGCAGCTCCAGGGAGATCTCCGGGCGGCGCAGCAGCTCGACCAGGGCGGCCCCGTTGTTCAACCCGACGAGACCGAGGCGGGCAAGCGTCTCGCGGTCCGAGGGGGCCACCCGTACCTCGCGTAATCGCTGCGCCCCCCGGGCCAGCTCCTCCTGCTTGGCGCAGAAGCGCTGCCAGCGAGCCTCGGGGAGCAGGCCGACCTGTCGCCCGAGGGGGCTCAGACGCTGGTCGGCGTTATCCTCGCGCAGCAGCAGGCGGTACTCGGCCCGCGAGGTGAACATCCGGTAGGGCTCGGGGGCACCGAGGCTGACCAGGTCGTCGACCAGCACTCCTAGATAACCCTGGTCGCGGCCGATGACCACCGGCGTACCCCCGAGAACCTGCAGTGCGGCATTGATTCCGGCCAGCAGTCCCTGAGCACCGGCCTCCTCGTAACCGGAGGTGCCGTTGATCTGGCCGGCATGATAGAGGCCGTGCAGCGCCTTGGTCTCGAGGGTGGGCTGAAGCTGGATCGGGTCGACGTAGTCATATTCGATTGCATAGCCGGGACGGGCGATCTCTACGGCCTCCAGCCCCGGCAGGGTGCGCAGGAAGGCAATCTGCACATCGAGAGGCAGGGAGGTGGAGACCCCGTTCGGGTAGATCTCCCCGCTGCGGTAGCCTTCCGGTTCGAGGAAGACCTGGTGCTGCTCCTTCTCCGGGAAGCGCACCACCTTGTCCTCGATGGAAGGGCAGTAGCGCGGTCCGACCCCTTCGATGACCCCCGAATAGAGCGGCGAGCGGTCGAGGCCGCTACGAATAATCTCATGGGTGCGCGCGCTGGTGTAGGTGATGTGGCAGGGAAGCTGCGCCTGGGTGATCCGCGCGGTGTCGGCGGAGAAGGGGCGCGGCTCGGCGTCACCGTACTGGGCCTCGAGGCGGCTGAAGTCAATGGAGCTTTTCGCCAGTCTCGCGGGGGTGCCGGTCTTGAGTCGGCCGACGACGAAACCGAGAGCACGAAGCTGCTCGGAGAGCCCTTCGGAGGGCGGCTCACCGGCTCGCCCGCCGGGGTAGTGGACCAGGCCGATATGGATCAGCCCACGCATGAAGGTACCGGTGGTCAGCACCACCGAGCCGGCGTGGAAGCGCAGCCCCTCTCGGGTCTCAACGCCGGTCACCCGCTCCCCGTCGATGAGCAGGCGCACGACTTGTCCCTGCTGGAGGTCGAGGCGCTCCTGCTCTTCGAGGACCTGCTTCATGCGCAGGCGATAGAGATCCCGATCGGCCTGGGCTCGCGACGAGCGCACTGCCGGCCCTTTCTTGGTGTTGAGCAGGCGGAACTGGATGCCGGTGGCATCGATGTTGCGCCCCATTTCTCCGCCCAGCGCATCGATTTCCCGGACCAGGTGCCCTTTGGCCAGGCCGCCGATCGCAGGGTTGCACGACATCTGCCCGCACATGTCGAGGTGCAGGGTCAGCAGCAGGGTGCGACAGCCCATGCGCGCCGCCGCCAGGGCCGCCTCGCAGCCGGCATGCCCGGCACCGACCACGATGACCTGGTAGTGCTTGTCCGCAGTTGCCATGGGGTTTGGGTCACTCCGCATGTTTCACGTGGAACACCGGCTTCACTTGCCGATGCAGAAGCGGCTGAAGATCTCCTGGAGCAAAGCTTCGGGAGTGGTTTCACCGGTGATCAGGCCGAGGGCGGCGAGCGCCTCGCGCAGCTCCAGGGCCAGGCATTCGAGCGGGGCATCCGCGCCCCGGGCGAGACGCTCGAGGGCAGCGCACCCCGTTTGCAGGGCCTCGCGATGACGGCGCTCGGTGATCACCGCTCCTTCGGCAAGGGCGCCGGCCGCGCTGCCGCCGAAGAAGGAGACCAGCGCCTCCTGCAGGGCCGGCAGACCCGTGCCGCTGCGCGCGGCAACATCGACCTGGCGGGGGAAGGCCGCCAGCTCAACAAAAGGCGCAACAGCCGGCAGGTCACACTTGTTGCGCACCACCAGGGTGCGCTCAGGGGGAGCGAGTGTAATGGCCATGAGGTCTTCGACGGTCAGCGGCCGGGATGTATCAATAACCAGCAGCACCAGGTCGGCCGCCCGGGCCTTGTCCCGCGCCCGCCGCACCCCTTCCTGCTCGATCGGATCGTCAGTGTCACGGACCCCCGCGGTATCCACCAGACGCAGGGGAATCCCGCCCAGCACCAGCTGCTCCTCGACAGTATCGCGAGTCGTCCCGGGAATAGCGGTAACGATCGCCCGGGCCTCGCCAAGCAGGGCGTTGAGCAGCGAGCTCTTGCCGACATTGGGGCGACCGAGGATCAGCACGTTGGCGCCTTCGCGCAGAGGCCGGCCGCTATCGAAAGTCGCCGCCAGCTCCAGCATCCCGGCCCGGACCGTGGCGACCCGTCCGGCCAGCGCGCCGACATCAAGGGCCCCGAGGTCGTCATCGGGGAAGTCGATGTGCGCTTCGACCAGTACAAGCAGTTCGCGCAGCTCCCCGGCGAAGGCGTGCAAGGCCTGCGAGAGGCGCCCGTCCAGCTGGGCCAGGGCGGCCCGCGCCGCCTGCTCCGAACGGGCCCCGATCAGCGCGGCGACGGCTTCAGCCTGGGCCAGGTCGAGCCGCCCGTTGAGGAAGGCCCGCTCGGTGAATTCGCCGGGCCGGGCCAGCCGGGCGCCGGCGGTGATGAACAGGTCGAGGATGCTGCGCAGCAGGTGGACGCCGCCGTGGCCGTGGATCTCGGCGACGTCTTCGCCGGTGTAGGAGTGCGGGGCGCGCATGACCACGGCCAGGACTTCGTCGACGACCGTGCCGTCTGCGCGGCAGATATGGCCGTGGTAAAGGTGGTGGGAAAGCGGCCGCGACGGGACAGACCGGCTGCGGAAGGCGGCCAGCAGCAGCGACTCGGCCCGCGGCCCGGAGAGCCGGACGATCCCGACCCCTCCCTCGCCGGGCGGTGTCGCCGGGGCGACGATCGTATCGACTGGCGGCGCAGGTCGGATCACGGCCGGATTACTTCACATGGTGATTGATGTAGTACTGCTGGGCAATGGTCAGCAGGTTGTTGACCAGCCAGTAAATCACCAGCCCGGAAGGAAAGTTGAGAAAGAGGAAGGTGAAGATCACCGGCATGAGCATGAAGATTTTCGCCTGCATCGGGTCGGCGGTGGTCGGCGTCATCTTCTGCTGGATGAACATCGTCGCGCCCATCAGCAGGGGGGTCACGTAATAAGGGTCCTTGGCCGAGAGGTCGGTCAGCCAGAGCATGAACGGTGCTTGGCGGAGGGCGATCGAGTCGAGCAACACCTTGTAAAGGGCGAAGAAGACCGGTATCTGCACCAGCATCGGCAGGCACCCGCCCAGCGGGTTGACGCGGTGGGTCTTGTAGAGCTCCATCAGCTCGCGATTGAGGCGCTCCTTGTCGCTCTTGTACTTCTCGCGGAGCTTCTGCATCTCGGGCTGGAGCTTCTGCATGGCCTTCATCGAGGCGTAGCTCTTGTGGGTCAGCGGCCAGAAGATCAGTTTGATGATGACGGTGAGGAGAATGATGGCCAGACCGTAGTTTTTGAGGAAGCCGTAGAAGAAGAGCAGGACATGGAGCAGCGGCTTGGCGAGGAGATCGAACCAGCCGAAATCGACGGCCTCTTCAAGGCTGTGGCCGGCCGCCTTGAGCAGGGCAGGGTCCTTGGGCCCAAGGTAGAGCTGGTAATCGAAGCGACGGGTTTCGGCGGGACGCAGGTTCAGGTAAGGGGCAGCAAAGACCGTTTCGAGCAGGTCGCCGTTGAGGGCCACCCGCACCTTCTCGGCGGCACCGGACTGCGGCACCACCGCGGTCATGAAATACTTGCTCTGCAGGGAGCCCCAGACCACGTCAGGCCCGTAGGACTTGGCTTCCTTGTGCAGATCGGTGACATCGACCTGGTCGAGTTTGCCCCCGGCAAGGTTGGCCGGGCCGGCAAAACTATAGCTGTCCTTGGAACTCTCATCCCATTGTTCGACCAGCGAGAGGTCCAGCGAACCAGACAACGGGGAGGCGGTCAGGTTGCATACCGAAACTGACAGATCGGCGCTGTAGCGATCACCGTAGAACGTATATTTTTTGAGAATCTCCACGCCACTGGCGGTCACGTGACGGAAGACCACATCTTGCCGGCCGTCGCCGGCAATGTCGTAATGGCCGGTATCCTCCAGCAGTTCGTAGGCAGCCGCGGCGGCAAGACCCAGCGCCTCGCTGCCGGTGGTGCGCAGGGTGGCGAAACGGGGATCGGAGGAGCTGACCAGCCGCACCGGGCCGGAACCGGCCTCCGTGGTAGCGGGGTAGTCCTTGAGCTCCATGGTGACCAGGCGAGCCCCCGATGTAGAGAGGACAGCCCGGTACGAGCCGGACTCGACCACCACGCTCTTGAGGGGAGCGGCCAGGGTCGGCAGAGGCTGTGCCACTGCGGCCGGGGCGAGCACCGGGGCGGCCGGTTCAGGCTGGACGGACGGGCCGGCAGCAGTTTCCGCGGCGGGCGCGGCCGGGGGCTGGGGCTTGGAGGGGAAGAGGAGGCTGAAACCAAACCAGACCACGGTCATCAGCACCAGGGCAACTATCAGGTTACGATTATCATTATTCATGTCGTCAAATCTCCAAATGGAGCGGATGCTTTAGGGGACCGGATCGAATCCGCCGGGATGCCACGGGTGGCAGCGGGCCAAACGGCGGAGGCCCAGCCAGCAGCCGCGGGCCAGGCCGTGACGCAGGATGGCGTCGCGGGTATACGCGGAACAGGAGGGGTAAAACCGACAGGCAGGAGGTGTGAGCGGTGAGATGAAACGCCGGTAAACGGCAATAATTGCCAAGGCAAGGCGTTCAGGCATCCGCAATGACCTGCAGCTTGTGGAGCCCTTCCTGGAGTTGGCGATCATATTCGATATGGCTGAGTTGAGCGGCGCCCTGCTTGACCACCACTGAAATGTCCGTACCCGCCTTGAGGCTTCCGCGGCGGCAGCGAAAATACTCGCGGGTCCAACGCTTGAGACGGTTGCGACAGACGGCGTTGCCGACCTTGCGGCTTACACTGATCCCTAGCCTGAGCTCATCGCCATCGGAAGCAGCGATGATCAGCAGATGCGAGGTATGACAGCGCTTCCCCCGGCGATTGAGACTGACATAATCGCCGGAGGAACGGAGACGACTGCTTGAAGGGAAACCCTGACGGCATGGGGCACCCACGGCGGCGGATTACTTGGTGGGGATGGTCACCACCAGCCGCTTGCGCCCCTTGGCGCGACGCCGCTTGAGAACGTTGATGCCGTCTTTGCTGCTCATCCGGGCACGAAAGCCGTGGGTCCGTTTACGACGGATTTTACTCGGTTGGTAAGTACGTTTCATGGTATTGGATCACTCCTGCTTATGTTTTTGCAAAGGGGATTGTTAAGCACAGATCGTCAGACGTGTCAAGGAAAAGAGCATTCGCGGCCCGCACCGGAAAAGACCCCGGGCGGTCGGCGCAGGCGTTTTCCCTTGCAATCTCTCTGGATAATTTGTTATTTTCGGAAAGTTGAGCAGAATCAGGTCTTTCAGTCTATCTTGCTGAAAAAACAACAATTTAAAAGATATCAACAGCTGTTTATAAATATGTGGATAAACACTCCGCGCCGGGTACCGGCAAGTCAGCGGCGGAACACCTTCTATGCATAAACTCTGGCAGGATGCGCTGGTTCAACTGCAGGCGCAACTGACGCCCCAACATTACACCACATGGATCAAGTCGCTGCGTTTGGTGAAAATCGAAGGCGACCTGGTCGTCCTTGAGGTCAGCAACCGCTTTGTCCTCGACTGGGTCAGGGACAATTACGCCAAGCTGATCCAGCAGATCCTCACCGACCTCTCCGCCGTTTCCTATCGCCTGCAGATCGACGTCGCCGGACAGGGCAGTGAGCAGGCGGTTAGCGACAAGCGGCGCCTGGCCGCGCACAAAGAGCCGCCTCCGGCAAAACAGAGCCAGATCATTCCGCAGAGTGACGGTTACACCGACATTTATCTGAATCGCAAGTACACTTTCGATACTTTTGTGGCCGGTTCATCGAACCAGTTCGCTTTCGCCGCGGCCATGGCCGTGGCCAATAATCCCGCAACCACGTATAATCCGCTTTTCATTTACGGGGGAGTCGGCCTGGGCAAAACCCATCTCATTAATGCGATCGGCAATGCCATTCTGAAAAAATCCCCTGGGACCCGAGTCTGTTACTATACTTCGGAAAAATTCACCAATGAATTGATCAATGCCATCCGCTACCAGCGCATGGAGGATTTTCACCGTAAATTCCGCTCTATCGATATCCTGCTCATTGACGACATCCAGTTCATTGCCGGCAAGGAACGGACTCAAGAGGAATTTTTTCATACCTTCAATACGCTGTACGAGTCGCACAAGCAGATCGTTGTCACCTCCGACAAGTTTCCCAAGGAAATCCCGGGGCTGGAGGAGCGGCTGCGCTCGCGTTTTGAATGGGGCTTGATCGCCGACATCCAGGCCCCCGATGTGGAGACCAAACAGGCCATTCTGCGCATGAAGGCCGAGCAGAACAAGATAGCTCTCCCCGAGGATGTGTCGTTCTTTCTGGCCAATGCCTCGAGCAGCAACATTCGCGAACTGGAAGGCTACCTGATCCGCGTCGGGGCTTATGCCAGCCTGACTTCGACCCCGATCAATCTCGAAATGGCTCGCGAGGTTCTCAAGGATATCCTGATCGAACAGACCAAAAAACTCTCGATCGATGACATCATCAAGAAGGTCGGTCACCACTTCAACGTCAAGATCACCGACTTGAAGTCACCCAAACGGCTGAAAACCGTGGTGCTGCCGAGGCAGGTGGCCATGTACCTGGCGCGCCAGCTGACTCCTTCATCCTATCCGGAAATCGGTGAGCGTTTTGGCGGCAAAGATCACTCGACGATTATCCATGCCATCAAAAAGGTTGAACGGATGATCGAAGAGGACTACCAGCTGCGCCAGACCATTGAAAGTCTTAAACAGGGACTGACCTCTTGAAGCGTGGAAAGGACCGTGCACAAGGGGCGGAAAAAATCGGGGATAACTCGGGTGATCCTCCAGGCGGCGAGATATCCACGGTCCGTCCCCTGCTGTGACAACGGTTTGATCAACATGACAACGGTGCGGAAAAATTGAAGAAAGTGGCGAAATCCACGAATCCACGCCGGTTATGACTACGACTGTTTTTGATAAAAGAAACTAAAAACCGAAGCATAATTTCACCGAGAGGGGCCGGCCATGCGATTTACCATCGAGAAAGATGTCTTCCTCAAAGCCCTGGGTAAAATCCAGAGTATCGTCGAGAAGCGCAACACCATCCCGGTTCTGGCCAACGTCCTGCTCGAGGCGACCGATGGTGATCTGCAGGTCACGGCAACCGATCTTGAAGTCGGCATGCGCTCCAGTTACCCGGCCAATATCATCAAGCCGGGGCGGGTGACGGTTTCGGCAAAAAAACTCCATGAGATCATCAAGGAACTGCCCGACCGCGACGTCGCTTTCAATGCCAAGGAAAACAACTGGATCGAGGTTCAATGCGGCAAGGCCCAGTTCAATATCGTCGGTCTGGCCGCCGATGAATATCCGCATTTTCCCCAACTGCATCAGGAAACTGGCATCGTCATCTCCAGCGGCTTGTGCAAGCAGATGATCGACAAGACGCTCTTTGCCATTTCCCAGGATGAGAGCAAATACAACCTGAACGGCATTTACATGCGCTTCATCCCTGGTGGCCAGGGAACCCTGCGCATGGTTGCCACCGACGGGCATCGTCTCTCCCTGATTGATCGGCAAATCGATGGGCAAATCCCTGCGGAACTCGAGCGCGGCATCATCCTTCCGCGTAAAGGGGTCCTCGAGCTGAAAAGACTTGCCGAGGAAGGCGATGCCGACCTCAACCTCGGTTTTCACGACAACAATGCGGTCGTTCGCAAGGGGCAGACAGTGGTCGTCATGCGCCTGGTCGACGGCGAGTTTCCCGACTACGAGCGAGTTATTCCGAAAAGCAACGACAAGGAGGCACTGATTCCGGTGGATTCCTTCCTCCATGCCCTGCGCCGTATGCTGATTCTCTCCAGCGAAAAATCGCGCGGCGTCAAGATGCGTATTGCCCCGGGGCTTCTCGAGGTCTCGTCCTCCAACCCGGAACTTGGTGACGCTCGAGAGGAACTCGATATCGACTATCAGGGTGACGAGACGACCATCGGCTTCAATGCCCGCTACCTGCTGGACATTCTCCAGGTTCAGGATGCTCTGCGGGTCAGGGTGATTTTCCGCGACCAGCTCTCGCCGACCCTGCTGCGTTCCGACCAGGAAGACGGCTTCATGGCAGTGGTCATGCCGATGCGCTTATAAAACCCGGTAAAGTTGCCAAGCTGGTTTCATCATCATGCTGATCGAAAAACTGACGGTCAGGCAGTTTCGCAATCTGGCCGCCACCGAGATCATCTGGGGGGAAGGCTTCAATGTCCTCTGGGGTGACAATGCCCAGGGCAAGACCAATCTGCTTGAGGCGGTGTACCTCCTCGGGCACCTGAAAAGTTTTCGCGGCAGTCGAAGTGCCGACCTGATCCAGAGTGGATGTGAGGCCGGTCGGCTGTCTGCGATGGTCACCAGCAGGGCTGTACGCCACGAGTTGGAACTGACTTTCGAGCCCCAGGGGCAGGCAGCGCGGCTGGACGGCAAAAATGTACAGCGTTTGAGTTGTTTCCTGGGCATTGTGCGTCCGATCCTCTTCACGGCCGATGAACTCATCCTGCTCAAGGGTGCGCCGGCAGGGAGGCGCCTGCTGCTCGACCGCGCCGTACTGCAGACCGATCCCCTCTATCTGGAACTGGTTCAGGGCTATAACCGCATCCTCCGCCAGCGCAACCAGCTGCTCAAGGAGAAGGCCCCCCGCGAGCAGTTGGCGCCGTGGAGCGAGGCCCTGGCCAAAGAAGGGGCGCGGATCCGCCATCTGCGCAGCGGATATCTCCTTCAGCTCGCGCCGATCCTTGCCGGGATCGGCGCCGAGGTGACCGGAGATGCGGATATGCTGGCTTTTGTGTACCCCGGGGCCGGGACGGTCGAAGAGCAGTGCGCCCGGCTGAATGAAGAGCTGCAGCGCGTAGAGGTACGGGAACGCTTGCTGGGGCAGACTCTGGCCGGTCCGCATCGTGATGATCCGGAGCCGCTGGTCAACGCTCGCTCTTTACGGCAGTTCGGCTCACAGGGGCAGCAGCGCACTTTCCTGCTGGCCTTTAAGGCGGCACAACTGATCAACCTGGAGAGGCAGCTCGGTGAGTCACCGCCGCTGCTTCTCGATGATCTGGCCAGTGAACTGGATGCGCGTCGCCAGGGGAGTTTCTTCGCTTTCCTGCGCCGTCGACAGGGCCAGGTCCTGATCACCACCACCCATCCGGCAACCCTGGGCGAAGCGGTTTGTCCGCGAGCCCGTTATTTTCACGTTCAGCAGGGCACCGTTACTGAACGTCAGGCAGCTTGAGGAGATCATGACAGATACCGACAACACCCAGTATGGCGCGGACAGCATCAAGGTTCTCGAAGGCCTGGCCGCGGTGCGCAAACGCCCGGCGATGTACATCGGATCGACCTCCAGTGCCGGTCTACACCACCTGGTTTACGAAATCGTCGACAATTCCATCGATGAAGCCCTTGCCGGCTACTGCGACGACGTCCGGGTGACCATTCACCTGGACGGTTCGATAACCGTGGCCGACAACGGTCGCGGCATCCCCACCGACATGCACCCCACCGAAGGGAAGCCGGCGGCCGAGGTGGCTCTGACCGTACTGCACGCCGGCGGCAAGTTCGACAACGATTCGTACAAGGTGTCCGGCGGTCTCCACGGGGTCGGGGTCTCGGTGGTC
>CAYQLP010000003.1:0-2394 GCA_964418505.1 uncultured Geobacteraceae bacterium | reverse complement strand
CCTCTCCCGACAGCTCGAGCTGGAGATCTGCCGCGATGGCAAGGTCTGGCGGCAGAGCTATGCCTGCGGCGACCCGCAGACCGCCCTCGAAGTGGTGGGTTCAACCACGAAGCGCGGCACGACCATCACCTTTCATCCTGACGATACCATCTTCGAGACCACCGAATTCTCCTTCGATGTGCTCTCCCAGCGCCTGCGCGAACTGGCCTTTCTCAATGCCGGGGTGCGCATCACCATCAACGACGAGCGCGAGGAAGGGAAGGGGCACGAATTCTGCTACGAGGGGGGGATCGTCAGCTTCGTCGACTACCTCAATCGCAACCGCAATACCCTGCACCCCAAGCCGATCTACGTGCGCGGCGACCGGCAGGGGATCGATATGGAGATCGCCCTGCAGTACAACGACTCCTATGACGAAAAGGTCTTCACCTTCGCCAACAACATCAACACCCACGAGGGCGGTTCGCACCTGGTCGGCTTCCGTGCCGCGCTGACCCGCACCATGAACACCTATGCGGCGGCCAACAACCTGCTCAAGAACGAAAAGGTCTCGATCTCCGGCGAGGATCTGCGCGAGGGGCTCACCGCGGTGATCTCGGTGAAGATCCCCCAGCCGCAGTTCGAGGGGCAGACCAAGACCAAGCTCGGCAATTCGGAGGTCAAGGGCTACGTCGAGTCGCTGATGAACGAGAAGCTGGCGACCTTCCTGGAAGAGAACCCCAAGATCGCCAAGGAGATCATCGGCAAGTCGATCGAAGCGGCCCGGGCCCGCGAGGCGGCCCGCCGGGCCCGCGAGCTGACCCGCCGCAAGGGGGCCCTGGATATCTCCAACCTCCCCGGCAAGCTGGCCGACTGCCAGGAGAAGGACCCGGCTCAGTGCGAGCTCTACCTGGTCGAGGGGGACTCGGCCGGCGGCTCGGCCAAGCAGGGGCGCGACCGCAAGTTCCAGGCGATCCTCCCCCTCAAGGGGAAGATCCTCAACGTCGAGAAGGCCCGCTTCGACAAGATGCTCTCCTCGCAGGAGATCGGCACGCTGATTACCGCGCTGGGCACGGGCATCGGCAAGGACGATTTCGATCTGGCCAAGCTGCGCTACCACCGCATCATCGTCATGACCGACGCCGACGTCGACGGCTCGCACATCCTCACCCTGCTGCTGACCTTCTTTTTCCGGCAGATGCCGCAGCTGGTCGAGCGCGGCCACCTGTACATCGCCCAGCCGCCGCTCTACAAGGTCAAGCGCGGTAAGAAGGAGCTCTACCTGCGCAATGAGGCGGCTCTGCAGAGTTACCTCCTCGAGGAGGGCTGCGAAGAGACCACCCTTTTTGTCGAGAATGGGGCGCGCAGCTACAGCGGCCGGCAGATCCTGCCGATTCTGCGGCTGCTGGTGGAGTTCCGCACCCTGCTCGACAAGATCGTCCGCAAGGGGGTCAGCGAAGAGATCGTGCGCCTGATGCTGCGCCTGGGGGTGCGCTCCGGCCTGGTCGACCTGGCCGGACTGCTCCCCTACCTGGCCCATCTCGGCCGGGCCTACCCCGGGGCCGAGCACAGCATTCTCGACGACGGGCGCATCATCCTGCGCCTCGGGAATGTACGCACCGCCCTCGATCAGCACACCCACGCCGCCCTGGCCAGCTACGAGTACGGCCTGCTGGTGGAATGTCACCGCAAGGTCCGCGAGCTCTTCGGCAGCGGCCGGGCGATCGTCAGCGCCGAGGGGAAGGAACTCTTCGCCACCACCCGTGGCATCGACCTGCTGGCCTTCTTCATGGAGAGCGCCAAGAAGGGGCTGGCCATCCAGCGCTACAAGGGGCTGGGGGAGATGAACCCCGAGCAGCTCTGGGAAACCACCATGGAGCCGACCAACCGCACCCTGCTGCAGGTCAAGATCGAGGACGCGGTGGAGGCCGACAGCGTCTTCACCATCCTCATGGGCGACCAGGTTGAACCGCGCCGCGAGTTCATCGAGACCAACGCCCTCAACGTAGCGAATCTGGATATTTAATTGTACCCTCGAGGGAAGAAATAGAGGATTTCATGCTCGATACCACGATTAACAAGACTGCCGTCAACATCGAAGACGAGATGAAGCGCTCGTACATGGATTACGCCATGAGCGTGATCATCGGCCGGGCGCTCCCCGACGTGCGCGACGGGCTTAAGCCGGTGCACCGCCGCTGCCTCTTCGCCATGCACGAGATGAGCAACGACTGGAACAAGCCGTACAAGAAGTCGGCCCGCGTGGTCGGCGACGTGATCGGCAAGTACCACCCCCATGGTGACTCGGCGGCCTACGACACCATCGTGCGCATGGCCCAGGATTTCTCGCTGCGCTACCCGCTGGTCGATGGCCAGGGGAATTTCGGTTCAGTGGACGGCGACGCCCCGGCGGCA
>CAYQLP010000002.1:0-77453 GCA_964418505.1 uncultured Geobacteraceae bacterium | reverse complement strand
CGTGATCGATCCCAACGGCAACAGCACGACCCTGACCTTCAGCAGCGTGCGCGTCAACCGCGGTCTCGGTGCCGAGCGTTTCACCTTCGCCATCCCCGCCGGGGTCGAGGTGGTCCGGCCCGGACAATAGCCCTGCCGTTGTCGCCGGCGTTCCCTCAAAAAGCGCCCAAAGCCCTTGGCTGCAACGTCGACATGTGCTAGAAGTGCCCGAATATCTATAGAATTTTCACGGCCCGCCGGCCGACAAGGAGTCCCGTGGACAAGCACACCGTCAGTCTGGTCAGCCTCGGCTGCCCGAAGAATCTGGTCGATGCCGAGGTCATGCTCGGCCACCTCCCCGCCGACCGCTACCGGATCGTCACCGAGGAGTCCGAAGCCGAGGTGATCATCGTCAACACCTGCGGCTTCATCCGCGAGGCCAAGGAGGAGTCGGTCGACACCATCCTCGAGGTGGCCGACCACAAGAGCAGCGGCCGCTGCAAGCTGCTGGTCGTCAGCGGCTGCCTCTCGCAGCGCTATCAGGAGGAACTCGCTGCCGAACTCCCGGAAGTCGATCTTTTCGTCGGCACCGGCGACGCCCCGCGGATCGTCGAACTCCTCGACCAGGGGCTGGCCGGGACCGCACCCCGCAAATCGATCGGCAGCCCCGACTTTCTCTACGACCACGACACCCCGCGGACCCTCTCCTCCCCCTTCTACACCGCCTACGTGAAGATCGCCGAGGGCTGCTCCAACCACTGCTCCTACTGCGTGATCCCGAGCATCCGCGGCACCCTCAAGTCGCGCAGCATCGCCTCGGTGGTCGCCGAGGTGGAAAAGCTGGTCTCCGGCGGGGTCAAGGAAGTCAACCTGATCGCCCAGGACGTCACCGCCTTCGGCGCCGACCGCGACGACGGCGCCAACCTGGTCGACCTCCTCGAGCAGCTGGTCAGGATCGACGGCCTGCACTGGCTGCGTCTCCTCTACGCCTATCCGGACGGCATCACCGAGCGCCTCCTCGAAGTGATGGCCCGCGAGCCGAAGATCTGCAACTACCTCGACCTGCCGATCCAGCACATCGACGACCAGATGCTGGCCGCCATGAACCGTCGCCTCGACGGCGCCGGCATCCGCGCCCTGGTGGCCCGGATCCGCGAAGTCATGCCCGACGTCACCCTGCGCACCTCGCTGATTGTCGGCTTCCCCGGCGAAAGCGACGACCAGTTCCGCCGCCTGCTGACCTTCGTCGAGGAGGGGCATTTCGAGCGCCTCGGCGTCTTCCGCTACTCGCGCGAGGAGGGGACCCCCGCCGCCGACCTTCCCGACCAGGTTTCGGAGCGGGTCCAGCTCGCCCGCTACCGCCGCCTGATGAAAGCCCAGGCCCGCGTGTCGTTCCGCAAGAACCGCGCCCTGATCGGCCGGATCGAGCCGGTGCTGGTCGAAGGGGTGAGCGAGGAGAGCGAGCTGCTCCTCAAAGGGCGCAGCGTCCGCCAGGCCCCGGATGTCGACGGCCAGGTCTACATCACCGCCGGCCAGGCCAACGTCGGCGACATCGTCCGCCTGCGCATCACCGATTCCTCCGAGTACGACCTGATCGGCGCCATCGACGAGGATTGACCTTGCCCCTGCACCGGCCGCTGATCCTCCTCCTGCTGGTGCTGCTGGTCGCCGCCGGCTGGTGGCGCCTGCGCCCGGCCCCCGGCTTCCGCCAGGAGACCCGACTGCTGATGGGCACCACGGTGACCATCGAGGCCGACGGCACCGCCACCGCGGAGCTCGACCGGGCGATCGGCGCCGCTTTCGAGGAGATGGCCCGCGTCGAGGGACTGATGAGTTCCTACCGCGACGACAGCGACATTGCCCGGCTGAGCGCGGCGGCTGACGGCACGGAGGTCAGTGCCGAGACCGCGGCAGTCATCCGCCTCGGGCTGGAAATCTCCCGGCGCAGCGACGGGGCCTTCGACCTGGCCCTCGGCCGGCTCAAGGCGCTGTGGGGGATCGACGGGGAAGCCCCGCGGGTCCCCGCCGCCGGGGACATCGCCACGGTCCTTGCCGGGAGCGGCAGCGAGGCTTTGAGCCTGGTCGGCACCCGGGTCGGCAAACGCCGGCCGGAGACGGCCGTCGATCTCGGCGGGATCGCCAAGGGCTACGCCGTCGATCGCGCCGTGGCGGTCCTGCGGGAGCACGGCATCACCAGCGCGGCGGTCAATGCCGGCGGCGACATCGGGCTGCTGGGGGGGAAAGGGGAGCGGCCGTGGCGGGTCGCCATCCAGCACCCGCGGCACAGCGATGCGGTGCTGGCCACAATCGGTCAGCGCGACGGGGCGGTGGTCACCTCCGGCGACTACGAACGCTTCTTCGAGCGCGACGGCCAGCGCTACCACCACCTCTTCGATCCGCATACCGGCTACCCGGCGCAGCGCTGCCAAAGCGTGACCGTCACCGCCCCCACCGCCATGCTCGCCGATGCGCTGTCCACCGCGCTTTTCGTCCTCGGCCCGCAGGCCGGGCTCGAGATGCTGCGCGGCTATCCGGGTTGCGAGGCGCTGATCATCGCCGCCGACGGCGGAGTGGTGCGCAGTCCCGGGCTGGCCGGGCTGGAGATCGCGGGACCGTGAGGGGGGTGTGGGGACGGATGACGGCGGGAGACCGCCTGGTGGTGGCTGTCCTGCTGCTCGCCGCGCTGGGGGGGCTGGCCGGGCTGGCGACACGGCCGGCCGGGGCGCGCGTGGTGGTCAGGGACGGTGAAAACGTGCTGCTGAAAGCGCCGCTCGACCAGCCCGGCGAGTACGCCCTGGAGGGGCCGTTGGGGGAGACCCGCCTGGTCATCGATGCGCGGGGGGCACGGATCGTCGCCTCGCCCTGTGCCCTCAAGGTGTGCATGGGGATGGGCCCGGCCCGGCACTCCGGCGACCTGCTCGCCTGCCTGCCCAACCGGATTCTCGTCGTGATCGAGGGGCCGCCGGCCGGGACTGCCGGATATGACCTGCTCAGCCGCTGACAGCGAGCGCCTGGCGCAGGCGCGGCGCCGGGTCTTCACCGGGCTCTTCACCGCCCTGGCGATCGCTCTGCACACCCTCGAGGCGCTGTGGCCGTCGCCGATCCCCTGGTTCCGGCTCGGCCTGGCCAACATCCTGACCGTGGTCGCCCTCTTCAGCTACGACGGGCGGGCGGCCTGGGCGGTCAGCCTCGGCCGGGTGCTGCTCGGCTCGCTGCTCCTCGGGCGGCTCTTCACCCCCGGCTTCTGGCTGGCCCTTGGCGGCGCGCTGCCGGCCACCGCCTTGATGATCCTCGCCCACCGGCTGGCGCCGCGCAGGCTCGGCCCGATCGGGGTGTCAACCCTCGGCGCCGCCGGGCACGCCGTCGGCCAGCTGGCCGTGGCCGGGCTGGTGCTGGTCCGGCACCCGGGGCTGTGGCAGCTGCTGCCGGTGCTCCTGCTGTCGGCGGTGGTGACGGGGGTGGCGACCGGCTGGGCGGCCGCTATCCTGCTGGAGCGGCTTAAGCGCCATCCGGCTTTTCAGCGCGAATAGCGATCAGCTCGTCACGCTCGAAGCGGTAGGCTTCCTTGCAGAATTCGCAGGTCACCGTCGCCTCGCCGGGGTCGGCGATCAGCTCGTCAAGCTCCGCCGGATCAAAAAGGCGCAGCATCGAGGCCACCTGGCGGCGGCTGCAGGTGCAGGCGAAGCTCAGCGGGGTGGTGCCGAGATCGGTGTACGCCACCCCCTCGAGCAGCTGGCCGAGGATCGCCGCCGGCGACTCGCCGCGGCGCAGCAGGGTGGTGGTCGGCGGCAGGGTCGCCAGGCGTGCTTCGAGCTGTTCGACCAGCTGCGGTTCGCCGCCGGGGAGAAGCTGGAGGATGAAGCCGCCGGCAGCCGCCACCCGGGCCTCGCTGTCGAGTTCGACGCCCAGGGCCACGGTCGACGGGGTCTGCTCGGAGGTGGCGAAGTAGTAGGCGAGATCCTCGCCGACTTCGCTGCTGACCAGTTGGACCATCCCCCGGTAGGGCTCCTTGAGGCCGAGGTCCTTGACGACGTGGAGGAAGCCGGCGTGGCCGATGGCCCCGGCGACGTCGAAGCGGTCGGCGAGGGGCGGCAGGCCGGCGACGGGGACCTTGAGGGTGGCGCGCACCCGCCCGTCGGCATCGGTTTCCGCCTGCAGGCGCCGGAGCGGCCCGTTCCCCTCGACGATCAGGGCCAGGCGCTGCGCGCCCTTGAGCAGCCCGCCCATGAGCGCCGCGGCGGTCGCCACCCGGCCGAGGGCGACGGTGGCGGTCGGATCGGTCTGCTGGCGCTGCCGGCACTCCTCGACCAGGCGGGTGGTATCGGCGGCGATGGCGCGCAGAGCGCCGTCGCGGGTAATCAGGCGGACGAGATGATCGGACATGAGCGCTCCCGGGATCGAATGGGGGGGATGTTAGCTTAAAAGCCGCGGCAGGGTAAAGCCGCCCGCAACGGAACCGTAAGGAGAATTCCCATGAACCTGCAGCCCGAACTCGCCATCCGCCTCGAGCGGGTGCTGGCCTCCGTCGAACAGCTCCTCCCCCCGGTGGCGGCGGCAGTCGACTGGCGGACGACCTGGGCGGCCAACTGGCGCCGCCACTCCTTCGCCGGCTATCTCGAAGCGGTGACGCAGATCGAAGAGACCCGCCTCGACGACCTGGTCGGCATCGAGCGGCAGCGGCAGGTCGTCGAGGGGAACACCCGCCAGTTCCTGGCCGGCTACCCGGCCAACAACGTCCTGTTGTGGGGCTCGCGCGGCACCGGCAAGTCGTCGCTGGTCCGGGCCCTGCTCAACAGCTACGCCGACGCGGGGCTGCGCATCATCCAGGTCGACAAGCAGGATCTGCCCCACCTCCCCGACATCTTCGTGCGCATCGCCGCCGAGCCCTACCGCTTCATCGTGCTCTGCGACGACCTCTCCTTCGAGCCCGGCGACCCCGGCTACAAGATCATGAAGAGCGTCCTCGACGGCTCGGTCTACGCCGCCCCCGCCAACGTCCTGATCTACGTCACCTCCAACCGCCGTCACCTCCTCCCCGAGTACCACTCCGACAACCTCGGCGCCAGGATGGTCGACGGCGAGATCCACCACGGCGAGGCGATCGAGGAGAAAATCTCCCTCTCCGACCGCTTCGGCCTGTGGGTCTCCTTCCACGTCTTCAAGCAGGATCGCTACCTGGAGGTGGTGCGCCGCCACATCGCCCGCTTCTGCGCGGATCACGGGCTGGCGCCGGCCTGGGACGAGGAGTTGGAGCGCGAGGCGATCAAGTGGTCGCACGACAAGAGCAAGCGCTGCGGGCGCACCGCCCTGCAGTTCGCCCGCCACTGGGTCGGGCAGCGCCTGCTGGAGCGCTAGAGCGTATAGACCTGCCGGGCACTCGGCATCTCGATCCGGCTGCCGCCGAGGAGCCGCCCCAGGGCCGCCATGCTCTCCGGCTCGCCATGGACCAGGAAAGTAGTGGCCGGGCAGCCGGTGTGCCGGTGCCAGGCGAGCAGTTCATCCTGGCCGGCATGGGCCGAAAAGCCGCCGATGGTGTGCACCTGCGCCTTGACCCGATGCTCCTCCCCGAAGATCTTCACCGACTCCGCCCCGTCGATGATCCGCCGCGCCAAAGTCCCCTGGGCGGCGTAGCCGACGAAGACCACGCTGCAGCGTTCACAGCCGAGATTGTGCCGCAGGTGGTGGCGGACCCGCCCGCCGGTGCACATCCCCGCCCCGGCAAGGATCACCGCCCCGCCCTTGACCTCGTTGATCGCCATCGACTCGGCGGTCTCGCGGGTGTAGTGCAGGCCGGGGAAGCGGAAGGGGTCCCGGCCGTTGCGGAAGAGGGCGGCGGTTTCCTCGTCGTAGCATTCGGGATGGCGCTTGAAGACCTGGACGGCGGAGATGGCCATCGGTGAATCGAGGTAGACCTGCAGGGAGGCGGGGAGGCTGCCGTCGGCCTTGCCGGCGTGCAGGTAGAAGAGGAGTTCCTGGGCCCGCTCGAGGGCGAAGGTGGGGATGACCACGTTGCCGCCGCGCCGCACGGTGTCATTGACGGCGGCAAGAAATTCGGTCACCGAGGGCTGCAGGGCCTTGTGGCTGCGGTCGCCGTAGGTGCTCTCCATGACGACGATATCCGCCTCGGGCGGCGGCGTCGGGTCGCGCAGGATCGGCCGGGCGCTCTGGCCGAGGTCTCCGGAGAAGAGCAGGCGCCGCGTGGCGCCTTTTTCGTTGAGTTCGAGAAGGATGCAGGCCGAGCCGAGGATGTGCCCGGCATCGATGAAGGTGGCGCGGATCTCCGCGGTCAGCTGCAGCGGGCGGTCGTAGCGGGCGGTGCGGCCGAAATGCTCGAGCGCGTTGAGGGCGTCGAGGGTGGTGTAGAGCGGCTCGCCGTCGTCCACCACCTTGCCGTGGCGGATGGCCCGGCGATCGCGGCGGCGGGACTCTTCTTCCTGGAGTCCGGCGGCATCGAGCATGACCAGCCGGGCCAGCTCCCGCGTCGCGCCGGTGGCGATGACTTCGCCGCGGAAACCGCGGCCGACCAGCAGCGGCAGGCGGCCGCAGTGGTCGAGGTGGGCGTGGGTGAGCAGCAGGAAGTCGATCGAGGCCGGATCGAAGCCGAAGTCCTCGGCATTGTCCTCGTCCAGTTCGCGGCTCCCCTGGAAGAGGCCGCAGTCGATGAGGATGCGCGTACCGCCGCACTCGACGAGATGGCAGGAACCGGTGACGTCGCGGGCGGCGCCGTGAAAGGAAAGGTGCATGAGAAGCCTCCGGAGCAGGGGTTGAATGCGTTTAACGCCGGGAAAAAATCCTGTAACAAATGTTTTCCAACTGAATTAATATTAGCAGAGGAAACTATTCATGAATGGGGGAATCTGACATGGGCTTTTGGCATAAGCGGATTGTGGGAGTGACAATTGGCTGTTTAGTTTCGCTTACCATCATGACGGGCTTGTGGGGGTGCGCGACAATTATCAGCGGGTCGACTCAAGAAGTAACTTTCCAAAGTGAACCCGAAGGGGCAACAGTCAAAGTCAATGGCCGGCCTCTTGGTAAAACACCCATAACGATTCAGCTGGACAAAAAATCCGATCAATCATTAACTTTTGAACTGGACGGGTATAAAACCATTAGCACTACACTTTCTACATCGTTGGATCCATGGTTTTGGGGAAACATCGTAATTGGAGGACTTATCGGTTCAACAACAGATGGAATCTCAGGGGCCGTATATCAGTACTCACCAAATCAATATTTCGTAAGTATGCATCCAATAAATGGTTTTGAAAAACCGCAAAAAGCTAAGGCTCGTGAATATATAGTTTCAGGTTATAAAAATATAATAAATGAGCTAAATAGTACTCCCGCTGAATACGTCACTTCTCTGCTTGAAGTTCTTGGTGTTAAACAAGAAGATCGCGAATCAGCAATTCAAAACATAAAAAAGCTTTCTGAAATTTATCAAGATATACCAACATTTGCGAGAGAGGTTTCTGATCTTTTCCTGAAATAGTTAATAATTTTCTCAACAGCATAAAAAAGGGGCCATTATACGGCCCCTTTTTTATGCTTTTATATTACATCTACCAGTAGTAATTGATCAGCAGCATACCATCGGTGGTGTCGTCGGCGAAGACCCGCTGGTGACTGATCTCCACAGCTAGCCCCAGATTCGCCGTGAGCCGCCAGCTCTGCTTGAGCGACAGCTCCAAACCGTTATGCGGCTCCCCCACCAGGTAACAGAGACGGCGCGCGGTCAGGTGCACTTTCCAGGGCGGCAGGGGGGTGGCCAGCAGGCCGGCGGTGCCGCCGAGACCGAGGGCGAAGCTGTCGCGGAAACGCCCGGAAAAGAGCGCGTCGGTTTCCATCAGAACGTAGGTCATCGTCCGCTCGTTGCCCCAGGTAAAGCCACCTCCCGGATTGAGGCGGTAGATCAGGTGGTCATCGCCGTCGGCGAAGGACCGCTGCACGAAGCCAGTGGAGACCTTCCACGAAACCGGGTGGAAGAAGGCGTGTCGCGGCGACAGCGAGACGATATCGATGAGATCGAAGGCCTGCAGGGCCGCCTGGTCCCGCTCGGGATAGTAGCGCAGCACCAGGTTGGCAAAATCAATCTGCGAACCGGCCAGGTAGCCCTGGTCGGCGTCGAGCAGATTGTGATAGGCCGGGCGCAGGCGCACTTCCTGGTAAAGGTCGTCATCGTGCCAGCCGAGGCCGACAGCCAGCCGGTTGGAGCCATGCCCGCGATCCGGTCGGCCGGGATCCGGTAATTCGAGATAGCGCTCACCGGCCTGACCGAGCCGGGAGCGGGCCCTGAGCAATTCAAGGGAACGGGCCTGGTAGGCTGCCTGATCAAGTTCCTTGCGATAGTAGCGGAACTCAGTGGTCTCCAGGGCCACGTCGAGGATCCGCATCTGCCCTTCGCGATCCAGCTCCGCCGCAGACAGCCCGGCGACACTCAAACGGTCTGCCAGCAGGTCCAGAGCCAGCTCCGTCTCCGTGGCAGTCATGCTCCGGGCCAGTTTAGCGATGCGCGTCGCCTTGGAAGGGCGGTAGCGGACCTCTTTGATCAGCCCGGCATCGGCGATCGTGCGGACCGTGTCGATGGGGATGACCCAGGCCCGCCCGGCGTCGGACAACTCGAGCCCGGGACGGGCAGCTTCGAGGAGGAACAGCAGGTTGTAAGAGCAGTTCTCGTCGAAGAAATAATATTCGGAGGCGATGTCGCGCAGTTCCCAGATGTGCAGGGCCATCCGCTCGACCTCTTCGGGGGTCAGCGCCAGGTCGTACTCCCAGATGTCGCGCCGCTCGAGATCGTTGTACTCCCTGACCTTGACGTAGTAGGGGAGCAGCGAATAGTAGCCCGGATAGAGGCCGAGGATCCCCTTGAGGGCGAAGGCGAAGCCGTTGCTCTCGTCGGTGCGCGCGGCGTAGTTGACGGCGTAGGAGAGCAGGCGGCTGCGGTGGGCGCCCTCAATGCTGATCAGGGTATGCCCGAACATCGAGGCCGGGCTGTTGTTGTGGTTGCCGGGGAAGATCAGCACCGCCCGCTGCGGGGCGATATGGGCAAGGGCGTCGTCGAGTTCGCCGCAGGTGACGGGCGGCAGGGTGGCCGGATCGATGGCCAGTGCGTCGATCAGCCAGCGGCTGCGCGCCGGAAAGCGACAGCGGACATGCTCCCCGGGGGCATCGGCCGCCTGGGGAAGGAAGAGGGCCTCGAGAGTGGCCCCAAGTTCTGCATCCGGATCGTGTTTGCCCTCCGCGGCAAGAAAAAAGTGCGGGTCGTCGATCAGGCTGACGTTGTTCGCCAAGCGACCGGGTTTATAGTGCAGCAGCACCTGCCAGGTTCGCTGCCCGGACAAATCGGCATCCCGGGCCTGGCGGTGCAGAGAGGCAGGAGCGGCGGCCCAAACCCAGGGGGGAGAAATCAGCCCCGCCAGACAAACGACAGCGCTCACGGCTAGCCAAGGGGCCGTGAGCGCTGACAGGAGCAGTCGGACCGCGGCCGACAGGCGGCCGGCAGGCATTACAGAGTGAGTTCGACGATGCGGTCGAGGACGACCCCGGCGGTTTCCTGGCCGGTGACGAAGATCGTGTCGAAGTTCCCCTGCAGGGCGGTGGCGAAGGCCGGTCGCTCGGCAGACGGAACCTCGAGGAGTTCGGCCACGGTATCGAGGATTTCACCCTGCCCGGCGGCGATGTCGCGGGCCAGCAGGTCCATGTTGTCGGCGGTGAAGTTGAGCAGCCGCTCGTTCTGAACGAACTTGGCCGGCTGATCGCAGTCCAGAGTCCCGGAAGTGATCCCGAAGGTCTGGTTGCCGAAGATGCCGTTGGTGGTCGCCTGCAGTGACTGCGAGACGATGTTGCCGTCGGCCTTGTTGCCCCACAGGATGGTGCCGAGACCGCAGCCGGTGTTGTTGCGGGCCTGGCCGGCGAACGCCGGGGCCGCCATAGCCAGAAGCATTGCTCCAATCAACAGTTTTTTCATCTGGACCTCCCTCAGGATCAAGTTAAACAGCTTGGGTAACTGTTACCATATCAGATTAAACTTGTCAATTTTAACACGGCGTTTGATGTGGTTTATCGTCCCACCTGGTTCCATTCTACTGCCCCAGCAGCAGCTTCAGCGCCATCACCAGCACCGTCACCGTCACCACCCGCTTGATCCAGTCGTGTCCCTTCCTGACCGCAATCCGCGAGGCCAGCCAGCCGCCGCTGGCGTTGCCGGCGGCCAGCACCAGGCCGAGCAGCCAGTTGACCTGGCCGTGCCAGATGAAGACCGCCAGGGCCGGGACAGTGAAAGCGAGGATGACGAAGATCTTGATGGCGTTGCCGCGCACCAGGTCGTAGCCGTGGATGAGCAGGGCGGGGAGGATCAGGAAGCCGACCCCGGCCTGGACGAAGCCGCCGTAGATGCCGATGAAAAAGAAGCTGATCAGCAGGACCGCCAGGCGCAGGGGGGTGAAGTGCTGCTCGCGCCCTTTAAGGCGCTTGGCCGGATCGATCAGGATGATCACCAGCACGCCGACCATGACCCCGGCGAGCAGGCGCTGGAAGAGCCGTTCGTCGACCTCCACCGCCCACAGCGCCCCCAGCCAGCTGCCGACAAGTGCCGGCGCGGTGCACAGCAGGGCCACCTTGAGGGGCAACACGGCGTGGCGGCGGAAGATGCCGACGGCGAAGAGGTTCTGGCAGAGGACGCCGACACGGTTGGTGGCGTTGGCCACCGTCGCCGGCAGGCCGAGGAAGATCAGCAGCGGCAGGGTCAACAGCGAGCCGCCGCCGGCGAGGACATTAAGGAAGCCGGAGACCACCCCGACCGCCGCCAGGGCCGGCAGCTGCCAGGAGAGCGGATCCATCAGCCCCCCCCTTCTGCCAGGGCGCGCAGCACCTCGCCGGCCATGGTCAGGCCGAAGACCGGCGGCACCACCGGCGAGCTGCCCAGCGGGGCGCGCCGGGCCTGATAGCCCCCCTCCCCCTCCTCCGGCCGCCCCTCCGTAAGGGGACGGAACTCCTCGGCGGAGTAGACCACCCGCAGCCCGCCGTGGATGCCGCGCCGGCGCAGCTCGCGGCGAATCACCCGGGCCAGCCGGCAGGTGCGGGTGTGGGCCAGGTCGGCGACCTGCACCCGGGTGGGGTCGAGCTTGTTGGCCGCCCCCATGGAGGAGATCACCGGCAGCCCGCGCTCGACGCAGCCCTGCAGCAGGTGGAGCTTGGCGCTGATGTGGTCGATGCAGTCGAGGACGTAGTCGTAGCCGCGGTCGAGAAGGACGGCCGAGTTTTCGGCACTGTAGAACTCCTCGAGGGCCTCCACCTGGATGTGGGGGTTGATCGCCCGGCAGCGTTCGGCCATGACCAAGGCCTTGGCCGCCCCGATGGTCCCTTCCAGGGCGTGGAGCTGGCGGTTGAGGTTGGTGACATCGATGCGGTCGAAATCGACCAGGGTCAAGCGGCCGACGCCGCCGCGGGCCAGCGCTTCCACCGCGAAGCTGCCCACCCCGCCGAGGCCGAAGACCGCCACCGAGGCCCCGCCGAGGCGCTCGAGGGCCGATGGGCCGATGAGCAGCTCCCAGCGCTGGAAACGGGACCTTGGCGTCATGGCAAAATTCTCCGTTCAACGGTGTCCGCCAAGCGCAGGACCCGACGGGCGTTAAGGGTAGTGATGCGGGCGGTCTCCTCGCTTGACCAGCCGCGCAGTTCGGCGACCCGGGCCGCCACCAGGGGGAGCCACTCCGGGCGGTTGAGCGCACCGCGGTGCGGGTGCGGGGCCAGGTCGGGGGCGTCGCTCTCCAGCACCAGCCACTCGCCGGGGACCTGGCGGATGACCGAGTGGAGCCGGTGGGCCTCCGGGAAGGTCGCCACCCCGCCAATCCCCAGGGCGAAGCCGAGGTCGATCAGCTGGCGGGCAACCTCGAGGCTGCCGGAAAAGGCATGGGCGATGCCGCCGAGCGCTCCGGCGCGCTCTTCGCGCAGAATCTCCAGGAGCCGGCCGGTGGCGCCGCGGCAGTGCAGCAGCAGAGGTTTGCCGTGATTGCGGGCAATGGCGATCTGCCGGCGCAGCACCTCTCCCTGGAGGGCCAAGGGCGCCGTGGCCTTACGGTCGAGGCCGATTTCGCCGATGGCGGCGCAATGCGCAGCTGCGGCCAAAGCCTCGAGCCGCACGCCGGCCTCTTCATCCCACGCCGCCGCCTCCAAAGGGTGGATGCCCGGCGCGGCCCGGGCCCCGGGGGTCGCCGCCACCGTCGCCAGCAGCTCAGTCCACCCCGCCGGCGCCACTCCCGGCACCACCCAGCCGCCGACCCCGGCGGCCCGTGCCGCGGCGACCTGCGCCGGGGGATCAGCCAGCCAGTCGAGGTGGATGTGGGTGTCGATCAGCATCGTTGGAGACCGCCCGCCCGGACGGGGTCATTTGTCGAGCAGGCGCTCGACCATGGCGGCGGCGCCGACCGTCAGCCGCCGGCAGTTGGCCAGGTGTTCGCGGCTCATCCAGCGGTAATCCTTCGACAGGCCGCGACAGCAGCTGGTGCGGAACTCGGCGCGGAAGGCCTTGACCAGTTCTCCGCCCCGCTCCGGGTGGCCGCTCAGGGCCAGGGCCATAACCCCGCCGGTCACCGCCCCGCACAGGCAACCGTTCTCGCCGATGCCGCTGCCGAAGGCGTCGGCCATGCGCAGCAGTTCGGGGTCGCTGCGCCCGGTGGCCGCCTGCAGTACCGCCTGGGCACAGTTGTAGCCGCCATCGTAGAGGGCGCCGGCCCGCTCGCCGCAACTGCCGAGCGCGGCGGCCCGCCGCCGGGCGAGCCGGCGACGCCAGATCTTGATCATCATCCACCTCGATCGTGAGCGCCCAACAGGCGCGAAATCAGCGCTCAGAATACACTGCCTCCCAGCTTGAAGCAAAGCATCCGCCGTACTGCCCGGACGCTTTTCACTTGTCCCCGGGCCGGGGCTGCCTTAAATTGCCAAACAGTGTGCCGGAAAGCCATCCCGGCCACGATATCGACAGGCATCTGCAGGGAGGAAAGAATGATCCGAAGCAGCATTAAGGCGGGCTGGCTGGCCCTTTTCCTGGCACTGGCACTCTGCACAGCGGCCTTCGCCGATGCGAAGACCGATCCGCTCGAGGCCTGGAAGCCGAAGTTCGACCCGAGTAAGGCCGAGTATACCTACCTGCTCTCCAACGTCGACACCCCGGTGATCGAGGGGATCGGCGTCGGCTTCAAGATCCGCGACAAAGTCTGGGAGCGCTCCAAGGGCCGCCTCTACGTCGACTTCCGCCCCCTGGCCCAGCTCGGCGGCGAGCGTGACGTCCTCAGCAAGCTCAAACTGGGCGCCGTACAGGGGATGCTCTGCTCCTCGGTCGCGGCCCCCAACGTCGCCGATCGTCTTGGCCTGGTCAACCTCCCCTTCGTCCTCGACAGCGCTGAAAAACTCGAGGCGTTCCGGGCCAACCCGGCCCTTTTCCGGGAGTACGGCGAAACGGCGCTGGCCCAGGGAATCATGGTGGCCGATTTCACCAGCTACGGCGGCTATGGCTGGGCGACCAAGATCCCGGTGAAGACCCTCGCCGATGCCCGCAAGGTCAATTTCCGCATCGCTCAGGCGCCGGTCAACCAGGACATCTACAAGGCCTGGGCCCTCAAGTTCACCATCATGCCCTGGCCGGACGTGCCGCAGGCCCTGCAGACCGGGGTCATCGACGGTCTCGACCACACCATCATGGTCTGCAGCCTGACCAAGAAGTTCGATTTCGCCCAGCACTTCACCAGGCTCGACTACACCCAGGGGCTGTACATCCATCTGATCAACAAGAACTGGCTCGACAAGCTGCCGGCTGACCTGCGGCAGATCCTCCTTGACACCATCACTGAGGAAAGTGCTGCCGCCCGCAAGGCCGGCCTGCAGCAGCTCGAGGTCGAGATGACCCGTTCGCGGAGTGCCGGCGTGCAGTTCCACACTCTTCCCGAGGCCGACCGCAAGGCGCTGAAGGAGCAGACCGTGCAGGTCTACGCCGCCTGGGAGGAACGGGTCGGCAAGGATTTCGTCGGCCGGGTGCGCAAGACCGTCGGCGAATAGCCGGAAAAGATTTGATTTAGAACAGGATTTGGCCTAGCATAACGCCACTGACCTCTGCTAGTAGGGGTGAAACACAGGCGTATCCGCGAGGAGCAGGAAATGTTGAAAAAGTTGTTGCTGGTCCTGTTGGTCCTGGCCCTGGCCATTCCGGCCCTGGCCGACGAGAAGAAACCCGATCCGCTGGAAAACTGGAAGCCGAAGTTCGACCCGAGGAAGGCCGAGTACACTTACCTGCTCTCCAACATCTCCCACCCGGGGATCGAGGGGATCGCCGCCGGCTACCGCATGCGCGACAAGGTCTGGGAGCGCTCCGGCGGGCGGCTCTACATCGACTTCCGCCCGCTGGCCCAGCTCGGCGGCGAAAAGGATGTGATCAGCAAGCTCAAGCTCGGCGCCATCCAGGGGATGATGAGCTCTTCGGTGGCGGCGGCCAATGTTGCGGACAAGCTGGGGATCGTCAACCTCCCCTACGTGGTCGACACCTTCGACAAGCTCGACAAGTTCCGCAACTCCCCGGAGCTGTGGAACGAGTTCCGCGACGCCGCCCTGGCCCAGGGGATAATGACCGTCGATGTCACCGGCTACGGCCCTTACGGCTGGGCCAGCACCGTCCCGGTACGCACCATCGCTGAAGCCAAGGCGGTCAATTTCCGCATCGCCGAGGCCCCGGTCAATACCGACATCTACAAGACCTGGGGGCTGAAATTCACCGTCATGCCCTGGCCGGACGTCGACCAGGCCCTGCAGACCGGGGTGATCACCGGCCTCGACCACACCCCGATCGTCTGCAACATCACCAAGAAGTTCGAGATCGCCAAGCACTTCACCCAACTCGACTACGCCCAGGGGCTTTTCATCCACCTGATGAATAAGAAGTGGTACGACAAGCTGCCGGCGGACCTGCAAAAGATTCTCCTCGACACCATCACCGAGGAGAGCGCCGCCAGCCGCGTTCTGACCCGCAGGCAGTATGACGACCAGGTCGCCAAGGCCAGGGAGAAGGGAGTCACCTTCTACCGCCTCTCCGCCGCCGAGATGAAGACCCTCGCCGCCCAGTCCGAGCCGGTCTACCAGGCCTGGGGGGCGAAGATCGGCAGCGACTACCTGGCCAGGGTGCGCAAGCAGCTTGCCCAATAAGCCGCACCTGACATAAGATACGGCACCATATCGGGCCGGGGAGGCCAAAAGCCCCCCGGCCCTTTTTAACGGAGGCCGCATGCTGCGCAAAGTCTTCCGGGCCGTCGACCGGACCTTCGCCTTTGTCGAGGACTGGTCGCTCTTTCTGACCGTGAGCGTCGCCCTGGTGGTGGCCATGGCCAACATCATCCTGCGCAAGTCGACCGCCCACCTCAATCTCTACTGGTCGGACGAGGTGGTGCGCAAGGTCATCTACTTTACCACCTACATCGGCTGTGTCGCCGCGGTGCGCGGGCGCAGCCTGATCCGCATCGACGCCCTCACCCAGCTGCTGCCGGTGACCAAGCGCTTCCTCACCCTGGTCAGCCACCTGGCGGTACTGCTCTTCTCCACCCTGATGATCCGCCTTGGCTGGATGATGACCGAGTCGGTCTACCGCGACGAGTACGCCAAGACCTCCTCCCTGCAGCTGCCGGAGTGGTGGTTCTACGCCATCCTGCCGCTGATGGGGGTGATGATGTTCGTCCGCACCCTGATCATCGCCGTCGAGGACTGGACCGGGAAGAAGGGGGGCTGAAGACGATGGACCTCAATCCGCTGATCATCCTCGCTCTGCTTCTCGGCTGCATGGCCGCCACCGTGCCGGTCTTCATGGCCCTGTTCTTTGCCGGCCTGGCCGGGCTGGTGTGGGGAGCCGGCATCGACCCGCAGATCGTCATCGAAGTCCTCTACCGCAGCATGGACAAGTTCGCCCTGGTGGTCGTCCTCTTCTTCGTCCTGTGCGGCAACATCATGACCACCGGGACCATCGTCAAGAAGCTGATCAACACGGCCAACGTGCTGGTCGGCTGGCTCCCCGGCGGGCTGGCCATGGCCGGTGTGCTGGCCTGCGGCTTCTTCGGCGCCATCTCCGGCTCCACGGTGGCGACCATGGTGGCGATCGGCGGAGTCATGATTCCCGCCCTAGTGGAGAACGGCTACGACCGCAAGTTCAGCATCGGGGCGATGACCACCGCGCCGATCCTGGGGATCATCATCCCGCCGTCGATCTCGATGATCCTCTACGCCATGGTCACCAACGACTCGATCGAGGCGTTGTTTCTCACCGGCTACGTGCCGGGGATCCTGATCATCACCTGCATGTCGCTGTACTGCTGGTACTCCTGCCGCAGCCAGGGGATCAAGGCTTCGCCCAAGCCGACCTTCGCCGAGGCCTGGCGGGTCCTGCGCCAGAGCATCTGGGCGCTGATGCTGCCGGTGCTGATCAGCGTCGGCATCTACTCGGGGATCTTCACCGCCAACGAGGCGGCGGTGGCCGCCTGCTTCTACGCCTTCTTTGTCGAGATCGTCATCCACCGCGACATGAAATTCACCCAGGTCCGCCAGGTCATCATCTCCTCGGCGGTGACCTCGGCGACCCTGTTGGTGATCGTCGCCGGGGCCTCGGTCTTCGGCGAATACCTGACCTTCGCCCAGATCCCCGACAAGGTGGCCAACGCGGTGGTGTCCAGCATCACCAGCCCCTGGGCCTTCCTACTGGCCGTCAACTGCCTGCTGCTGGTCATCGGCATGTTCATGGACGTGATCTCGGCAACGCTGATCCTTACCCCGATCTTCCTGCCGCTGCTGCACCAGTACGGGATCAGCACCCTGCACTTCGGTCTGCTCATGACCGTCAACCTGGGAATCGGCTACTGCACCCCGCCACTGGGGGTCAGCCTGTATATCGCCAGTGCGGTGGCCGATCGCAACATCCTCTATGTAACCCGGGCCGTAATGCCCTTTCTGCTCATCCAGATCGGTCTGCTGATGCTCTACACCTACTGGCCGGACCTGGTGCTTTTCCTGCCCAACCTGCTTTACAACAAGTAAACAAAAAGGGGGTTTCCGCATGGAGCGCAAGATTCTTGTCCCGGTGGACGGCTCGGAAGCGGCAGAACGCACCATCGCCGCGATCATCGCCCGCAAGGAACGCTTCACCGCGCCGCTGACCGTGGTCCACGTGGTCAACGTCGACAAGCTCGCCTACCGGATGATCCCCGACTTCCAGGTGGCGATGATCCGCGAGGCGGCACGCCGCTCCGGAGAGCAGCTGCTCGCCGAACTGGCAGCGCGCTTCACTGCCGTCGGGGTCCCCTGCGAAGCGCGTCTGGAGTTCGGCTCGCCACGCGAGACCATCTGCCGGATCGCCAACGAGGAAGGCTTCGAGCTGGTGATCCTCGGCCGGCGCGGCATGGGGGAGATTCGCGATGCCCTCTTCGGGGCGGTTTCCAACCATGTCCTCCATCACGTCCACTGTCCGGTCCTGCTGATTTGAACCGGCAATGAGCTGGTCCCCGGCAGAACTCGCCCAACTGGCCGACCACGGCATCCCCGCGGCCGAGGCCGATCGCCAGCTGGCCCAACTGCGCGCCGGCCAGCAGTGGATTCGCCTGGCCCGCCCCTGCACCCCGGGCGACGGCATCCTGACGCTGGACGGGACCCGGCATACCGGCCTTGCGGCCCGTTTCCGCGCGGCAGCCGCCGCCGGGATGGTGACCCGCTTCACCCCGGCCTCGGGAGCGGCGACCCGCATGTTCCAGCCGCTCCAGGCCCCCGCGGAGGATGGTCGGGAATTGGCTCGTTTTGTCGCCGAACTCGACCGCTTTCCCTTTCGCGCTGCGCTCGAGGAGGAAGTCCTCCGCCAGGGTCACTCCTTCGCCGACTCCCGCCGCAGCGAGGACCTGCCGCTGCTGCTGGCAGCCCTCCTCGAACCCGGCGGCCTCAACTACGCGCAACTCCCCAAGGGACTGCTCCCCTTCCACCACGGCAAAGGCGAGATCCGCACCGCCATGGCCGAGCACCTGGCCGAAACCGCCCAGTTGGTCGGCAGGGACAACCTGGCCCGCCTGCACTTCACCGTCTCCCCCGAGCACCAGGCGCTTTTCGAGGCGCACCTGGCCCACTGGGTGGAACCGCTGGCGCTGCGCTACGGCGTGCGCTTCGAGGTCAGCTTCTCCACTCAGCGGCCTGCCACCGATACCCTGGCCCTCGGCCCGGACGGCCAACCGCTGCGCGACGGAGATGACCGGCTGGTGCTGCGGCCGGGGGGCCACGGCGCCCTTCTTGCCAACCTGGCCGAACTCCCCGGCGAGGTGGTCCTGGTCCGCAACATCGACAATGTCGTGCCGGATCAGCGCAAAGGGGACAACCTGGACTGGGATGCCCTGCTGGGGGGGCTGCTGCTGGAACTGCTGGAAAATCGCCGGGCCCTGCTCGAACTCTTGCGGCACACTCCCGACGATGCCGCCCTGTGCCGCTGGGCCACGGCGTTCCTCCTCTGGGAGCTGGGCGCCGATCTGCCGGCGGCGACGCCGGATGCGGCAACATTGATCGAGTTTCTCGACCGGCCGCTGCGGGTCTGCGGGATGGTGAAAAACAGCGGTGAACCGGGGGGCGGGCCGTTCTGGGTGGAGAATGCGCAGGGCCGGGTGAGCAGGCAGATCGTCGAGCTCAGCCAGGTCGAGCGCAGCGATCCGCAGCAGGCGGCGATAGCTGCCGCAGCAACCCACTTCAACCCGGTGATCATGGCCTGTGCGGTGCGGGATGGGGCGGGACGGCCTTATCCCCTCGAACGCTTCATCGACCGTCAGGCGGCCATCGTTACCGGCAAGGTCCAGAACGGCCAGCCGGTGCGCATTCTCGAACATCCCGGCCTGTGGAACGGCGCCATGGCCGGCTGGCACACCCTCTTCGTCGAGCTTCCGCAAAGCACCTTCAACCCGGTCAAGACGGTCTTCGACCTTCTCCGTCCGGCACACCAGCCTTAGGGAGCCGCGTGCAGCCAATCATTCCCCCAGCCGGGCTCCTTGACCCCGCCGACGGCGATTTCACCGTCCGGCGCGGCCACCCGCTCCCCTTCGGCGTCAGCCTCGGCCCGAACGGGGTCAACTTCGCGATCTTCTCACGCCATGCCACCGCCGTGAGCCTGGTCCTGTGCACACCGGGCGAGTCCGCGCCGCAGCTGGAAATCCCCCTCGATCCGGAACGGCACCGCACCGGCGATGTCTGGCACGTGCTGCTGCGCGGCCTCCGCCGCGACCTCGCCTACGCCTACCGGGTGGCGCGCGAGGGGCAGCCGCCCAGCCCCCTGCACCGTTTCAACGCCGAGGCGCTCCTCATCGACCCCTACGCCCGTGCCCTGGCCGGCCCGTCGGCGTGGCGCGGCGACACCCGCGGCGACTGGCGGGGGCTGATCGCCGGCGGGGACTTCGACTGGGAGGACGACCGGCCGCCCAGGCGCCACCTCGCCGACCTGGTCATCTATGAGCTGCACGTGCGCAGTCTGACCCGCCACCCGTCGAGCGGAGTGGCCGCGCCGGGGACCTTCCGCGGAATCATCGAGAAGATCCCCTACCTCAAGGAGTTCGGGGTCACCGCCGTGGAGCTGCTGCCGGTCACCGAGTTCGAGGAAGCCGACAATCCGCACCGCGACCCGCACACCGGCGAGCGGCTGCACAACCTGTGGGGCTACCACCCCCTGAGCTTCTTCGCGCCCAAGGCCGCCTACGCCGTCGACCGCACCCCCGGCGCCGAACTGAACGAGTTCCGCGAGATGGTCAAGGCCCTCCATCGGGCCGGCATCGAAGTGATCCTCGACCTGGTTTTCAACCATACCGGCGAGGGCAACGAACGCGGCCGCACCCTGTCGCTGCGCGGCCTGGACAACAGCATCTACTACCTGCTCGACCGCAAGACCGGCGCCTACGCCAACTATTCCGGGTGCGGCAACACGGTCAACTGCAACCATCGGTGGTCCGCGACCTGATCGTCGACGCCCTGTGCTGGTGGGTCACCGAAATGCACGTCGACGGCTTCCGCTTCGACCTGGCCGCCATCCTCGGCCGCGGCCCCGACGGCGAGCCCTTGGCCAACCCGCCGCTGATCGAGCGGATCGCCGCCAATCCGGTGCTCGCCGACACCAAGCTGATCGCCGAGGCCTGGGACGCCGCCGGCCTCTACCAGGTCGGCACGTTCCCGAACTTCGGCCGCTGGGCCGAATGGAACGGCCAGTTCCGCGACGACCTGCGCCGCTTCGTGCGCGGCGACGCCGGCATGGTGGCGCGCCTGGCCACCCGCCTGGCCGGCAGCTCCGACCTCTACCAGGATGACGGCCGCGCCCCTTTCCACAGCATCAACTTCGTCACCTGCCACGACGGCTTCACCCTTGCCGACCTGGTCAGCTACGAAGGGAAGCACAACGAGGCCAACGGGGAGAAAGGGCGAGACGGCAGCGACGAAAATTTCAGCAGCAACTGCGGCCGCGAGGGGAGGACCAGCGACCCGCTGATCCTGGCGCGGAGGGCCCGGCGGATGCGCAACTTTGCCACCCTGCTGCTCCTCGCCCATGGCGTACCGATGTGGCTGGCCGGCGATGAGTTCGCCAACAGCCAGGGGGGGAACAACAACGCCTGGTGCCAGGACAACCCGACCGGCTGGCTGGACTGGCAGGACCTGGCGAAAAACCACCGCCTCTTCACCTTCTGCCGGCGCCTGATCGCCTTCCGGAAGCGGCACGCCGTGCTGCGGCCGCGGAATTTCGAGGGGATTGAGTCGGGGGAGCGGCGCCTGACCTGGCACGGCCCGCAGCTCTTCAGGGTCGACTGGTCGGAGCGCTCACACTCCCTGGGGATGCATCTGCAGGGTTTGAAGGGGGAAGCGGAGATCTACCTGATCGCGCATGCCGCCGCCGAACCGGAGCGCTTTACCCTCCCGCTCCTCGACAACGGCCGACGCTGGCACCTGTTCATCAACACGGCGGCCGTTCCCGACTGCCATGAGCCGGGCGCCGAGCCGCTCCTCGCCGATCAGCACAGCTATCCGGTCTCGGCCGACTCGGTGGTGGTTCTGGTCGGCGAATAATCCCCGCCGCAGCTCAAAAAAAGCCGCAGATAAGCTCCGCAGCCGTTTTGCTCAATGCTCGTGGTAGTGCAGGACGACTAAAAGGCAACTCCCGTCAGCGATGACGTTGAGCCCTGCCGCCTCCGCCGCGGCAATCGCCGCCGGGCTCTCGGCCCCGGGCTGCATCCAGATATGGCGGATGCCGCGCTCGATGGCATGGGCGACCACCGTCTCGGTGACCCGCGGCGGGGTGATCACCGACAGACTCTCCACCCCCTCCGGCAGTTCATTCACCGCCTGCACGCAGGATACCCCTTCGATCTCCTTCTCCACCGGATTCACCGGTATCGCGATCCGACCATTCTGCAGGTAGCAGCGCAGCACCTTGTTCCCGTACTTGGCACGGTCTTTTGACGCACCGGCGACGCCGAAGGCGGGTGCGGCGAGGAAGGCGGCGATTTTCTCATCGATGGATTTCATGATGGACTCCTGAGTAAACAGGCTGGGGGGCGCAGTTCATCTGTGCCTGCCGCCCGACGGCCCTGCCACGGGATGTTACGGAAGCAGCGTCGAGATGAGCTCCAGCAGCGGGCCCGGGTAGAGACCGATGACCAGAAGCGCCGCGGAACAGACCAGCAGCACGGCGTGCTCGGCGGCGATGCCGGGGTGCCACTGGCGGCCGCCTTCGTCGGTGGCGTAGAGGAGCAGGATGACGCGCAGATAGTAGGCGAAGGAGATCAGCGAGGCAAGGATGCCGACGACCGCCAGCCAGAGGAATCCGCCCTTGAGGAGGGCGGCGAAGAGCACGAACTTGCCGATGAAGCCGGCGGTCAGCGGCATTCCGGCCAGGGAGAGCAGGCACAGGGTCAGCACCGCACCGCGCAGCGGATGGCGGTAGCCGGCTCCGCGCCACTCGGCCAGCTCCTGGGGCTCGGCGGTTGCGGTCGACAGGGAGGTGATGACCGCGAAGGCCCCGAGGCTGGCGGCGGTGTAGACGATCACGTAGAAGACCGCCGCGGCGTAGCCCTCGGGGGTGCCGGGGAGGAGGACGGCCAGCAGGTAGCCCATGTGCGCCACCGAGGAGTAGGCCAGCAGGCGCTTGAGATTCTGCTGGGGGAGCGCGGTCAGGCTGCCGGTCAGCATGGTGAGCAGGGCGATCAGCCAGAGCAGCGGCAGCAGTTCCGCCCAGCTCCCCGGCGCCCCGGCGAGGAGCAGCACGAGAACGGCGCCGACCGCCCCCTTCGAGCCGGTTGCCAGCAGGGCGCCGACCGGGGCGGGCGCCCCCTGGTAGACGTCCGGGGTCCACAGGTGGAAGGGGACCAGGGAGATCTTGAAGCCGAGCGCCACCAGCACCACCCCCCAGCCGAGGAGCCCCCAGGGACGCAGGTGGCCGTCGACCTGCAGGGCGGTGAAGGCCTCGGGGAGGTGGAAGGTCCCGGAGGCGGCGTAAATCAGGGCGAAGCCGAAGGCCATGAAGCCGGTGGCCACCGCCCCCATCACCAGGTACTTGAGGCCGGCCTCGGCGCCCTGGTCGTTGTTGCGGTGGAAGGAGACCAGGATGTACAGGGCCAGGGTGAAGGACTCGAGGCTGACGAAGATCCCCACCAGGCTGGTGGCCCCGGAGAGCAGCGCCATGCCGGCGGCGGCGAAGAGCACCAGGGCGCCGTATTCGCCGGCGGCGAAATCCCGCTCGGCGGCGTAGCGCAGCGAGAGGAGCAGCACCAGGGCGGCGAGGAGCGCCCAGAGGATGGCGAAAAAGCGCGCATAGGGGGTGCAGCTGAAGAGTCCGGCGATTTCGCCG
This sequence comes from uncultured Geobacteraceae bacterium, assembly GCA_964418505.1. GTDB lineage: Bacteria > Desulfobacterota > Desulfuromonadia > Desulfuromonadales > BM103 > VAUL01. The sequence continues at coordinate 54,601 of CAYQLP010000002.1, read as the reverse complement.
CTGAACGGCGGGGCGAGCCCGGCAACCACCGCGGCGGCCAGGGCGGTGACCACGCCGGCGCCGAGGAGCGGCTGCGGCCGGTGGTACCAGGCCCCGGCCATGAGCAGGACGGTCGCCCCGCAGACCAGCACCAGCACCGGGGCCAGGGCCACGACATCGAGCCAGGTCATGGCAGACCTCCCAAAACGGCCTGCACCGCCGGGGCCAGCGGGGCCAGGAACGGTGCCGGGCAGAGGCCCAGCCACAGGGTCAGCAGTGCCAGCGGCACTAGCACCAGCCACTCCCGGGCGCTCAGGTCGGCAACCGCCGCGGCCCCCGCCGGTCGCGGGCCCCACAGCACCCCCTGGACCAGGCGCAGCAGGTAGGCGGCGGCGAAGACCAGCCCGGGGAGGGCCAGCAGCGCCCACAGCGGCCGGGCCACGAAGGTGCCGATCAGAACGAGGATCTCGCCGCTGAAGTTGGCCAGGCCGGGGAGCCCCAGGGAGGCCAGGGCAAAGAAGAGGAAGAGCCCGGAAAAGCGCGGGGCCGCGCCCCACAGGCCGCCCAGTTCCGCCAGGCTGAGGGTGCCGGTGCGCCGGCGCAGCATGGCGGCCAGGGCGAAGAGCGCCCCGCCCGTGATCCCGTGGGTGACAAGCAGCAGCAGGCTCCCCTGCCAGGCGGTGGCCTGCCAGGCGGCCAGGCCGACGACCACCAGGCCGAGGTGAGAGACCGACGAGTAGGCGAGCAGGCGCTTGAGGTTATCGGCGTGGTAGGCGCACCAGGCGGCGTAGAAGAGCCCGAAGAGGGCCACCCCGGCGAGCAGCGGCAGGCTGGCCGCGGCGGCGTTGGGGAAGAGCGGCAGGGCGAAGCGCACCATCCCGTAGATGCCGGTCTTGATCAGCAGGCCGGTGAGGTCGAGGGCACCGTTGGCCGGCGACTCGCTGAAGGCATCGGTCAGCCAGGTATGGAAGGGGACCAGCGGCGCCTTGATGGCGAAAGCGAGCAGGAATCCGCCGAAGAGCAGGTATTCCTGAGTGAGAGTCAGGCGGGTCTGCGCCAGGTCGGCGAGGGCGAAGGTGTAGCTGCCGCTCTGCTCGCCGTGGAGGAGGTAGAGGGCGATGATCGCCGCCAGCATCGCCAGGCTGCCGGCCAGGGTGTAGAGGAAGAACTTGAGCGCCGCCCGCCGCCCGCCGGCCTCCCCCCAGATGGCCAGCAGGAAGAGCAGCGGCAGGAGCATGATCTCCCAGAAGAGGTAGAAGAGCACCAGGTCGACGGCCAGGAAGACGCCCATCAGGCCGCTTTCGAGGAGGAGCAGCAGAGCCATGAAGAACGGCACGCGGCGCTCCTCCGGCCAGGCGAGCAGCACCGCCAGGGCGTGCAGCAGGGCGGTCAGGGCAACCAGCAGCAGCGAGAGGCCGTCCAGCGCCAGGCTGTAGCGAATCCCCAGGCGGGGAATCCAGGCGGCGTCCTCGCGCAGCAGCCAGCCCTCCTGGCCGTGGCCTGCGGCGGCAAAGAGCCCGACGGTCACCGCCAGCGTCGCCAGGGTGGTCAGCAGGGCCGCCCAGCGACAGGCAGCGCCGCTGCGCCGCAGCAGCAGGCAGGCCAAGGCGCCGGCCAGGGGCAGGCCGATCAGCAAGGTCAGCCAGGGGAATTGAGGCAGTGCGATCATGCCGGGCATCCTAGTGGATCAAGGCCAGCAGCAGCCAGCCGAGAATGAGCAGGAACCCCCAGGCGAAGGCGTTCAAGTAGGTGGAGATCCGCCCGGAGGTCAGCAGACGCAGGCGCTCGCCGCAGGCCGTCGCCTGGCGGGCCAGGCCGTCGAGGGTGCCGTCGACCAGCGCCCGGTCGCCGCCGATCGCGCAGCAGCGCGCCAGCACCGCAAAGGGCCGGACCAGCAGCAGGTCGGCCAGGGCATCGGCACCCCAGCCGCGCAGCAGGAAGCGGCCGGCGGCACTGTCGTGCGGGGCGCGGAAGCGCCGGTAGCGCCAGTGGGCCGCCGCCCAGCCGGCCAGGAGCAGGCCGGCGGCGATGCCGGCAAGGGCCATCTCGCCGGTGTGATCGGCCTCGACCAGCCGGCCGCCCAGGGCCCCGTAGTAGCCGCTCAGCCAGCTGCCGCCGCCGAGCAGGGCCGGCAGGTTGAGCAGCCCGCCGGCCAGCCCCGCCAGGGCCAGCGGCCACAAGGGCCAGCCCATCAGCCCGGGGAGCCGGTGCGGATGGGCCTGGCTGCGGGGCTCCCCGGCGAAGACCAGGTAGACCATGCGGAAGGTATAGAAGGCGGTGAGCAGGGCGGTCAGCAGGGCGATGCCGAGCAGGGTCTGGAAGAGCGGCGTCCCCTGGCTGTAGACCGCCAGGAGGATGGCGTCCTTGGAGAAGAAGCCGCCGGTCAGCGGGAAACCGGCCAGGCACAGGGCGCCGGCGACGAAGACCGGCAGCAGGCTGCGCGGCGCGTGCCGGCCCACCCCGCCCATGCGCATCAGGTCGTTCTCGCCGCCGGCAAGGTGGATGACGCAGCCGGCGGCCATGAACAGGGCGGCCTTGAAGAAGGCGTGGGTGAGCAGGTGGAACATCGCCGCGGAGACCGAACCGGCACCGACGGCGAGGAACATGTAGCCGACCTGGCTCATGGTCGAATAGGCCAGCACCCGCTTGATCTCGCGCTGGGCCAGGGCGCAGGTGGCGGCGTAAAGAGCGGTAGCCGCGCCGACCACGGCGATCGCCGCCATCCCCGCCGGCGACAGGGAGACCAGCGGGAAGAGCCGGCAGAGCAGGTAGACGCCGGCGGTGACCATGGTTGCGGCGTGGATCAGCGCCGACACCGGGGTCGGGCCGGCCATCGCGTCGGCCAGCCAGGTCATCAGCGGCAGCTGCGCGGACTTGCCGCTGGCGCCGAGGAGGAGCAGCAGGGTCAGCCCGGTGAGCGCCGCCGGGGCGAGCATGGCGGCTTGGGCGTTGAGCGCGGCGATCTCCAGGGTGCCGGTCAGGGCGAAGAGCCAGAGCAGCGCGGCGGCCAGGAAGACGTCGCCGATGCGGGTGACCAGGAAGGCCTTGACTCCGGCGCGGGCGTTGTCGAGCTTCTGGTACCAGAAGCCGATCAGCCCGTAGGAGCACAGGCCGACCCCCTCCCAGCCGAGGAAGAGCAGCAGCAGGTTGTCGGCGAGGATGATGGTCAGCATGGCGAAGACGAAGAGGTTGAGCAGCCCGAAAAAGCGCGGGTAGTCGGGCTCGTCGTGCATGTAGCCCACCGCGTAGAGGTGGATCAGGGTCGCCACCCCGGTGACCATCAGGGTCATCGGCGCGGCCAGCTGGTCGAAACGCAGGGCGAAGGGAACCTGCAGAGAGCCGGCGGCCAGCCAGCTGCCGAGGCTCACGGTGGTGCCGGCGCCGTCGGCGTAGCCCCACATCAGGATAGTGACCAGGCAGGCGGCGGCCACGCCGAGGACCGCCACGCCCTCGGCGAGGCGGCGCGGCAGGCTCAGCCCGAAGAGCATGTTGACCACCGCCCCGGCCAGCGGCAGGAGCGGGATGAGGAAGAGCAGGTTCGCGTTCATCCGTGCAGCCTGTCGAACTTGTCGGCTTCCAGCGTGCCGCGCCGGCGCCGGAGGTAGACCACCATGGCCAGGGAGATCGCCACTTCCGCCGAGGTCATGGCCATCAGGAAGACGACGAAGACCTGGCCGTCGACCCGGTGCCAGTAGGCCGAGCCGCCGACCAGGGCCACGGCGGCGGCGTTGAGCATGATCTCCACGCCGATCAGGATCATGATCAGGTTGCGCCGGGCGATGGCGCAGCCCAGCCCCATGACGAAGAGGATCGCGGCAAAGATCAGGACGTGCTCGAAGGGGACGATCATGACGCCTCCCCCCGCCGCTCACGCGGCTCGCCGCGTCCGACGTAGTAGGCCCCCACCGCGGCGAAGAGCAACTGGAAGGAGACCACCTGCACCGCCAGGGCGTAGCGGTCGAAGAGGATGGTGCCGAACTCGCGCGGCGTGGCGTGGTAGGCCGTGCCGGTGGTCGCCGCCGTCGGCTCCTGGAGAATCAGCACCACCGTACAGGCCAGCGTGACCAGGGAGAGCAGGACGACGGGAAGCCAGCGCTGGCGGTCGACGGTCAGCGGCTTTCCCCCCGGCGCCAGCTCGAGCATCATGATGATGAAGAGGAAGAGGACCATGATCGCCCCGGCGTAGATGATCATCTCCCAGGCGGCGACCAGCGGCGCGCCGAGCTGGTAGAAGATCAGCGCCAGGTCGAAGAAGGCGTGCACCAGGTAGATCACTGCGTGCACCGGGTTGGTGCGGGTGATGCAGAGCAGGGTCGCCGTCAGGGCGGCGGTCGCCAGCAGGTAGAAAACGGCACTCGCGATCATCGTCAGGGAACCAGGGCGCCGGGGTCGACCGGGCCGTATTCGTCGGCGTTGCCGCCGCGCGGGCTGGCCGCGCCGATGCCGGCGTGGCGATAGAAGTTGTAGCTCTCGTCCTTGCCGCCGCCGTCGATCAGCAGGTCTTCCTTCTCGTAGACCAGGCTCAGCGGGTCACGGGTGCAGATCTCGTATTCCGGGGACATCTGGATGGCCAGGGTCGGGCAGGCCTCGGCGCACAGCCCGCAGAAGATGCAGCGGGCGAAGTTGATGCGGAACCATTCGGCATAGCGCCGGCCGTCGGGGGCCTCGGCGGCCTGCATGGAGATGCAGTCCACCGGGCAGGCGGCGCTGCACAGGTGGCAGGCGACGCAGCGCTCGCGGCCGTCGGGATCGCGGGTCAGCACCATGCGCGCCCGGTAGCGCGGCGCCGGGGTGCGCTTCTCCTCCGGGTACTGGATGGTGGTCGGACGGCGGAAGAGGTAGCTGAAGGTCACCAGGTAGCCCTGCACCGTCCCCTTGATGTCGCGCCAGATATTCATGAGCGCACCGCCAGCATAACCGCCCCGGTGATCATGACGTTGGCCAGGGCCACCGGGATCAGGAATTTCCAGCCGAAGTGCATCAGCTGGTCGTAGCGCAGGCGCGGCAGGGTGCCGCGCGTCCAGATGAAGCAGAAGGCCACCAGCCCGACCTTGATGAGGAACCAGGCCAGGGGCGGCAGCAGCGGTCCGTGCCAGCCGCCGAGGAAGAGGACGGTGACCAGCGCGCTGAGGATGATCACGTTCATGTACTCGCCGACGAAGTAGAGACCGAAGCGCATCCCCGAGTACTCGGTGTGATAGCCGGCGACGATCTCGTTTTCCCCTTCCGGGAGGTCGAAGGGGGTACGCTTCGACTCGGCCAGGACGCTGATCATGAAGATCACGAAGGCCAGCGGGTGGCGGACCAGGTTGGGCAGATCCGCCTGGGAGAGGACGATGTCGGTAAGCGAGAAGGACTTGGCGCTCAGCACCACCGGCACCACCGCCAGCCCCATCGACAGCTCGTAGGAGATCAGCTGGGCGAGGCCGCGGATCGAGCCGAAGAGCGCGTACTTCGAGTTCGACGCCCAGCCCCCCAGGGTGACGCTGTAGACCGCCAGAGAGGAGAGGCCGAGGAAGTAGAGGAGACCGATGTTGAGGTCGCAGACCACCATGGGGATCTCGCGGCCGAAGAGGGTCACCGGCGGCGAGAAGGGGACGACCGCGAAGCTCAGCAGGGCGATCAGGGTGGCCATCCCCGGGGCGATCAGGAACATGATGCGGTCGGCCTTGGCCGGCACCAGGTCTTCCTTGGTGAGCAGCTTGATGACGTCGGCAAGCGGCTGGATCAGGCCGAAAGGCCCGACCCGGTTCGGCCCGTAGCGCAGCTGCATGCGCGCGAGGATCTTGCGCTCGGCCAGGACCATGTAGGCGGCCATGCTCAACACCACCGCCAGGATGATGATCAGCTTGGCCAGAATCAGCAGGATGGTGACCAGGGTCTCGCTCATTCCGCCACCCCCGTCTGCGCCCGGGGGGCCAGGCGCCGCCCCGTCCCGCCGGCCTCGAGCCCGTCCAGCCCGGCGAGGCTGCTGTCCAGAGCGGCCATCTCCCGGCGCAGGGCGGAGAGCTCCTCGCTGCGCCCGAGCAGCCGGGCGAGAATCCGCCAGGCCGGCCACGCCTCACTCCCCGGCGTCGTCAATGAAAACTCCCGCGGTGGGTGCACTTCCGGGCTGGTCTCACGCAGCGGCAGCCCGGGTTCCATGACCTTGGCGAAGGCCTGCAGGCGCCCCTCGTTGCTGACGTAGCAGCCCTCCGTCTCGACCCAGGCGCGGGTCGGCAGGAAGAGGTCGGCCCGGGCGGCGGCGCGGGTCGCCTGCCAGTCGCAGACTGCCAGAAGTTCGAGCCCGGCCAGGTCGATGGCCACTGCAGTCCCCGCGGGGTCGTCGCTGTCGGCCCAGGGGTCGCACTCCAGGCAGACCAGGGCGCGAATCCGCCCGGTGACGAGTTCCTCGCGCAAGGCCTTGAAATCACGGCCCTCCCCGGCCAGCAGGGCGGCGCCACAGCTGTTCGGCCCGGCGAGCAGGAGCATTGCGCCGATCGGCTGCCCGGCCGCGGCCAGGGCCAGGACCGCTGCGGCGAAAGTCTCGGCCCCGACTCCTCCGAGCTGTGCGGCGCCACCGACCAGCACCGGGCGCTGCGCCGCGGCCAGGCCGGCGCGCAGCTCGGCAAGCATTGCCTGCTCCTCGATTCCCGGCAGCTCGCGCTCAGCGCCGCCCAGGGCGGCAAGCAGCGGGGCGAGGCGCTCACCGTCGAGGGGAAGGCGGGTGAAGCGGCAGGGGAGCTCCACCGGGCGTGGGTCGATGACCACCACCCGGCCGCCCTGGCGCACTGCCTGGCGCAGGGCCACGGCCAGCATCGGCGCCTCGGCCTGGGGATCGGCGCCGATCAGCACCACCAGGTCGCTGGTGGCGATCTCCGCCAGGCTGACCGCGTGCGCACCGAGGTGGACCGCGGCGCGGGCCGCCCGGTCCTGCGCGGGGTGGGGGTCGAAGACCGGCGGTGCGGTGCCGAGCTGCTCGGCCAGGTCGCGCAGCAAGACATTGGCCTCCAGGGTGGCACGCGGCGAACCGAGCAGGGCGATGCTCCCCGCGCCGTGGCGCTCGCTGACCGACTTGAGCCGGGCGCGCAGTTCGTCGATCGCCGCGCTCACCGGCAGCGTTTCCCTGTCGACCCGCGCCTGGCGCGGGCGGTCGGGGTGGTTGACGGCACCGTTCTCGAAGCGGCCGCGATCGCAGATGAAAAAGCCGTTGACCTCGCGGTTGACCCCGGCACGGACCCGCTGCAGCTCCCGGTAGCGCGCCCCCGGCACGGTGGCGCAGCCGAGACTGCAGTGCGGGCAGAGCGACGGCGCCTCCTGCAGGTCCCAGGCGCGGCTCCTGAAGCGGAAGGTCTTGTCGGTAAAGACCCCGGTCGGGCAGACATCGACGAGGTTGCCGGAGAAGGGGCTTTCCAGGCGGCCGTCGCGCAGGCGGCCGAAATAGAGGCGATTGCGCGAGCCGAAGACGCCGAAGTCGGTGCCGCCCAGGTAGTCGCGGTAGGTGCGCAGGCAGCGGTAGCAGGCGATGCAGCGATTCATCTCGTGGGCGATGTACGGGCCCAGTTCCTGGTTGCGGTAGGTGCGCTTTTTGCCGGTGTAGCGGCGCCGGCTGTGCCCGCCGGCGATGGTCATCTCCTGGAGCCGGCACTCGCCACCCTCGTCGCAGACCGGGCAGTCGTGCGGGTGGTTGGTCATCAGCCACTCGATGACGTGGCTGCGCAGCTCCACCGCCTGGGCTTCGCCGCTCTCCACCACCATGCCGTCCTGGGCCTGGACCATGCAGGCCATCTGCACTCCCTTGACCGGCCCGGCGACAAAGCTCATCGCGCACAACCGGCAGGCGCCCACCGCCCCCAGCGCCTCGTGGTAGCAGAAGTGCGGAATGACGATGCCGAGCCGCTGCGCCGCCTCAAGGACGTTGGTCCCGGCGGGCACGGTGATCTGCTGGCTGTCGATGGTCAAGGTCGGCATAAGAGGCTTGCTCAGTCTTTGAACGGGCACCGGCCCCGTTTCACGTGTTCTTCCAGTTCGTCGCCGAACTGCTCCAGCAGTGCGCCGACCGGGCCCATGGCTCCTTCGGCGAGGGCGCAGAAGGAGCGCCCACTGATGTTGCGGATCTGGTCGGCATACATTTCGAGCAGTTCGCGGTGGCCGCGCCCGGCTTCGATCTCCTCGAGGAGCCAGACCACCATGGCCAGGCCGTCGCGGCACGGCGTGCACCAGCCGCAGCTCTCGCGGGCGAAGAAGCGCGCCAGGTTGAGGGTCGCCGCCACCATGCAGGTCCCCTCGGCGAAGACGGTGACCCCGGCGGTCCCCAGGCGGCTGCCGGCCTGCTCGAGGTGGACGTGGTCGAGCGGGGTGTCGAGCCGGGCGGCGGTCAGGTAGGGGGTCGAGGCCCCCCCCGGCAGGCAGGCCTTGAAGGCCCGGCCGTGGCGCACCCCGCCGCCGCAGCGCTCGATCACTTCGCGCAGCGGTATGCCCATCGGCAGCTCGAAGCAGGCGGTGCGCTCGAGGTGCCCGGAGAGACCGACCAGCAGCGTCCCCGCCCCGTCGGCGCTGCGCGCCAGCCCTTTATACCATTCCGCGCCGTTGACCAGGATGTGCGGCACGTTGGCGTAGGTCTCGATGTTGTTGACGTTGGTCGGCTTGCCGAAGAGCCCGCGCTGCGCCGGGAAGGGCGGCTTGCTGCGGGGGTTGGGGCGCCGGCCTTCGAGGCCGTTGATCAGGGCGGTCTCCTCGCCGAGGATGTAGCGCCCGGCGCTGCGGTGGACGTGCAGCTCAAAGCTGAAGCCGCTGCCGAGGATATCCCGGCCGAGGTAGCCCTTGGCCTCGGCCTCGGCAATCGCCCGCTCGACGCGCTGCGCCACCTCTTCGTAGGCGTAGCGCAGAAAGACGTAGCCGACGGGAATCTGCATGGCCCAGGCGGCGATCGCCATCCCCTCGACCAGCTGGTGGGGGTCGGCGAGGAGCAGCTGGCGGTCCTTGTAGGTCCCCGGCTCCATCTCGTCGCCGTTGGCCAGCAGGTACTTCTCCCCCGGCGCCTCGGGGAAGAACGACCACTTGACTCCGGTGGGGAAGCCGGCCCCGCCCCGCCCGCGCAGCCCGGAGGCCTTGACCAGCTCGCGGACCTCGGCCGGAGCCATGCGCAGGGCGCGGCTCAGCCCCTGGTAGCCGCCGCTCGCCTCGTAGCCGGCGATCGACAGCGTCTCCCCCGGGCGGCGGTTCCTGAAGAGGACCTGCGGGTCGCCGCTCATGCCGCCCCCCCCTGGCCGGCGGCGACGATGGCCGCCCGCTCGGCGGCGAGGATGGCATCGATCTTCGCCGGGGTCATCCGGCCGTGGGTGGTCAGGCCGATCATCATCGCCGGGGCGTCGCCGCAGGCCCCCAGGCAGCAGGTCGGCAGGAGGGTGAAGGCACCGTCGGCAGTGGTCTCGCCGAAGCCGATCCCCAGCGTCCGCTGCAGGTAGGCGGCCAGCTCTTCGCTGCCGTTGGCCCAGCAGCAGATCGAGTCGCAGAGGTGGATGACCCGCCGGCCCACCGGGCGACGGAAGATCTTGTCGTAGAAGGTAGCGAGCTCCTCGACCTCCACCGGCAGCACGCCGAGCAGTTCGGCGACCAGCTCGACCCCGGCGTCGGGGACCCAGCCGTGGTGGCTCTGCACGGCGCGCAGGGCGTCGATGATCAGCTCATGGGGATGGGCGATCGCCGCAGCCCTGGCGCGGAACTCGTCGCTCTGGCTTTGAGGGAGAAGTTCGCTCATCGGTCGAGGTCCGCCAGCACGAAGTCGATGGCGCCGAGCGCCGTGATCAGGTCGGAGAGCAGCCAGCCACGCACCATCTTCGGCAGCCCCTGCAGATGGGGGAAGGACGGGGTGCGGATGCGCAGCCGGTAGGGGATGCTGGCGCCGTCACTGACCAGGTAGTAGCCGCACTCCCCCTTGCTCGACTCGATGGCCCGGTAGCACTCGCCGCGCGGCGCGCTCAGCCCGCGGCTGACGTTGACGAAATGGTGGATGAGCGTCTCGATGTCCTTGAGCCCGGCATCGCGCGGCGGGTAGGTGTAGCGGCCGTCGGGATTGACGTAGGGGCCGTCGGGCATGTTGGCCGCGGCCTGCTTGACGATGCGCAGGCTCTGGCGCATCTCCTGCAGGCGGACGATGTAGCGGCTGAAGCAGTCGCCGCCCCCGTCGGTCGGGATATCGAAATCGAAATTCTCGTAGCCCGAGTAGGGCATGCTCTTGCGCAGGTCCCAGGCCAGGCCGCAGGCGCGCAGGTTGGGACCGCTGAAACCCCAGTCGATGGCCTCGTCGAGGGTGGTGGCGCAGACCCCCTCGGTGCGCTTGCGGAAGATCGGCCCGTCGGTCATCAGCTTGTCGAGATCGTCGACGCATCTGGCGAATTTACCGGTGAAGGCGTCCACCGTCTCCCGCCAGCCGGGGGGGAGGTCGGCAGGCACGCCGCCGATGCGGAACCAGGCCGGGTGCATGCGCCCGCCGGTGATCAGCTCGACAATCTCGAAGATCTGCTCGCGGGCGTCGAAGGCGTAGAAAACCGGGGTCATGGCGCCGACATCATGGGCGTAGGTGCCGATCCACACCAGGTGATTGGCCAGGCGGAAGAGCTCGCAGAGCAGCACGCGGATGACCTGGGCGCGCTCCGGCACGCTGACGCCGAGCATCGTCTCCAGCGGGTAGAGGTAGGCGAGGTTGTTCTGTACCCCGGAGATGTAGTCGATGCGGTCGGTGTAGGGGATGAACTGGTTCCAGTGCTGGCGCTCGCCGATCTTCTCGGCACCGCGGTGGTGGTAGCCGAGATCGACGTCGATGTCCTCGATCTCCTCGCCGTGCAGCTTGACCACCAGGCGCAGGACGCCGTGGGTGCCGGGATGGTGCGGCCCGAGGTTGAGGATCATGGTCTGGCGGTCGGCGCGCAGCGGGCCGGGGGCGGGCTTGAGGGCCCGCGCCGATTCGACCGTGAAGGGGGGCATCTCGGTGGCCCGCGAGGGGTGCTCCTTGCGCAGCGGGTGGCCCACCCACTGCTCGGCCATGAGGATGCGGCGCAGGTCGGGATGCCCGGCGAAGCGGATGCCGAACATGTCGAAGGCTTCGCGCTCGTACCAGTCGGCGGCACTCCACACCCCGGTGACGCTCGGCGCCTCCGGGTAGTCGCCGCTCAGCGGGACCTTGACGCGCGCGTAGCCCGGCTGGTCGAAGGAGAGCAGGTGGTAGACCAGGGTGAAGGGGTGCGCGGCGGGCTGCCGGCGGGCCCGCTCGTCGATGGCGGTGAGGTCCTCGAGGCGGCGGAAGGGCTGCGGGGCCTCCTCCTTGAGAAAGCGCAGCAGGCCGGGGGCGTCGTCGGGCGCCGTGATGAAGGTCGGCATGTCGGCGGCGTCGCCATCCTCGCGGACCCGCTCGCCGAAGCGCTCCTGCACGGCGCGGCGCAGGTCGGGGGTGCCGGCCGGGAACTCGACCCGCGGCTGGGGCGGGCGCCACAGTTCGTTGCGCTCGCCGCTGAAATGCGGGTGCAGCTGGGACGTGCCGCGCAGCGGGGTGTTGCCGTAGCCGGGGCCGCGCGGGTCGCGGCTCTTGCTGACGCCATCGACCAGCACCGGGCCGGTCGTCCCCTCGCAGCCGCCGGCCATGCGGAAGACCTTGCGCGCCGGGCGCTCCTCCTTGACGATCTTCTCCTGGAGCATCAGCAGCCCCTGCATGAAGGCCTCGGGGCGCGGCGGGCAGCCGGGGACGTAGACGTCCACCGGCAGGATCTGGTTGACCCCCTGCATGACGCTGTAGACGTCGTACATCCCCCCGGAGTTGGCACAGCTGCCCATCGCCATGACCCACTTGGGGTTGGCCATCTGCTCGTAAACGCGCAGGATGGCGTCCCCCATGCGCTTGAAGGGGGTGCCGGAGATGATCATCAAGTCGGCTTCGCGGGGGGAATTGCGCAGAACCTCGGCGCCGAAGCGGGCGATGTCGAAGCGCGAGGTCATGCTCGTCATCATCTCGACAAAGCAGCAGGAGAGGCCGAAGAACATCGGCCACAGGCTGTGCTTGCGACCCCAGTTGATGGCGTCGTCGAGGGAGGCGATGACAATGTTGTCGGGGAGTTCGCGGCTCACTCGCTCCTCCGCGGGCGGCGGCGCTGGTCGCCGGGACCCCAGTTGAGGCCGCCGGATTTCCACAGGTGGATCAGGCCGAGGAAGAGGATCAGGATGAAGAAAGCCACCTGGGCGTAGCCGGCCCAGCCGAGGCGATCGTAAGCCACCGCCCAGGAGACCACGAAGATCATCTCGACGTCGAAGACGATGAAGAAGATCGCTACCAGGTAGAAGGGGACCGGCTCGCTGAGCCGCGCCGGGCCGGTCGGCTCGATCCCCGATTCGTAGGCCTCGTCCTTGGCCTGGCTGCGCGTGCGCTGGCCGATCGCCCAGGAGAGGAACATCAGCAGGCCGACCAGGAAAACGGCGATGGCCGTATACAATCCCAGGGCGAGCAGGTTGTCGAAGGATGGCAGAGTTTCGGTCAGCATCGCTGGTCGGGAGGCATCCACGGGGCGTCGTTCGAGATTAGTTGGTACTCACGGCACTCACTATGTAACACAATCCGCGACGCCCACCAAGGGCTATCTGCCGCGTCCGGCGGCGATCGCCGCCCGGGCCAGGGCGTCGCAGCGCTCGTTCTCGGCGTGGCCGGCGTGACCGCGCACCCAGTGCCACTCGACCTGGTGGCGGGAGTTCAGTTCGTGGAGCTTTTCCCACAGGTCGCGGTTGGCCACCGGCTGCTTCTGGCTGTTGACCCAGCCCCGCTTGATCCAGCCGGCCAGCCACTCGGTCATCCCCTTCTTGAGGTATTCGGAGTCGCTGGTCAGGCGCACCCGGCAGGGGCGCTTGAGTGCCTCCAGCCCGGCGATCGCCGCGGTCATCTCCATGCGGTTGTTGGTGGTCTCGGGCTCGAAACCGGAGAGCTCGCGCTCGTGGCGGCCGCTGCGCAGGATCGTTCCCCAGCCGCCCGGGCCGGGGTTGCCGGAGCAGGCGCCGTCGGAGAAGATCTCGACCAGGTCGGCGGGCGAAAGGCGGTCGGCAGGGACGCCCAGGATTTGGCTACGGGAGGACATAAGCGGCATGTTAATCGTCGTCCGCCCCCTTGTCCACCGCCACGACGCACCCGTCCCCCGAGAAAAAAGAAAACGACGTTATAAACTCTTGACAGTCGGTTCGCCAGCGCATAATCCTATTCCATTACTCCCTTGCTGAGGCAGCGTGCATGGCAGAAGTCGAGAACAGCGCGACGACGCGTCCGGACGGCGGCGAAATCGTTCACAACATTCTCGTCGGCCTGACGGTCAGCTTCATCGCCTTGAGTCTCGGCGCCGCACTCGGCCTCCTCTCCGGGCGGGGGGCCTTCGCCGGAATGATCTCGGCGGGGATCATCGCCCTAATCACCGCCCTCTTCGGCGGCACCCGCATCCAGTGCTCGGGGCCGACAGCGCCGATGAGCGCGGTCAGCGCCGTGACGGTGGCCTTTGCCGCCGAGTACGTCGCCGCGGAGGGGCTGACCATCGCCCCCCACCAGTTCGTCAATCTGGTCTTCATCCTCTGCGGCGTGTTGCTGCTGCTCGCCGGCGTGCTGCGCCTGGGGCGCTTCATCAGCCTGGTCCCCAACGTGGTGATCTCCGGCTTCATGTGCGGGATCGCCCTGCTCATCTGGCTTGACCAGCTCAAGTCCCTCTTCGGCTTCGGCGGCAAAACCACGCTCGCCGGGCCCCAGGCCGCCAACCTGGCGGTTGCCCTGGGCACCGTGGCGCTGATCGTCCTGGTCGCGCCGCTGATGAGCCGCCTGGTCGGCGGCTGGGCGCGCTTTCTCCCTTCGACCCTGGTGGCGATCATCGGCATGACCGTTCTGGCGACTTACCTGCATCTGCCCATCGAGCATGTGCACCTGGGCGGGGGGATCAGCAGCTTCGCCGAGCTCGGCACCCTGCTGCGCAGCCAGTTTCCCAGCCAGTGGTCGATGGCCATTCTAATGGCCGCCCTCCCCTACGCCGTGCAGCTGGCGATGCTAGCCTACCTCGACACCCTGCTCACCTCCCTGGTCATCGACAAGCTTAGCGGCGAGCAAACCCGCCAGAATCGCGAGCTGGTCGTCCAGGGGGTGGCCAACGGCAGCGCGGCGCTCTTCGGCGGCATCCCCGGCGCCCAGGCCACCATCCGCTCGGTGCTGATGCTCAAGGAGCGCGCCACCCTGCGCCTGGCCGGGGTGATGGTCGGGGTCTTCGTGCTCATCGAGATGGTCCTCTTCCAGGAGCTGATCAGCCTGATCCCCAAGGCGGTTTTCGTCGGCGTCCTGCTCAAGGTCGGCTACGACGTCTTCGACTGGATGCCGCTCAGACTGTGGTGCAAGGAGGTTCGCCTGCTGCGCGCCGGGATGTTCCGCAACTTTTTCTCCCGCCACGATGATGAAGCGATCTTCGTCACCAACCGCGAGGTGCTGATGATCGTCGGCACCGCGGCAGTGACCGTGGCCGTCAACCTCAACATGGCCGTGATCGGCTTCACCCTCCTCTTCTACCTGCACAACCGGGTCTTCAACCGGGCCAACCCGATGCGCGACCTGCTCCCCGAGATCGAGACCAAGGCCTTCATCAGCCAGAACTGACCCCTCCCGCCCGTCTGCTCCCGGGAGCGCTTGTCCCCACCCGGCAAAGCGCCCGCATGAGCGCGTAAAACTTGACTTATCCCCCAGTTCTGCTACCGTACCGGACCCGAAAATGTTCTTGGACCGCTGAGTTACGGAGCCCCCCGATGGACTATAAAGAGACCCTCAATCTTCCCGTCACCGACTTCCCGATGCGCGCCAGCCTGCCGCAGCGCGAGCCGGAGATCCTCCAGCGCTGGGCGGAGCTCGAACTCGACCGGCAAGTCAGTGAAGACACGGGGGAGCGGCCGAACTTCACCCTCCACGACGGGCCGCCCTACGCCAACGGCCACATCCACATCGGCCACGCGGTCAACAAGATCCTCAAGGACATCGTCGTCAAGAGCCGGCGCATGCAGGGGCACTTCGCCCCCTACGTCCCCGGCTGGGACTGCCACGGCCTGCCGATCGAACTCAAGGTCGACCAGCAGCTCGGCGAGAAGAAGCGCACCATGAGCAAGGTGGAGATCCGCCGCGAGTGCCGCGCCTACGCCCAGCAGTGGATCGACATCCAGCGCGAGGAATTCCGCCGCCTCGGCGTCCTCGGCGACTGGGAGCACCCCTACCTGACCATGAGCCACGCCTACGAGGCGGCCACCGCCCGCGAGCTGGCGCGCTTCGCCGAGCGCGGCGGGCTGTACAAGGGGAAGAAGCCGGTGCACTGGTGCTCCTCCTGCGTCACCGCCCTGGCCGAGGCCGAGGTCGAGTACGGCGACCACACCTCGCCGTCGATCTACGTCAAGTTCCCCTACAACGACACCCTGCCGGCCGGCCTCGAGGCCCTGGCCGGCAAGCCGCTCGCCTTCGTCATCTGGACGACCACGCCGTGGACCATCCCGGCCAACCTGGCGGTGGCCCTCAACCCCGAACTTCCGTACGTGGCGGTGGAGAGCGACGGCGAGTTGCTGGTCATGGCCGAGGGGCTGATGGCCAAGGTCTTCGCCGAGCTCGGCCGCACCCCGGGGCCGGTGGTCGCGAGCATCGATGCCGCGGCCTTCGAAGGCAAGCAGTGCCGCCACCCCCTTTACGACCGGCCGTCGCTCATCGTCCTCGGCGACTACGTGACGCTGGAGGCCGGCACCGGCTGCGTCCACACCGCCCCCGGCCACGGCCACGACGACTACCTGACCGGCCTGCGCTACGGCCTGGAGATCTACAACCCGGTCGACGACCACGGCCGCTACCTGCCGACGCTCGAACTCTTCGCCGGCGAGAAGGTCCCGGCGGTCAACCCCAAGGTCAGCGCCAGGCTGGCCGAAGTCGGGGCGCTGCTCGGCGAAGGGAAGGTCAGTCACAGCTACCCGCACTGCTGGCGCTGCAAGAAGCCGATCATCTTCCGCGCCACCGAGCAGTGGTTCATCGCCATGGACGCCAACGACCTGCGCGGCCAGGCCCTCAAGCATATCGACGGGGCGCGCTGGATCCCGCACTGGGGGCGCGAGCGCATCCACAACATGATCGCCAACCGCCCCGACTGGTGCATCAGCCGCCAGCGCAGCTGGGGGGTGCCGATCACCGCCTTCTACTGCACGCACTGCGGCGAGGCCCTGGCCGACGGCAAGGTCATGCACCACGTCGCCGATCTCTTTGAAAACGGCGGCAGCGACGTGTGGTTCGAGAAGGAGGCCGCCGAGCTGCTCCCCGCCGGCACCGCCTGCGGCGCCTGCGGCGGCAAAGAGTTCCGCAAGGAGATGGATATCCTCGATGTCTGGTTCGATTCCGGGGTCTCCCACGCCGCGGTGGTCGAGCAGCTGCCGCAGCTCTCCTCGCCGGCCGACCTCTACCTCGAGGGGAGCGATCAGCACCGCGGCTGGTTCCACTCCAGCCTGCTGGCCGCGGTCGGCACCCGCGGCACCGCCCCCTACAAGGCAGTCCTCACCCACGGCTTCGTCCTCGACCAGGAAGGGCGGCCGATGTCGAAGTCGGTGGGCAACGTGGTGGCGCCGGAAGAGGTGATCAAGAAGTTCGGCGCCGAGATCCTGCGCCTGTGGGTGGCCACCCAGGACTACCGCAACGACACCCGGGTCGGCGACAACATCCTCCAGCAGGTCTCCGAGGCCTACCGGCGCATCCGCAACACCGCCCGCTACATCCTCGGCAACCTCCACGATTTCGACCCGGCGACCGACAGCGTCGCCGCCGCCGACCTGCAGCCGATCGACCGCTGGGCTTTAAGCCGGCTGGCCGGGCTGGCCGCTCGGGTGGAGAAATCCTACGACGACTACGAGTTCCACGTCCTCTACCACGCCGTGCACAACTTCTGCGCGGTGGAGATGAGCGCCTTCTACCTCGACGTCCTCAAGGACCGCCTCTACACCGCCCCGGCGAAGAGCGCGGCGCGGCGCAGTGCGCAGACCGCCATGTACCTGATCCTCGACACCCTGACCCGCCTGGTGGCGCCGGTCCTCTCCTTCACCGCCGAGGAGATCTGGGGCTACCTCCCCGGAGAGCGGACGGAAAGCGTTCACCTGGCCAGCTTCCCGCGCCTCGACCAGGCGCTGATCGACCCGGCGCTGGAAACGCACTTCGAGCTGCTGCTCGCCGTGCGCGGCGAAGTCTCCAAAGTTCTCGAACAGGCCCGCACCGCCAAGCTGATCGGCTCCGGCCTGGAGGCCAGGGTGGTGCTGAGCACCGAGGCCGGCCCCCTGCGCGACCTGCTCGCCGCCGAAGCGGCGGAACTGGCGACGCTCTTCATCGTTTCCCAGGTCGAGCTGGCGGGTGAGTTATCTGAGGGAGTTGCTGCGGAAGGGCTGGCGGGGCTGAAGATCAAAGTGGCGCGGGCGGCCGGCGAGAAGTGCCCGCGCTGCTGGAACTATTCAACTGAACGCGGGCGCAGCGCAGAGCACCCGGAACTGTGTCCGCGCTGCACCGCCGCTTTGGGCGCATGATGCCGTACCTGCGCCTGCTCTCGCTGGTTACTCTGGTGACCGTGGTTCTCGACCAGGCCACCAAGCTCTACGTCGATGCGAACTTCGTCCTCTACGAGTCGGTGCCGGTCATCGAGGACTGGTTCCACCTGACCTACATCCGCAACAAGGGGGCGGCCTTCGGCATCTTCTCCAACAGCGCCGTGCGCATCCCCTTCTTCATCACCGTGACACTGATCGCCATGGCGGTGATCCTCTTCTACCTGCGCCGCCTGCACGCCGGGCAGCGCGGCACGGCGTGGGCACTCAGCCTGATCTTCGCCGGGGCGCTCGGCAACCTGATCGACCGCATCCGCTTCGGCGAGGTCATCGACTTCCTCGACGTCTTCTGGGGCCGCCACCACTGGCCGGCCTTCAACGTCGCCGACTCGGCGATCTGCGTCGGTGTCGCCCTGATGATCTGGACGATGTGGCTGGAGGAGCGCCGCCTCAAAAAACCGGCCGGCGAGGATTCGCTCCCCTCAGACTAGCCGCGCCCCCCGGCGCGGTTCAGTTTTCCCCCCCTTTTCCCCCATTGCGCAGGAAATCCAGCAGCAGGCGCACGCCGACGCCGCTCCCTCCGCGGGGATGGCACGGCCGCGCCGGCTCGACCCAGGCGGTGCCGGCGATGTCGAGGTGGGCCCACCGACACTCTTTGACGAAGCGCTGCAGAAAGGCCGCCGCGGTGATGCTGCTGGCGTAGCGCCCGCCGGTGTTCTTGACGTCGGCCACTTCGCTCTTGATCTGCTGCTCGTAGACCGCCCACAGCGGCAGCTCCCAGAGCCGTTCACCGCTGCGTTCGCCGGCGGCGCGCAGCGCCTCGACCAGCGGCGGGTGATTGCCGAGCACCGCGCTGGCATGATGGCCGAGGGCCACCACGCAGCCTCCGGTGAGGGTGGCGATGTCGACCACCAGGCGCGGTTTGAAGCGCTGCACGTAGGTCAGGGCGTCGGCGAGGATCAGCCGCCCCTCGGCATCGGTGTTGAGGATCTCGATGGTCTGCCCGGAAAGGCTGGTGAGGATATCGCCGGGCCGGTAGGCCGTCCCCGAGGGGAGATTCTCCACCGCCGGCACCACCCCGACCAGGTTGACCGGCAGGCGCAGTTCGGCGGCGGCCTGCATGGTGGCGATCACCGCCGCGCCGCCGGCCATGTCGCTCTTCATCTCGTCCATCTTCTCGACCGGCTTGAGCGAAATCCCCCCGGAATCGAAGACCACCCCCTTGCCGACCAGGGCGAGCGGCGCCACCCCCTCTGCCGCCCCGCGGTATTCCATGACGATCAGCTGCGGCTCGCGGACACTCCCCTGGGCCACGCCGAGCAGCGCCCCGCAGCCCTCGCGCTCGAGTTCGTCACGGCCCAGCACCGTGCAGGTGAAGCCGGCCCCGGTCGCCGCCTGGCGCGCCTGCCCGGCCAGGTAGGCCGGCGACTTGACGTTCCCCGGCTCGTTGACCAGGTCGCGGGCCAGGTTGACCGCCCGGGCGGTGATCGCGGCGTTCGCCAGGGCGACGGTCATCCCGGCGAGAGCGTCGCGCTGGTCACAGAGCATGCCGACCGCCAGCGGCCGCGACGCCTCCTGCTCCCCGTTGCCGGTGCGGTAGCGGTCAAACCGGTAGTCGGCGAGCAGCATCCCCTCGGCGACCGCCTCGCAGCGCTCGCTGAAAGTGGTGCGCGGCACCGCGGCCTGGGGCAGGGCGCAGGCCAGTTCCTTGACCCCCTTGCCGCGCAGGAAGCCGATCGCGGTGCCGGCGGCCTGGCGCAGCTCCTCCAGCCCGGCCTGGCGGCGTTCGCCAAGGCCGACCAGCAGCAGCCGCTCCGCCGGCAGTCCGGCAAGGGGCTGCAGAAACAGGGTCTGGTTGGCCGTGCCGGTGAATTCGCCGCTGCGCCGGGCCGCGCGCAGCCGGCCGCCGAGCAGCCGGTCGAGATCGCGGAGCAGCGGCTGGCCCGGCTGGTCGGAGAAACAGCCGACCACCAGGCAAGAAGTACGGGACTTGAGGACTTGGCCGGAACGGGGAGTGATCAGCATGAGAGCAGGCTCCTGGAGAGGTAATGGGCTGAATGGCGGCACATGCTAATCCATCCGCCGCCGCCAGGCAACAGCAGGACGCCGCGCCGGTTGTCAGTCACCGGCGGAAGTGCTAGGCTTGCCAACGGTGGCGGCCTTCCCGCCGCCGGCCGCCGACCATGACCGAGACTCCTGCCACTGCCGCCAGGGGGGCGCTGACCCTCACCATCCTCGGCTCCGGGACCAGCACCGGGGTGCCGGTGCTCGGCTGTGCCTGCGCCGTCTGCCGCTCCCCCCAGGCCGAGGACCGGCGCACCCGCTGCAGCGCCCTGCTGCACTGGGAGGGGTACCGCGTGCTGATCGACACCGCCACCGACTTCCGCCAGCAGGCGCTCCGCGAGGGGCTGACCGGTATCGACGCGGTCCTCTTCAGCCACACCCACGCCGACCACCTGCACGGCATCGACGACCTGCGCACCCTCGCGCCGCCGGACGTCGCCATCCCGGTCTACGGCGCCCCCGCGGCGGTGGCCTCGATCCGCCGCGCCTTCGCCTACATCTTCAGCGACGACGCCGAGCCCGGCTACCGGCCGCGCCTGGCCCTCAAGGCCGTCGACGCCCCCTTCGCCCTCTTCGGCCAGACGGTAATCCCGGTGCCGCTGCTGCACGGCGCCGGTACCGCGCTGGGCTACCGGGTCGGGACGCTCGCCTACCTGACCGACTGCCACGCCATCCCCGACGCTTCGCTGCCGCTGCTGCAGGGGCTCGACGTGCTGGTCATCGACGCCCTGCGCTTCACGCCGCACTTCTCGCACTTCAACGTTGCCGGGGCGATCGCCGCCGCCCGCCGCCTCGGCGCGCGGCGCACCGTCCTCACCCATCTCGGCCACGATGTCGACCATCACCGCCACGGGGCGGAGCTTCCCCCCGGCTTCGAGTTCGCCTACGACGGGCAGAAGCTGCAGGTCCCCCTGCCGCCCGCCGGCGGGGCAGGTTAGCCGCCATGTCCCGCCCCTCTCTCGCCGCCCTGCGCAACCTCGGCATCATCTCCCACATCGATGCCGGCAAGACCACGGTCTCCGAGCGGATCCTCTTCTACACCGGGGAGATCCACAAGCTCGGCGAGGTCCACGACGGCGAAGCGACCATGGACTGGATGGACCAGGAGCAGGAGCGCGGCATCACCATCACCGCCACCGCCACCACCTGCCGCTGGGGGCAGACCTGGATCAACCTGGTCGACACCCCGGGGCATATCGACTTCACCATCGAGGTCGAGCGCTCCCTGCGCGTCCTCGACGGGGCGGTGACGATCTTCAGCGCCGTCGAGGGGGTCCAGCCGCAGAGCGAATCAGTGTGGCACCAGGCCGACCGCTATCGCGTCCCGCGCATCTGTCTGATCAACAAGATGGACCGGGTCGGCGCCGACTGCCGGGCGGTGCTCGAGCAGATGAAGCGGCGCCTCGGCGCCCGCCCGGTGCTGATGCAGCTCCCCTGGGGGGAAGAGGCGGCCTTCGCCGGGGTCGTCGACCTCCTCGACCTGCAGCTGCTGACCTTCACCGACAGCGACTGCGGCAGCACGGTGCAGCGCGGCCCGCTCCCCGCCGAGCTCGCGGCCGCCGCGGCGGCCGCCCGCGACGAGCTCCTCGAGGCTGCCGCCGACTGGGACGACGAACTGCTCGCCGCCCTCCTCGACAACCGCCCGGTGCCCCGCGCACAGATCCTCGCCGCCCTGCGCCGGGGCGTGCTGGCCTGCGCCCTCTTCCCGGTCTACCTCGGCACCGCCCTGCGCAACAAGGGGATCCAGCCGCTCCTCGACGCGATCGCCGACCTGCTCCCCTCCCCCCTCGACCTGCCGCCGGTCAGCGCCCGCCGCCTGCCGGACGACAGCGGGGTGCTGCTCCCCTGCCGTGCCGACGGCCCGCTCTGCGCCCTGGCCTTCAAGGTCCAGGCCGACGAGGGGCGCAAGCTCACCTACCTGCGCCTCTATTCGGGCCGCCTCAGGGCCGGGGAACAGGTCGGCAATGCCACGCGCGGCGGCAGCGAGCGCGCCGCCCGGCTCTTCCGCATGCACGCCCACCGCCGCGAAGCGGTGGAGACGGCGGAAGCCGGCGACATCATCGCCGTCGCCGGGCTGAAGGAGGTGCTGACCGGCGACACCCTGTGCGATCCCGCCCGCCCCCTGCTCCTCGCCGGGCTGACCGTCCCCGAGCCGGTGGTCTCCCTGGCCATCGAGCCGAAGCGCGTCCAGGATCGCGAGCGCCTCCTTCCCGCCCTGGAAAAGCTCCTCTGGGAGGATCCGACCGTCCGCCTCAAGGAGGACGCCGAGACCGGCCAGGCGGTGCTGACCGGGATGGGCGAGCTGCACCTCGAGGTGCTGCTCACCCGCCTGGCCCGCGACTTCGGCGTCGAGGTCAACGCCGGCCAGCCCCAGGTGGTCTACCGCGAAACCGTCACCCGCGCGGCGGAGCACCATGAAATTTTCGACCGCGAACTCGACGGCCGCCGCCAGCACGGCGAGGCCAGCGTGCGCGTCACTCCCCTGCCGCGCAGCCAGGGGCCGCGCGTCGGCCTGGCGGCGGAGCTCGAGCAGCTCCCTGCCGAGCTGCGCAGCGCCCTCGAGGAGATCCTCCGCCTCGGCCTGCAGAGCGGTCCGCTGTCCGGCTACCCGCTGGTCGATGTGGCGATCGAGCTGACCGCGCTCCCCTACCTCCCCGGCGTAACCACGCCCGTCGGCGCCCGCGCCGCCACCCAGCGCGCCATGAGCCTGGCCCTGCGCGCCGCCGCGCCGACCCTGCTCGAGCCGGTGATGGCGCTGGAGGTGGTGACCCCCGCCGAATTCTCCGGACGGGTCCTGGGCGGCCTGCAGCAGAAGCACGGCCGGGTCGAGGGGCTGGAGCACCGTGAGCTGATCGAGGTGGTCCGCGCCGTCATCCCCCTGGCGGCGATGTTCGGCTACATGACCGAGCTGCGCAGCGCCACCCAGGGGCGCGGCTCCTTCACCATGGCCTTCAGCCACTACGCGCAGGCGCCGCCCGCGGTCCTGGCCCGCTTCGCCCCCCTGGCACCCTGAAGCACACAGCCCTTTGACTCGCGGTGACGGGCCGCCTATACTCCCCTGTGTAGATCATTTACACAGAGGAGCCCTATGGAGCCCTTCCCTCCCCGCATCGACGAGCTGATCGGCAAGATCCGCGGCTTCGGCAAGGAGAACCTCGCCGACATCCTCCACGCCATCGGCGAGGCCGTCCCGCTGCTCACCCGGCAGAGCCGCTGCCGCCTCTACCTCGAGGACCTGACCAGCGGCACCCTCAACTGCGCCTTCGCCACCGGCCGCCAGGCAGGGGCGGTCCAACAGTTCGCCTTCCCGCTCACCGACCCCGACTACCTGGTCTCGCGGGTCTTCATCTCCCAGGAGAGCGCCTCCTTCGAGGACCCCGCCGAGCTCCCCCCGCAGGGGCGGGAGATCGCCGACCGCTATGCCATCCAAGCCTCCTACCAGGTGCCGCTGCTCCATCGCGAGCGGGCGGTCGGCGTGCTGTGCGTCGACGGCAGCCGCCACGGCCAGCTTCCCGACCCGCCGCGCCGGCGGGCGCTGAAACGCTTCCTCGCCGAGGTCGTACCGGTCCTCGACCAGGCCCGCAAGCACCACCAGCAGCTCCTCCTGGCGCGGCGCATCGACGAAGGGAAAAAGACCGAAGCGGCGCGCACCATGGTCCGCTCGGCGGTGCGCCTGATCGACCGCCTGGCGCTGGCCTCGGTGCTGGTCCCGGCCCGCGGCGGCCAGGGGCTGGAGGTTCTCGCCGCCTACGCGGAAGACCGCCAGATCCAGCAGCTCTACGAGCAGGAGGGGCTGGTTGACCTGGCCACCGGCCGCTCGCTGCTCTCCCGCTACATCCGCGGCGACGGGGTGATCGTCGACGACGCCCTGCTGGCCCCGCTGTACATCCCCGACCTGCGCAACGAGATCCTGCAGAAGCGCTTCCTGATCGACGCCATCGGCCTGACCTCCCTCTACGTCGTCCCGCGCTACGATCCGGCGACCCGCCGGGTCGTCTGCCTGGTCAACTACTTCACCCGCGACCTCTACGAATTCAACGAGTTCGAGCGCGGACTCCTCGAGGCCCACGCCGAGATGGCCCAGCGGGTCATCCAGGAAATCGGCGACGAGCACGTCGAAATCCAGGTCCTCGCCGAGATCAACGATCTCCTCCAGGAAGGCTTCGAGGGGGTCAAGCCCTTCCTCGACCGGGTGCTGGCCAAGGCCACCGAGCTGATCGGCGCCGATACCGGGAGCATCGCCCTGGTCCAGGAGCGCGACGGCGAGCCCTGGCTGCTGGTCGAGGAGAGCGACGGCACCCTGATCGGCGCCAAGAGCAAGGGGTGGCTGAAAAAGGACATCCCGCCGATCCGCGTCGGCGGCCCCGAACTCCCCCGCACCCAGCGCAGCCTCTCCGGCTACGCCGCCGCCAACCGCCAGCCCTGCATGGTCGCCGACACCCTCGCCGAGTCCGGCGGTGACGGCTTCTACCTGCTGGTCGCCGAAGCGATCCGCAGCGAAATCGCCGTGCCGGTGTGCGTCGAGGAACAGGTCCTGGCGGTGGTCTGCCTGAGCAGCCACACCCCGCGCTTCTTCACCGACGAGCACCAGCGCATCCTGCAGATCATCGTGCAGATGATCGCCCGCCACCTCGACGGACTGCTGCAGATCGAGCGCCTGACCGGCGAAGTCCAGCGCCTGAGCTCGGACGTCTCCTACCGCGACCCGAAAATCTCCTCCTACCGCCTCGGCAACCTGATCGGCAACTCGCGCAAGGCCCGCGACATCGTCGCCACCATCGAGACTCTGGCCCCGCCGCTCTTCAGCCGCATCCGCACCTGGCAGCGCGGCGATCTGCGCGAGGCCGGGCTGGGACTGCCGACCATCCTCATCAACGGCGAGACCGGCAGCGGCAAGGAGTTCCTCTTCAACAACATCTATTCGCGCCTCAACGCGCTCTACCGCGAGCAGGTCGGCGGCAGCGGCGAACTGCCGGTGACCAAGAGCAACATCGCCGCCTACAGCGGTGAGCTGACTTACTCGGAGCTCTTCGGACACAAGCGCGGGGCCTTCACCGGCGCCCATCTCGACCGGCGCGGGATCTTCGAGGAGGCCAACGGCGGGGTAGTCTTCCTCGACGAGATCGGCGACGCCGACCCCAAGACCCAGGTCCAGCTGCTGCGCTTCCTCGACAACGGCGGCTTCGTCCGTCTCGGCGAGAACCAGACCCGGCACGCCCGGGTGCTGCTGATCGCCGCCACCAACCGCGACCTGCGCCGCCTGATCCAGGCCGGGCAGTTCCGCGAAGATCTCTTCCACCGTCTCTCCGAACTGACCCTCACCGTTCCCTCGCTCAATGAGCGGCGCGAGGACATCCCCGACCTGGCGGTGCACTTCCTCGGCCAGCTTTACCGCATCTACCGGCGCCCCGGCGAGGCCAGCGAACAGGTCCCGGCGATCAGCCGCGAAGCCCAGGAACTCCTCGCCGGCCACGACTACACCGGCAACATCCGCGAGCTGCGCTCGATTCTCCTGCGCGCCCTGCTCTTCCGGCGCGGGCGGGCGATCACCGTCGAGGACGTGCGCGGCGCCCTCACCGGCATCGGCAGCGCCCCGGCCCCGCTGCCGACCTTCACCGAGGCCACCCCCCGCGAGGTGCGCCTGCGCGAGGCGCTGCGCCGCGGCGACGGCGACTTCTGGGATCTGGTCCACCAGCCCTTCACCGACAAGCAGCTGACCAAGGACACCGTGCGCGCCCTGGTCGCCAACGTCCGCCGCGAGGGGGCCCGGGGCATGCCGGAGATCGCCGTCCTGCTGCGCGCCTGCGACCCCCGCTCCGCCGATGCCGAGGAGCAGCGGCGGTTTTACAAGTTCAAGAATTTCCTCTACAAGACGGTCAGGGTGTGAAGATCCGAAAAGCCGGCGCTGGCGCGGGGCAGCAGCGACCGCGGCCGACGTTTGACAAATGCGGATCTCGTCGTAGTATCAACTTTAAATAACGACTCGCTCCCATGTTGCTGTGACAAAGCCGACCCCTTCGCGAGGAGGGCACGGAAAGCGACGGATCTTCCAGTGCGAAGATGGCCGGGCTACCACGGATCGCTCCTGGTAGCCCGGCTTTTTTATCTGGTCGGCAGCCGCGGCCGGGCAGGATTCGCACCGGCCATCAACAACCCGTCAGAGAGGAGAACCGCCATGAAAAACAACAGAATCGGCCCGAGATCTTTCCTGATGGCCCTGGCAATGGTCATCACCCTCGCCGTGGCGTGGCCCTGCGCCGCGGCGGCCCCCGCCGGGGGCCCGGCGGGCTGCGGTTTGATCGGGACCTGGTACGGGCAAACGGACTCGGCTCTGCGATGGATGGGCGTTCATACCGCGGGAGCCACGATGACTCAGGGGGAAATGCTGCTGGACTGGCTGTGGATCGGTGCTGAATACCTCAAGCTCGGCAACCAGCAGGATGGGTACGTGTATGAAAATGTCACCCGGTTGAGTGACGGGCACGGGGTCTGGGAACAGACCGGCAAGGGCACCTACAAGTACACCTGGTACGCCTACGGCAGCGACACCTCCTACACCCCCGACGGAGTGCAGCCAGCGGTGGTATATCCAATCCCGGTGGACAATCAGCCGCTCTATACCGTCAGGGTCAGCGGAATCGCACGGCAAACAAGCTGCGATCGTATCGACATCACCTACAACTACGAAATCTTCAACGGCTTCGTCCCGCCACAGGAAATGTCCGGGGCCACTCCTATCGGGGCGATTGCCGGCGATGCCGTCGAATGGAGAACCCCGCTGACAGTGGTGCCGCCGGCGCCGTAAGCGGAGGTTCTGTTCACTAACCAGCACCCCGTGCAGTCGGGGAGGCAGCGCAGAGGGCCATTGAAGTCGAGCAGGGAACGCGCTACCTTTGCGCAATGTTGAATACCACAACGGCAGACAATGGTTAGGGCGTGAGCGCAGCTGTGCCGGCCGGGCTGCACCGCGCCCTTTTCCTTCTCCTGCTGGGGCTATGCCTTCTCCCCGTCATCGGCACGGCGGCGGCCCTGGTCATGGGCGCGGTCTTCAGCCTGGCCTTCGGCAACCCCTGGCCGAAGCACGCGGCCCGCGGGAGCAAGATGCTCCTCCAGCTCTCGGTGGTCGGACTCGGCTTCGGCCTGGGACTCGGCGAGGTGCTGTGCACCGGGCGGGATTCGCTGCTCTACACGCTGGCCGGCATTGCCGCGATCCTGCTGGTCGGCACCCTGCTCGGCCGGCTGTTCAAAACCGAGGCCAACACGTCGCTCCTGATCTCCTTCGGCACGGCGATCTGCGGCGGCAGCGCCATCGCCGCCCTGGCCCCGGTGGTCAAGGCCCGCGATGACGAGACTGCCGTCGCCCTGGCCACCGTCTTCACCCTCAACTCCGTCGCCCTGCTGCTCTTCCCGCTCATCGCCCACCTCCTCGAGCTCGACCAGCCGACCTTCGGCGCCTGGGCCGCCCTGGCCATCCACGACACCAGCAGCGTGGTCGGGGCGGCGTCCGCTTACGGCGCCCAGGCCCTGGCCGTGGCCACCCCGGTCAAGCTGACCCGGGCGCTCTGGATCACCCCGGCGGTCATCGCCATCGCCCTGTACAAAAAGTCCGGGCAGAAAACCGGCATCCCCCTCTTCATCATCGGCTTCCTCCTCGCCGCCGCCACCCGGACCCTCCTTCCCCAGTACGGCCAGCTCTGGGCACTGCTGGTCGGTGCGGCGAAACAGGGGCTGACGGTGACTCTCTTCCTGGTCGGCGCCGGCCTGAGTCGCGAGGTCCTCCGGCGGGTCGGCGCCCGGCCCCTGCTCCAGGGCATCACCCTCTGGCTGCTGGCCAGCGTCTGCACCCTGGGGGCCCTGCTCACCTTCGGGCTGGCCTGAGCAGTTGAACGATTGCGGAAAACCGCGGGATATGGCATGAGGGGCGGATACAGAAATAGTCAGCAAAGGAGCAAGGCATGAGCGTACCAGTCGCCGGCACAGTCAAAATCGACCGGCTGCAGCCGAAGAAGCCCCAGGGTCTGGTGGTGGTGATCACCGGCAACGGCAAGGGGAAGACCACCGGGGCGATGGGGATGGTGCTGCGCGCCGCCGGCCACGGCCTGCGCACCTGCATCGTCCAGTTCATGAAGGGGGATCTCTACTCGGGGGAGTGGGACGGGGTGAAGCTGCTCGGCGGGCTGGTCGAACTGCATGCCACCGGCAAGGGTTTCTGCGGCATCCGCGGCAATCCCTACAGCCGCGACGAGCACCGCGCCAACGCCCAGGCCGGGCTGGCCCTGGCCCGCGAGAAGATGCTCTCCGGCCAGTACGACATCGTGGTCCTCGACGAGATCAACAACGCCGTCAAGCTGCGCCTGGTCGATCTCGACCAGCTCCTCGCCCTGCTCGACGAGCGCCCGCAGAAGCTGCACCTGGTGCTGACCGGCCGCAACGCCGCCGACGAGGTCATCGAGCGTGCCGACACGGTCAGCGAGGTCAACGAGATCAAGCACGCCTACCGCAAGGAGATCGAGCCGCAGCCGGGGATCGATTACTGAGCGGTGCCGGGACTCAACTCGGCCTGCTCACGTCCTCCAGCTTTTCCCTGCCGATCCGTCAGCCCGACGCCGTCGGGCCGTCGACCGTCTGCACCGGGCTCGCCTGAGTGGCGCGCCGCGTGGCGACGACGCCGTCCCTGAAGAGCCACAAGGTGCCGGGAGGCATCTCCTCCCACTGTTCGTTGACGGTCAGCGGCGCCGTGGCGATGACGGCCACGCAGTCCCGGGGAGTGGTCACCTGGCTGAAGTCGATGGCCAGATCGTCGTCGGCGAGATGAGCCTCGCCGAAGGGGGCCCGGCGGATAATGTAGTTGAGCTGCGTCGAGCTGTGGGCGATCAGGCAGCTGCCGTTGGAGAGCAGGAAGTTGGCGATCCCCAACCCGGCGAAGTGCCCGGTCAGCTCATGCAGGGCGGAGAAAAGATCGTCCGGCTGCGGCGGCTCGCCCGCGAAGCGCCGGCGCAGCTCCTGCAGCAGCCAGCAGAAGAGCCGCTCGCTGTCGGTATCGCCGACCGGCAGGACGCTGCCGTCGAGCGGGGGGAGGAAGTCCGGCAGATGGCCGTTGTGAGCGAAGAGCCAGCATTGCCCCCAGAGTTCCCGCATGAACGGGTGAGTATTCTCCAGCGCCACGCGACCGGCAGTGGCCTTGCGAATGTGGGCGATCACGTTGAGGGAGCGAATCGGGTAGTGGCGGACCAGCTCGGCCAGCGGCGAGTCGGCCGAGGGCTCCGGGTCGAGGAACAGGCGGACCCCCTTCCCCTCGAAAAAGCCGATTCCCCAGCCATCACGGTGGACATCGGTCGCCCCTCCCCGCCGGCGGAAACCGCTGAACGAAAAGCAGATATCCGTCGGTACATTGCAGTTCATCCCCAGCAGCTGGCACATGGCGCTTCTTCGCCTACCCCGCCTGCCAGCCGGCGAGCAGGGCTTCGACCG
Organism: uncultured Geobacteraceae bacterium; assembly: GCA_964418505.1. Classification (GTDB taxonomy): domain Bacteria; phylum Desulfobacterota; class Desulfuromonadia; order Desulfuromonadales; family BM103; genus VAUL01. Next base: position 25,507 of record CAYQLP010000002.1, on the reverse strand, counting down.
CCTTGCGGCTGCGCGGCGGGTAGGGACCGACGATGGCGGCGTGGAGGTGGGCGGGGGTGAAGAAGGTCCGGGCGGTGGCCTGCAGGCCGGCGGGGGTGACGGTGGCCAGTTCGGCGAGGTCGCCGGCGATGGTGCGCCGCCGGCCGGTCAGTTCGCCCCAGGCATAGCGCAGGGCCAGCTCTTCGAGGTGGTCGCGGGAGTAGTCGAGATCGTAGCGGTAGGTGGCCAGGGCGTGCTCGAGCTCGGCGGCGGAGACCTCCTGTCCGGCCAGTTCGCCCAGGGTCGCGAGGACCGCGGCGACGGCCTTCTCCAAATTCTCCGGGGAGACCGCCAGGTCGACAGCGAGGATCCCGGCATCGGCGTAGAGGGCCAGGCTGGCCTCCACCGCATAGGTCAGGGCCAGCTCCTCGCGCAGGCGCAGCATGAGCCGGCTCATCCCCCCCCAGCCAAGCAGACGACGCAGCACCCGCAGGTTGACGGCGTGCGGACTCTCGCGTCCGGGGAGCTCCAGGGCCAGCTGGATGCTGACCTGCGAACCGGGATCGCGCACCCAGGTGCAACATGGCCCGCCCCCCGGCGCCCCCGCCCAGACTTCAGCAGCCGGGGCCACTCCACCCTGCCAGCCGCCGAAATGCCGCTCCGCCAGGGCCAGGACTTCATCGTCGGCGAGCGGGCCGGCCACCGCCAACACGGCGTTTCCCGGGGTGTAGTGGGCAGCATGATAGCGCTGTACCTGGCGCAGGCTCAGGCGGTCGATACTGCGCCGCGTGCCGACCGTCGGTCTCCCGAGCGGGTGCGCAGGGAAGATCGAGGCCGCCACCAGGTTGTCGGGGTTGATCTGCCGACCCGCCTCGTTGACATCGCTCAGAGCCTCCTCGCGAATCACCCGCCGCTCGCTCTCCAGGTCGTTGAACAACGGCCGCTGCAGCATGGAGGCGAAGAGCGCCAGGCCATCGTCCAGCCGGGCGGGGTGAATGCGCGAGTGGAAGCAGGTGGTCTCGGTGTCGGTGGCGGCATTTGCGGAGCCCCCGGCGGCCTCGAAGGCCCGCTCCAGGGCGAGCCCGGTGGGGAAGTCGCTGGTCCCCTTGAAGAGCATGTGCTCGAGGAGGTGGGAAATCCCCGCCTGGGCCGCCGGCTCGTGGCGGCTCCCCACCCCCAGGTAGACCAGCACCTCGGCACCGTGATGGTGCGGGCAGGGAACGCTGACGACGCGCAGGCCGTTGGCGAGAGTGTGGCAGGCGTATTCGGGCAGCAACTGTCAGCGCAGCAGCTTCGCCGCTTCCTTGGCGTGGTAAGTGATGATCAGGTCGGCGCCGGCGCGCTTCATCCCGATCAGCGTCTCCATCATCACCCGGTCGTGATCGATCCAGTCGTTGGCGGCCGCCGCCTTGATCATCGAATACTCGCCGGAGACGTTGTAGGCCACCAGGGGCAGGTCGAAGCGCTCCTTGAGGTCGCGGAGGATGTCGAGATAGGCCAGCGCCGGCTTGACCATCAGGAAGTCGGCGCATTCCTGAACGTCGAGGGCCGCCTCGCGGAAGGCCTCGCTGCGGTTGGCCGGGTCCATCTGGTAGCTGCGCCGGTCGCCGAACTGGGGGGTCGACTCGGCGGCGTCGCGGAAGGGTCCGTAGTAGGCGCTGGCATACTTCACCGCGTAGCTCATCACCGGAATGTGCTCGAAGCCGTTCTGATCGAGGCGGGCGCGGATCGCCGCCACCCGGCCGTCCATCATGTCCGAGGGGGCGACGATGTCGGCACCGGCCTGGGCGTGGGAGAGGGCCTCGGCGGCGAGCAGCTCGAGGGTGGCGTCGTTGTCGACGTCGCCGTCCTTGATCACCCCGCAGTGGCCGTGATCGGTGTACTCGCACATGCACACATCGGTGATCACCAGCAGCTTGGGCACCGCCGCCTTGATGGCGCGGATCGTCTCCTGGATGATGCCATGGGCGCAGTAGGCGTCGGAGCCGACCGCGTCCTTGGTCTCCGGGATGCCGAAGAGGATCACCGCCGGAATCCCCAGGTCATAGACTTCCCGGGCCTCGGCGACGATGTGCTCGATGGACTGCTGGTAGATCCCCGGCATCGAGGGGATCTCTTTTTTGATCCCCTGGCCGAAGGCCGAGAACATCGGGTAGATCAGGTCGTCGGTGCGCAGGAAGGTTTCGCGGACCATGCGGCGCAGGGTCTCGTTGCGGCGCAGGCGGCGGGCACGGTATTCGGGGAAGAACATGGTCAAACCTCCTGAGACTGGGAGCTGGGGACTGGTGACTGGTCGTTCCGTGGGCCGTAGTAAGCAGCGATGGCCTCGATCAGGGCCGGAACGGTGGACTCGGGCGGCTCGACAGCCACGCTGAAGCCCAGTTCGCGGGCGGCGGCGGCGGTCTGCGGACCGATCACCGCCACGGGGATGCGGCGGGCGGCGGCAAGCTGCTCCGGGGCCAGCAGGCCGGCAAAGTTGCGTACCGTCGAGGCGGCGGTAAAGGTCAGCAGATCGAGCCCTGCAGCCAGGGCGGCATGCAGTTTTTCGGCGGCGCCCAGCGGGGGCGCGCTGGCGTAGGCCAGGGGGGCGGCAACCTGGGCCCCGGCGGCAGTCAGCTCGCGGACGATCAGGTCGCGGGCCAGCGCGGCGCGGGGGTAGAGGACGCGGCGGCCGGCGACTTCGCCGCGCAGCAGCTCGACCACCCCCTCGGCATCGAAGGTCGCCGGCAGGCGGTCGGCGTGCAAACCGTGGCCAGCCAGGCTCTCGGCAGTCTTGGGGCCGACAGTGACCAGCGTCACTCCGGCCAGGGCCCGGGCGTCGTGGCCGGCGGCCTGCAGGCGGGAGAAGAGTGCCGCCACCGCGTTGGCCGAGGTCAGGACCAGGTAGTCGCCGGCAGCGAGCCCGGCGAGGGCCGCATCCAGCCCGGCGTAATCCGGGGGCGGCACGATGGCGATGGTCGGCACCGCCACCGGCGCGGCGCCGAGGGCGGCCAGGCCGTCGACCAGCGGAGCGGCCTGGTCGGCGGGGCGGGTCACCAGGATGCGCCGGCCGAAGAGCGGGCGCCGGTCGAACCAGCGCAGCTGCTCGCGCAGCCCGACCACCTCGCCGATGATGATCACTGCCGGCGGCTTGAAGGCGCAGGCCGTCACCCGTTCGGCGATGTCGGCGAGGGTCCCGGTCAGGGTCTGCTGCTGCGCGGTGGTGGCCCAGCGCACCAGCGCCACCGGGGTCTGCGGCGGGCGGCCGTGGCTGACCAGGCGGGCGGCGATCTCCGCCAGGTTGGAGATCCCCATGTAGATGACCAGGGTGCCGACCCCCTCGGCCAGGCGCGCCCAGTCGACGTGGTCGAGGTCGCGCTCGCTGGTCAGGTGGCCGGTGACCAGCGCCAGGCTGGTGGTATGGTCGCGGTGAGTGAGGGGGATGCCGGCGTAGGCGGCCGCGGCCACCCCGGAGGTCACTCCGGGAACGATCTCGAAGGGGATGCCGGCCTCGGCGAGGAAACAGGCCTCCTCGCCGCCGCGCCCGAAGATGAAGGGATCGCCCCCCTTGAGGCGCACCACCGTCCGCCCCGAGCGGGCCTGCTCGGCGAGCAGGGCGTTGATGTCATCCTGGGGGACGCAGTGACAGCCCTTGCTCTTGCCGACGTAGATGCGCGGCGCGTCGGCCGGCGCCTCATCCAGCAGGAGCGGATTGGCCAGGTAGTCGTAAACCACCACCCCGGCGCGGCGCAGGCACTCGAGGCCGCGCACGGTGATCAGCCCGGGGTCGCCGGGGCCGGCGCCGACCAGGTAAACCATGCCGGGCAATGAAGAATCAGACGTCTTCGCGACCGGCATTGAAGGTTTCGCGCTGATAGACCTCGTTGAGGATTTTCCCGGCTCCCTTGATCAGCAGGTCGTCGGCCAGCGAGACCCCCAGGCGGGCGGCCTCGCTCACCGGGCCGCTGACGGTCTTCTTGAGCATCTGCAGACCGTCGATGCTCGCCACCAGGCCGGTGAGGGTGAGCTGCTCCCCCGCCACCGTGCCGAAAGCGGCGATCGGCACCTGGCAGCCACCCTCGAGGCGGGCGAGCAGGGCGCGCTCGGCGGTCACCGCATAGGCGGTCGACGGATGGTTGAAGAAGTCGATCAAGGCGTTGGTCTGGGTGTCGTCGAGACGGCTCTCCAGGCCCAGGGCCCCCTGGCCGATCGCCGGCAGGGAGACGTCCACCGGCAGGTACTCGCTGATCTGCCCGGTGAAGCCGAGGCGGTGCATCCCCGCCGCCGCCAGGACCACGGCATCGAGATTCTCCTCGGTAAGCTTACGGATGCGCGTCTCGACATTGCCACGAATGTCGACCATCTGCAGGTCGGGACGGGAGTGCAGGAGCATGGCCTTGCGGCGCAGCGACGAGGTGCCGACCCGGCCGCCGATCGGCAGCTCCTGCCAGCTGGATACACCCGGGCGGAGGATGACGATGTCCCGGGGGTCTTCGCGCTCGGTGATGCAGCGCAGCCCCAGCCCGGCGGGGAAGTAGGTCGGCACGTCCTTCATCGAGTGCACCGCCACCTCGATCTCGCCGGCCAGCATGGCCTCCTCGATCTCCTTGGTGAAGAGCCCCTTGCCACCCACCTGGGCCAGCGGGACGTCGAGGATCTTGTCGCCGGTGGTCTTGATCTTGACCAGGGAGACCTCCAGGTCGGGATAGCGTTTCTCCAGTTCCCCCTTGACCCAGTTGGCCTGCCAGAGAGCCAGCTGGCTGGCGCGGGTGCCGATGCGCAGTTGCCGTTTTGCCATGATCGATCGTGCTCCTTTATCGTTAGGTTGTCGTTTGGTCATCGAGCGGGGCCAGGGGCAGCTCCTCGACGGCCGGCGCGGGGAGATCGAAGAGTTCCCGCACCGCGTCGACGTAGTCCTCGCCGCTGGTTTCATTCTGGGTTCGCTTGAGCACCGCGATCGGCCGGTGCAGCAGCTTGTTGACGATGGCGTTGGTCATCGCCTCGAGGCCGCGCCGCTGGACCTCGCTGAGGTCCTTGTGGTTGCCGCAGGTCCGCGCCAGTTCCTGGCTGCAGACCTCCTCGAAGCGCCGGCGCAGGGCGACGATGGTCGGCTTGACCTCGAGGTTGGCCAGCCACTGGTGGAACTGGCCGATCTCCTCGCCGATGATCACCTCGGCGCGGTGCGCTTCCTTCTGGCGCTCCTTGAGGTTGGCCTGCACCACCCCCTGGAGGTCGTCGACGTCGTAGAGGTAGATGTTGGCGAGATCGTTGACCTTGGGGTCGACGTCGCGCGGCACGGCGATGTCGATCAAAAACATCGGCCGGTTCTTGCGCCGCTTGAGGACCTCCTCCATCTGCGCGCGGCTGAGGATGAAGGTCGGCGCGCCGGTGGAGGTGAGGACGATGTCGACGGAGGCCAGGTGGTCGGTGAACTCCTCGAAGGGGACCGCCCGCCCCTGAAACTCGGCGGCCAGCTTCTCGGCCCGCTCGAAGGTGCGGTTGGTGACCAGGACCCGGCTGACGCCGTTGCTGACGAAGTGGCGGGCGGCCAGTTCGCACATCTCCCCGGCGCCGATGATCATCACCCCCTTGTCGTCGAGGCGATCGAAGATCTTGCGCGCCAGTTCCACGGCGGCGAAGGAGACCGAGACGGCGCTGCTGGCGATGCCGGTCTCGGTGCGCACCCGCTTGGCCACCGAAAAGGCCTTGTGCAGGAAGCGGTTGAGGATCAGCCCGGCGGTCTTGAATTCCACCGCATAGCCGTAGGAGGTCTTGATCTGACCGAGAATCTGCGGCTCGCCGATGATCATCGAGTCGAGGCTGGAGGCGACCCGGAAGAGATGGCGGATGGCCTCCTCCCCCTGGAAATCGTAGAGGTTCTCCTCGATCTCCTCCAGCGGCTGATTGTGGTAGTCGGCCAGGAAGCGGCGCAGGGCCGCGGTTGCCGCATCCGGTTCGCGGCTGGCGGCATAGAGTTCGACGCGGTTGCAGGTCGATACGATCAGCGCCTCGGCGATCGCCGGCAGATCGAGCATCTCCCGCAGCGGCTTCTCCATGGCGGTGGGGGCGAAGGCCAGGCGCTCGCGGATTTCGACGGGGGCGGTATGGTGGCTCAGGCCGACGACGACGATGTGCATGAGTGTTCGATCCGTCCCGCGGCTACTGGCCGGTAAAACTCTGGAAAGTGTGCAGCCCGCCGACCAGCAGGTTGACCCCGAGGAAGGTGAAAAGCAGGCAGGCGAAACCGAGAATGGCGAAGATCGCCGCCCGCCGGCCGCGCCAGCCGACAGTCAGCCGGCCGTGGAGCAGGGCGGCGTAGAGGAACCAGACCACCAAGGCGCCGGTCTCTTTGGGATCCCAGCGCCAGTAGCCGCCCCAGGCCGCATCGGCCCAGATCGCCCCGCTGATGATGCCCATGGTCATGAGCGGAAAGCCGAAGGTCAGGCACTTGTAGTTGATGTCGTCGAGGGTGTCGAGGGAGGGGAGGCGGTGAAAGAGCCCGAAAAACTTCTTGGCCTTGAGACGGCGCTCTTGGAGGAGGTACATGATGCCGGCCATGGCCGCCACGGCAAAGACCGCGTAGCCGAGAAAAGCCAGGGTGACATGCACCGGGAACCACCAGGAGTTAAGCAGCGGGTTGGCCGCCGCCACCTGCTTGGGGGCTGCCGAGCCGCCGATCATCAGCACCAGGGCCAGCGGGGAAACGAAGGCGCCGAGAGCTGCGATCCTGTAGCGCAGATCGAAGAGCAGGTAGGTGCCGACCACCGCCCAGGCGAAAAAGGAGAGCGCCTCATAGAGACTGGCGGCCGGGGTCAGCCCGGTGGCCAGCCAGCGTGCACCGAGGGTCAGGCAGTGGACGGCGAAGCCGCCGGTCAGCAGCCACTTGGCGACTTGCCCCAGGCGCTCGCGGCGCAGGATCACACCGAGCAGGTAGAGGAGAGTGGCGGCGCTGTAGACCAGCAGAGTGGCCTTGAAGAGCAGCAGATCGAAGGTCATGGTGTCGAATCCGGGGTGGTCAGCCCGAGCGCTGCCAGAGAAAACCCTGCGCCGAAGCTGCGGGTGAGCAGGTGATCGGCCTCGTCATCGCGACCGGCGGCCAGCATTTCCGGCAGCCCGGCGGCGAGGAGATCGGCCAAAACCTTCTGATCATAGTGAACAGAGGATGAATCTGTCAATTTTTCCGTGCGCAGGAGAGCAGCTAAGGCCACCACTGTCGCCCATTCGGGGCCGTAGGCGGCTGCCAGGCGGTCGCGCAGGGCGGCGGCCAGGGCGGGGGAGCGCCCCCCGGTGGCCACGGCGATCAGCAAGTCGCCCCGGCGCAGGACCGCCGGCAGGGTGAAGTCCCCCTCCTCCGGCCGGCTGGCCAGGTTGGCCGGGATGCCGCGCGACCGGGCCGCGACAAGCACCGCTTCGTCGACCTCCCGGTGGCCGGTGGCGGCAAAAGCCAGGACAGCCCCGTCGAGATCCTCGGCGTGGAAGGGGCGCTGGTGCAGTTCGATCTCCTCGTTGCGCCAGGCCTTCGGCACGGGACTCCGGCTGACCAGCCGCACCCGGGCCCCGGCGGCCAGAAGCCCCTCGGCCTTGCGGCGGCCGACAGCGCCGCCGCCGACCACCACGGCCAGGCGGCCCTGCACTTCGATGATCAGGGGATAGCCGGCCATGCGTGCCCTAGATATTGAAGAGTTCCGCCTCGACCAGGGAGCAGAGGAGCTGGCCGGCAAACAGGGCCCCCTCCAGCAGCCCCGGCAGGCTGTCGGTCGGCAGGCACAGGGTCAGATCCGCAACGGCTTCGGGGGCTTCGGCCTGGGCCGAGCAGATCAGCGCGACCCGACAGCCGATCTGGCGGGCAGCCTCCAGGGCCTCGCGCTCGGCGGCCCCCAGGGAGGTGCCGGCCAAGAGAAGCAGGATATCCTGCTCCCCAGCCAGGGCGCGCAGCTGACGGCTGAAGAGCTGGTTCCCCTGCTCCTCGGCGGCCAGGAAGGTGGCCAGGCCGGCATCGTGAACCAGCGCCACGGCCGGGAGCGGCGGGCGTTCGAGGGTCTGCCGGTAGAGAAACTGCTGGCCGAGGAGCCCGGCAATGGCGGCAAAGGGTCCGCTCCCGGCCAAAAACAGGCGCCCCCCCTGCTGAAAGGCACTGGTCAGCTGGGCGGCAAAGTCGGCCAGCAGTTCTCGGTTGCCGGAGAGGAACATTTCCAGCAGAGCCTGGTGCCGGGAGGCAGCCTCGGTGATCCGGTCGTCGTGCATGAATTTAATCTCCGCAGTGATGCCGCCATCTTAGGAGCGGGGTGGGCGGAGAGTCAAGGGCCGCGGCCGTGGAACCCGGCTCCCCGCCGGCAAAATCCTTGCTTTTTTGCCGCGCCTGACTATGATGCGAGGCGTGTCCACGACACTGATCCCCGCGTCTCAAGGAGTGCAGCGATATGGCCGCCGAAAAAGTCGTCCAGTTGTCCGATGAAGCCTTTGAAAAGGAAGTTATCCAATCCCCCGTCCCGGTGCTCATCGACTTCTGGGCCTCCTGGTGTGCGCCGTGCAAGGCGATCAGCCCGGTGATCGACCAGCTCGCCGAAGCCTTCGACGGCAAGGTCAAGATCTGCAAAATGAACGTCGATGACTGCCAGAAGACCCCGGCGCAGTTCGGTGTACGCGGCATCCCCACCCTGATCCTCTTCAAGGACGGCAAGGTGGTCGACCAGGTGGTCGGGGTGGTCCCCAAGCACCAGCTCGAAGGGATGCTCAACAAGGCGTTGTAGGTCGCGCCGGCATCACCGCCAGGATACGAAAGGCCCGCTCTTCGGCGGGCCTTTCGACGTCTGCGGCACTCATTTCCCGGACGCTTGCTCAGAAGGTCTTGCGGCTGTCCAGGAGCATGGTCACCGGGCCGTCGTTGACCAGATGGACCTGCATCATGGCGCGGAAGACCCCAGTGGCGACGGTCAAACCCGTGGCGCGCAGGGCGGCGACGTAGTCGTTGTAGAGGGCGTCGGCCGCCTCCGGGGGGGCGGCGTCACTGAAGCCCGGGCGGCGGCCCTTGCGGCAGTCGGCCAACAGGGTGAACTGCGAAACCGCCAGCACCGCGCCGCCGGCCTCGGCCACCGAGAGGTTCATCTTCCCCGCCTCATCCTCGAAGATGCGCAGGGCGGCGGTCTTCTCCGCCAGCCAGGCGACGTCGGCGGCCGTATCCCCCTTCGCCACCCCGACCAGCACCAGCAGCCCGGAGCCGATCTCCCCGACCACTTCGCCGCCAACCTCGACGCGGGCCTCGGCTACCCTCTGTAAAACCGCCCTCAAGACCCTTCTCCCGCCAGTTCGCGGAGCAGGGCCAGGTTGACCCGATCCATCTCGTCATCATCGCCCTTGGGGGTCTCGAGGACCATCGGCAGATGCGCGAAGCGCTCGTCCCGCAGCAGGCGGGCGAAGCCTTCGCGGCCAATTGTTCCGGCGCCGATGTGGGCATGGCGGTCGAGGCGGCAGCCGCAGCCCTTGACGCTGTCGTTGAGGTGAAAGGCGAAGAGCCGCTCGAAACCGATCTCCCGCTCCAACTCGGCCATGGTCGCGGCATAGCCTTCGGCGCTGGCCAGATCGTAGCCGGCGGCGTGAGCGTGGCAGCTGTCGAAACAGACTCCGACCCGCTCGCCGAAGCCCTCGAGCAGTCGACCCAGGTGGCTGAATTCCCCGCCCAGGTAGCTCCCCTGGCCGGCGGTGTTCTCCAGCAGCAGGCGCACTGCCGGGTCGCTGGCGGCAAAGATTTCCTCGAGGGCGGTGCGGATGCGCTCGATCCCGGCATCGACCCCCGTCCCCAGGTGAGCGCCGGGATGGGCGACCAGGAACGGGACGCCGAGTAGGGCACAGCGCCGCAGTTCGTCGGCCATGGCCGCCTTGGACTTCTCCCAGTTGGCCGGGTCGGGGGCCGCCAGGTTGATCAGGTAGGCGTCGTGGGCCAGCACCGGGCCGATGCCGCTCTCCCGCCAGGCGTCACGAAAAGCCGCTATCTCGGCCTCCTTGAGCGGCGGCACGCTCCAGCGGCTGGCGTTCTTGGTGAAGATCTGCAGCGCGCTGGCCCCCACCGCCGCAGCCCGGGGAAAGGCCTGCTCCAGGCCGCCGGCCACTGACATGTGGGCCCCGAACAGCCGGCTCACAGCGCCACCTCCAGGGGGGCCAGGGCGGTGCCGACCTGGCTGACGCAGGGGAGGTGGAGATCGACATAGGCGGGAGTCTCCCCCTCGCCGACCAGCACGGTGGTCATCCCCAACTCCTTGGCGGTGCGCAGGTTGTCGCGGGTGTCCTCGATCATCGCACAGCGGCGGGCAGGGAGGCCGACGGCGGCAAGCACCGCCTGGAAAGGCTCGGCGAAGGGTTTGGGGAGATAGTTGGCGACCCGGATATCGAAGAGCTCGTCAAAATGCCCGGCGATCCCCAGGGCGTTGAGGACCCGCTCGGCGTGTTGAGTGGTGCCATTGGTGAAGACCGCCTTGCGCTGGGGAAGGACTGAGAGGGCCGTGGCCAGCTGCGGATCGGGGTCGAGGCGACTGGTGACATCGACGTCGTGCACGTAGTGCAGGTAGTCTTCGGGATCGACGCCGTGATGGCGGATCAGCCCCTGGAGGGTGACGCCGTAGGCCCGCCAGTAGGCACGGCGCAGCCCGTCGACCTCGCCGGCGGGGATGCCGGCCCGCTCGATCATGAAGCGGTTGATGCGCACGTCGATCAGGTCGAAGAGCTGGCGCTGGGGCGGGTAGAGGGTATTGTCGAGATCGAAGATCAGCAGGTCCATGAGTCCCTCAGCAGGGGGCGTACTCGCCGGTGAAGACCTCGGCGGCGGGCCCGGTCATGAAGACCTCGCCGCTGCCGTTCCAGGCCAGTTCGAGATCGCCTCCGGCCAGGTGGTTGAGGAGCCGGCCGCCGGTGCGGCCGGTGAGCAGGCCGGCGACGGTGACCGCCGAGGCGCCGGTGCCGCAGGCCAGCGTCTCGCCGGCCCCGCGCTCCCAGGTGCGCTGGCGGACTTCGCCGGGGGAGAGGACCTCGACGAACTCGACGTTGGTGCGCCGCGGGAAGAGCGGGTGGTTTTCAATCGCCGGGCCGTAGAGGGCCACCGGAAAGTTAGCGATGTCGTCGACGAAGATCACGCAGTGCGGGTTGCCCATCGACACACAGGTGATGCGAAAGACGCGGTCGAGTACGGTCAGCTCGTAGTCGACCACCTGCTCGGCCGCCGGCCCGGCCATGGGGATCTCGCCGCGGGTCAGGCGCGGCCGGCCCATGTTGACGCGGACCCGCTCGACCCGCCCGGCAGGGTTGGCGAAGAGTTCCACAGGCAGCAGCCCGGCGCCGGTCTCCACGGTCATGGTCAGACGCGGCACCAGGCCGTGATCGTAGGCGTACTTGGCCACGCAGCGCAGACCATTGCCGCACATCTCCGCCTCGCTGCCGTCGGGGTTGAAAATGCGCATGCGCACGTCCGCCACTGCCGAGGGGAGAATCAGGATCAGCCCGTCGCCGCCGATGCCGAAATTCCGGTCGCTGACCGCCCGCGCCAGGGCGGCCGGGTCGTCGATCGCCTCGGCAGCCCCGTCGACATAGACGTAATCGTTGCCGGCGCCGTGCATCTTGGTGAATTTCATCGTTGTGCTCCCGCCATGGGGAAATTATAGAGTCAAACGGTTATGCTTCACAACCACCGCGCTTCGCGGCTATAATGAAGAGAAATTTTGCTGACGGAGAATGGCATGGCCTACTTCTTGAAGACCCGCATCTGGCAGACCGGCGCCCTCGACTGGTGGGGGATGATCGACAACGAGGACGTTTACCTCGGCAGCCGCGAATTCCCTCAGCCCCCGGAAGAGGGTGACGAGTGGCATGTGCGCAAGACCGGCGACCAGTTCAAGATCATCGACGGCGAAGTGGTCAGGACCGGCAACACGCCAGTCGAAGAATACCCCTGGTAACACCCCCCCGGGATCAGCCGCCGCTAACCTCCCCCGGCGCGCACCCCCAATCCCCGTAGAGATACTCCAGCACGGCGGCCACCGCCAGGCCGGCCGTTTCGGTGCGCAGGATGCGCGGCCCGAGGTGCACCGCCACGAAGCCGGCGGCCTCGGCGGCGGCCACTTCCGCGGCCGTCAGCCCTCCTTCGGGACCGACCAGCAGGGCCACCCCCGCCGGTGGCTGCGCCGGCAGGGCCGCGTTCAGCGGCCGCCCGCTCTCCTCCCACAGCACCAGCCGCAAAGGCTCGCTCACCCGGGCCAGCGCGTCGGCAAGCGTTCCGGGCGCCTCGACCCGGGGGAGACACGGGCGGCGGCTCTGTCGCGCCGCTTCATCGGCGATCCGCTGCCAGCGCTCGCCGCGCCTGCCGTCGGGGCGGGCCAGCGAGCGTGCGCAGAGCACCGGCTGGAACACAGTCACGCCCAGCTCCGTCCCCTTCTGCAGGACCAGTTCGAGCTTGTCGCCCTTCGGCAGCCCCTGCAGCAGGCGCAGCGGACAGCAGCGCTCGGCCTCCTGCCAGCGGGCGAGGACGGTCGCCGTCCCCTGCTCGCGGCCGAGGGTGTCGAGGCGGACCCGGCAGGTCGCCCCCTCGCCGTCGCAGAGCAGCACTTCGGCTCCCGGCCCGAGGCGCAGAACGGTGCGCAGGTGGTGGAGCGGCTCGCCGCCGATGGTCGCCGTCGCTCCGGCCAGGCTGCCGGCGGGGACGAAGAAGCGGGGCAGCCCGGCCATCTTCAGTCTGCGGCCGGCCCGCCGGCGGCGCGGTAAAGCAGGCAGGCCCACTCGTCGCGGCGCTCGATGCCGGCCAGGGTCAGCGGCAGGGGGGCGTAGGCGGCAACCACCGCGGACTCCTGTTCGACCAGGATTCCCGACAGCGCCAGCCAGCCGCCCGGCGCCAGATGGGCGAGGAAATGGGGGGCGAGGCGGATATTCTCCCCGGCGAGGATGTTGGCGAGGACCAGGTCGAAACGACCGTCGAGCTCCTCGAGGGGCCGGGTGGTGGTGCTGATGAGTTCCTGCAGGCCGTTGGCGGCGATGTTCTCCACCGCCACCTGGCAGGCTTCAGCATCGATCTCGCAGGCCACCACCCGCTCGGCGCCGAGAGCGGCGGCGGCCATGGCCAGGATTCCCGAGCCGGCGCCGACGTCGAGGACCCGGCGCGGCGGCGCGGCCCCGGCGAAGAGCCGGGCGATGGCTTCCAGGCACAGCCCGGTGGTGGCGTGGGTCCCGGTGCCGAAAGCGCGCCCCGGATCGAGGGTCAGCACGCATTCCGCTCCCTCCCCCTGCGTGTCGTCCCAGGAGGGGCGAATGAGCAGCCGGCGCCCGACGCGCAGCGGCGGAAAGTGCTGCTGCCAGCCGCTGGCCCAGTCCTCGTCGGCGAGCAGCCGGCAGGGGAGCGGCTGGCCGGCCAGTTGCGGATTGATCCCGGCAAGCACGCCGCGCACGGCATCCTGCAGGAGCGCGACCTCGCCGACGGGGAAATAGGCGCGAACGCTCGGCGGCGTTTCAAGTTCATCGGGATCGGGCATCTCGAAGGTGTCAAGCACCGCTTCGGCCACGGTCACCCCGGTGCAGCCCACTTCCATGAGGGCCTGGCTGACCGTTTCCACCAGCGCCGCCGGCAGCTCGATACTCATTTCCAGCCATTCTCTGTCCATGTCGCCTGTGTAGCCCGTGCGCCGCGGAATTGCAACGGAAAATACCCCTCATTTAATGCTTGTCTGCTCATTAAAAACTGCTATAATTCACCGTCTTTACCCCCAGAGGAGCCGCCATGACCACCGCTCACCCGATCTATCTGCTCTCCGATGCCACCGGCGAAACGGCGGAGAAGATGGTCACGGCCGCACTAACCCAGTTTCGCGACAAGCCGATCCGCTTCAAACGGATCAGCAATGTCCGCACCAAGAACCAGGTTTACGAAGCCCTCGACGACGCCCTCAACCAACGGGCCCTGGTGGTCTACACCATCGTCAACCGCGAACTGGGCCAACTGGTCCACGATGAATGCGACAGCCTCGGGCTGGCCAGCCTCGACCTGCTGACCCCGCTGCTCCTCAAGGTGGCCCAGCACGTCGGCCGGTCGCCGGGGGAGACCCCCGGTCTGCTGCACAGCGTCGACGATGCCTACTTCAAGCGCATCGAGGCGATCGAGTTCACTGTGAAGCACGACGACGGCCAGGAGCCGCGCAACCTGCACCAGGCCGACGTGGTGCTGGCCGGGGTGTCGCGCACCAGCAAGACCCCGCTCTCGATCTACATGGCCCACCGCGGCTGGAAGGTAGCCAACGTACCTCTGGTCAAGGGAATCGATCCGCCGCCGCAGCTCTTCGAGGTCGATCCCAAGCGCGTGGCCGGACTGGTCATCGATCCCCACCGCCTTGCCGAGGTACGCGCCTCGCGCCTGCGCAACCTGGGGCAGGACCCGCGGGTCGCCTACGCCGACCTCGAGGGGATCGACGAGGAGATCCGTTTCGCCCGCGACCTCTACCGCCGCAACAAGTGGGTGGTCGTCGACGTGACCGGCAAGGCCATCGAAGAGACGGCCAACGAGGTTTTGGTCAAGCTGCGCCTCAAGTAGCCCGATGACGTTCTGGCGCGGCCGCCGCACGGAACGCCGTCATGCAACGATAATTCCGCTAAAGGAGTGACAAAGATGCGCGTCCTGGTGGTCGAAGACGAAAAGAAGGTGGCCAGCTTCATCCAGCGCGGGCTAGAAGGAGACGGGTTCCAGGTCGACCTGGCCGGTGACGGCGAGGAGGGGCTGGCCCTGGCCCGCGCCAACAGCTACGACGTCATCCTCATGGACGTCATGCTCCCCAGGATGGACGGGCTGACCGCGATCCGTGAACTTCGCGAGGCCAAGGTCACCGCCCCCGTCCTGTGCCTGACCGCCAAGGACACGGTTGACGACATCGTCGCCGGGCTCGACTCGGGGAGCGACGACTATCTGACCAAGCCCTTCGCCTTCGCCGAGCTCCTCGCCCGCATCCGCGCCCTGGTCCGTCGCGGCGCCCAGGACCGCGGCGCCGATATCTTCTACGCCGACCTGCGCCTCGACCCGGTGGCCCACAAGGTGTGGCGCTCCGGCAAGGAGATCGAGCTGACCGCCAAGGAATACGCCCTGCTCGAATACTTCATCCGCAACCCCGAGAAGAACCTGACCCGCAACATGATCGCCGAACAGGTCTGGGATTACACTTTCGACTCCTTCACCAACATCATCGACGTCTACGTCAACTATCTGCGCAAGAAGATCGACCGCGATTTCCCCGTCAAGCTGGTCCACACCGTGCGCGGGGTCGGCTACATGCTCAAGGCGGAATAGCCCTTGCTTCCTGCACCGCTGCGGTCGATCCGTTTCCGGATCACCTTCTGGTTCACCTTGACGGTGGTCGTCATTCAAGCGGCCAGCGCCTACTTTTCTTTCCGCTATTTCTCGCAGACCCTCCACGAGCGGATCGACACCGAGCTGCACGAGGTCGCCAGCCAGATTGGCGCAAGCTACCGCGAAGAGGGCTGGAGCACCCGTGGCAAAGAGGGTTGCGACCATCTTCAGGAGCTTATCCATCGGGGCAACTGGCACGCCTACATCCAACTCTACAACGGCAGCATGCAGCCGCTGTGCCGCTCGGACAACCTGCGCGACGGAGAGCTGGCCTTCGGCGCGGTCGCCAGGCAGCAGGCCCGCAAACTCAACACCAGCCTGGAAACGGTCGAGGTGGGAGATGGCGAGGCCCTGCGCCTGATCTCCCTGCCGGTCATCGACGGCCATCGCCTCCTCGGCGTGGTCCAGGTCGCCAGGACTCTCGGGCCGATCCTCGGCACCATGGAAAACCTGCGCGTGGTCTACCTCCTGGTCGCCCCCTTCGCGATCTTCTGGCTGGGAATCGGCTGCTGGCTGCTGGCCGGACGCTACGTTTCGCCGCTGGTCACGGTCAGCGAAGCGGCGCGCACCATTGATGCCGACAACCTGTGGCGGCGGCTCCCCGTGGTGGCCCATCGCGACGAGCTGGGCAGCATGGTGGAGAACTTCAACCAGATGCTGGATCGCTTCGAGGCCGCCTTCCGCCGCATCCGCCAGTTCTCCGGCGACGCCTCCCACGAGCTGCGCACTCCCTTGACCATCATCCGCGGGGAAACCGAGGTGGCCCTGCGCTGGGTCAAGGAGCCAGACGAGTTCCGCGAGGTGCTGCGTTCCAACCTGGAAGAGATCGAACGGATGGAGCGCATCATCGAGCAGCTCCTCCTGCTGGCCAAGAGCGAAGTCGACGAACTGACCATGGAGTTGCGCAACCTCGACCTCACCGCGCTGATGCAGGGGATCAGCCAGCAGGCGCGCATCCTCGGTGAAGCCAAGCAGATGGCCGT
Source organism: uncultured Geobacteraceae bacterium (assembly GCA_964418505.1). Taxonomy (GTDB): domain Bacteria; phylum Desulfobacterota; class Desulfuromonadia; order Desulfuromonadales; family BM103; genus VAUL01. The sequence goes on along the minus strand of CAYQLP010000002.1, from coordinate 9,202 downwards.
GACCCTGCACCTCGACAGCGACGAGGGGCTGTGGATTCACGCCGACGAGCTGCGCCTGCGCCAGATGCTCCTCAACCTGATCGCCAACGGCATCAAGTACTCGCCCCCCGGGGGCTCGCTGGAGCTGTCGCTGGCCCGCGTCGGCAGCCTGGTGCGCATCGACATCCGCGACAGCGGCATCGGCATCCCCGCCGAGGACCAGCCCTTCATCTTCGACCGCTTCTACCGGGTCGACAAGGCCCGCAACCGCAACGACGGCGGCACCGGCCTGGGGCTGGCGATCGTCAAGGCGATCGCCACCGAGCACGGCGGCCACGTCAGCGTCGCTTCGACCCCTGGCAAGGGGAGTACCTTTACCGTGCTTCTCCCGTTGGCCGGGCCGCCGGAAGAGCCTGAAGGAGCGACGGCCCCGGCCTGAGCCGGGACTCCCTGGCAGGGCCCCTCCTGCGCATAGGCACAGTCCGTGGACGTGCCGGTGAGGTTCGACACTCCGCGGCAGGATCTTATCCCGACTAAAACTGTGCGCTTGCACGGTGACGCCCTTGCGACGCTGTGCTAGAGTCCCACCATGCGCCTGGCCCTCAAGCACCAGATTGTCCTCGCCCCGGCTGTCGTCCTGTGCATCATGACGCTGCTGCTGGGTTTTCTCCAGTACACCTACTGGGACATCTCCCAGCAGCGCGAGCGCTCCCAGCGGATCAAGTCGGCTTTCGTCGCCCTGGTTGACGCCGACTTCGCCGCCCAGCGCATGCACTCCATGGCCCGTCTCATGCTCTGGGCTCCGGAATTCGAGGCCGGGCAGGTTGAAAAACTCAGCGAACTGCACCGCTACCTGAACCGCTCGGTCGATATGCTGCAGGCCATCGAACTGGTTGACACGGCCACCGTCATCGATCTCGGCAAGGTCATCGACGACCTCGACCCCCGCCATGGCCTGCGCCCCGAGCTGCTCGACGAGACGCTGCAGCGTCTCCGGCCGCGCCTGGGCGCGATCCTCTCCGAGCTCAACGTCCAGCGCCAGCAGCTGGCCGCGAGCAGCCGCGAGGACATGGACGAACTGGTGGCGCAGACCACCTACGTCGCCATCGTCGTGCTGGCTTCGGCGATCCTTGCCGGCATCCTCCTCTCCCTGGCCTTCGCCCGCCGCATCCTGCAGCGCATCAAGCTTCTCTCGGAGAGCGCCGAGCGGATCACCCGCGGGGAATTCCTGCCGCCGCCGGCTCCCGCGGTCATCCGCGACGAACTCGACGGCCTGGCCCTGTCGATCAACCGCATGACCGACCAGCTGATCCGCGTGGTTTCGGCGGAAAAGCTCCTCGAGGGGGCCGAGGAGGAACGGCGGCGCATCGCCATGGACATCCACGACCAGACCCTCTCCGACCTCTCCTCGGTGCGCCGCGGCCTCGAGCAGCTCGAAGCCAGCCAACCCTGTGCGGCGGCGGTGGGGATCATCGAAACCGACCTGCAGCGGGCGATCGGCAATCTGCGTACGATCATGGACAACCTCCATCCTCAGACGCTCGATATCCTCGGCCTGCCTGCGGCGATCGAAGCCCACCTCGAGAGCCAGGCCGCTGTCGGAGGCTTCCCGGAGTTCCACTTCCTGGCCGATGTGCGGGCTGGCGAACTGCGCCTCTCCCGGCTGGTCAAGGTCACCCTCTACCGCATCGCCGTCGAAGCGGTGCGCAACGTCGAACAGCACGCCGGCGCCAGTCTCCTCGAAGTCGGCCTCGAAGTCCGCGGCGACCGCCTGATTCTCGCCGTGGAAGACAACGGCCGGGGCTTCCCCTCCCAATCGCCCCAGCCGGGGAGCGGCGGGCGCGGCCTGTATAATATCCGCGAGCGGGCCCGGGCCATCGGCGCCCAGGTGACCTGGGGCCCGGCGCGCTTTTCCACCGGCACCCGCTTCGAGCTGCAGCTGCCTCTTAACCACCGGCCGTTGCCGGATGAGGGCCAATGAACACCGAGACGACCTTGATCATCGCTGAAGATAATCCCAAGGACTTCGAGTTTCTCCAGGGGATCATGGCCGAATGGCAGCCGCCGATGCAGATCGAGCGGGCCGTCAACGGCACCGGAGCCCTGGAACTGGCCGCGGCCCGCGAACAGCCCCTGGTGATCAGCGATATCCAGATGCCGCAGATGAACGGCATCGACTTCGCCCGCGAACTGTGGGCGCGCCGCCCCCTGGCCCGGATCATCTTCTGGAGCCAGCACAAGGACGAGATGTATGTCCGCGCCCTGGCCCGCATCGTCCCCGGGGAAACGGTCTACGGCTACGTCCTCAAGTCGAACACCCGCGAGCGGATCGACAGCGCCATCCGCACCGTGCTCTTCGAAGACCAGTGCTGGATCGATCCGGAGGTGCGCAAGGTGCAGGGGCGCACCGGCTCCCACCAGACCGCCCTCTCCGACATCGAGTTCGAAGCCCTGGTCGACATCTCTCTCGGCCTGACCGACAACCTGATCGCCCAGCGCCGCTACCTGTCGCGCCGCGGCGTGCAGAGCCGCCTCAACTCCCTGTACGGCAAGCTCGGCCTGGACTATGAGCAGTTTCAGTCCGACAAGGTCGGCGATGCCTTCAACCTGCGCAACCGGGCGGTGGCCGTCGCCCTGCGCCGCGGCCTGATCAACGCCTTCGAACTGGAGCGCGAAGAGAGTGAACTGCAGGTCTGGCTGAAGCGCTATCGCGGCAGCCTGCGCTGATCGCCATCGGTTTTCCGCAGTTGCACTGTTTGCTGCGGCGCCCCCATCCCGCCCTTATCATCCGCTGTCGAGGATTGTCGTGAAAAAACTCAAATCCCTGCTTTCCCTGCTGCTGCTGGCGGCCGTCGGCTACGGTGTCTTTTTCCTCCTGCGCGACTTCAGCGCCCCGACTCTCAGCCTGTCGCCGGACAGCGGCCAGGTATCGACCAAGCGGCCGCTGGTCATCACCCTGAGCGACAGCGGTACCGGGGTCAAGAGCCTGGTCGCCACCGCCGTGCAGGGGGGGCGAGAGGTCGAGGTGCTGCGCCGCGACTACCCGCCCGGGACCGCAACCGTCAGCGAGAGCCTGACGCTGGCCGGTGCCGGCCTGCAGGAGGGGGCCTTCGAACTGCGCCTGAGCGCCATCGACCATGCGCGCATCCGCTTCGGCAGCGGCCATCCCGCCGCACTCACGGCCACCCTGGCCATCGACAGCCAACCGCCGCAAATCAGCGTGCTCTCGACCCAGCACAACATTTACCAGGGAGGGACCGGAGTGACGGTCTACACCCTCTCTGAAGAGCCGGCACGCACCGGAGTGATGGTCGGCGAACGCTTTTTCCCCGCCTTCCGACAGCCTTCCGGCAGCTACGTCTGTTTTTTCGCCATGCCCTGGGACCAGCCGCCGTCCGCTTTCTCACCGCGGGTCTATGCTGCGGATACGGCCGGCAATGAACGCACCGCCTCTTTTTACTACTACGGCAAAGCGCGGACCTTCTCCACCGACCGCATCAACATCTCGCCGCAGTTCCTGGCCAACAAGATCGTCCCCGACTTCCAGCACTTTTTCCCCGAGGTCAGCGAGCCCCTCGACCTCTTCCTCAAGGTCAACCGCGAGCTGCGCAAGGCCAACCTGGCCAGAATCCTCGAGATTGGCAGCCACAGTGGCGACCGCCCGCTGTGGGCCGGGGTCTTCCTGCGCCAGCCCAACGCCGCAGTGCCCGGCTTTTTCGCACAGAAGCGCACCTACCTGCACAACGGCACGGTCATCGACCACCAGACCCACCTGGGCATCGACCTCGCCTCCACCGCCCGAGCCCCGGTCCCCGCCGCTAACGCCGGCAAGGTGGTCTTCGCCGAGGATCTCGGCATTTACGGCAACTGCGTGGTCGTCGATCACGGCCTCGGCCTGCAGACCCTGTATGCCCACCTCAGCAGCATCGCGGTCAAAGTCGGTGACAGCGTCAGCCGCAGCCAGGTGGTCGGCAATACCGGCACCAGCGGCCTGGCCGGCGGCGACCACCTGCACTTCGACGTGCTGGTTTCCGGGTACCAGGTCAACCCCATCGAGTGGTGGGACCCGAACTGGATCAAGAACAACGTCAGCGACAAGCTGCTTCTGGCGGGGGTCACCACTCCCTGACAAGGACCGGGCCATGGGGAAAGACGCCATTTATCTTTTCATCGGCGCAGTGGAGAAGGTCGGCGGGCGGGCGGTGCACCTGGGCAGTCTCGACGAGGCGGTCACCTACGTGGCCGAACACGCCGACGGCAGCGTGCTCCTCCCCCCCTGCCCGAGCCTGACCCGCCACGACCTCGCGGCGCGCCTGCGCCAGATCGGCCAGGAGGTCATCGACGAGGATTTCCGCTCCCGGGCCCCGGCGGCCGCCGCCGGGGTGAGCGGGGCCAACTTCGCCATTGCCGCCACCGGCACCGTGGTCCTGGAAAGCACCGCCGAGGCGCTGCGCCTGGCCACCACCCTGCCGGAGCGCCACTTCGTCCTCCTCGACCCGGCGAAGATCGTCGCCGACTCCACCGCCGCCGTCCCCCTGCTGCGCCGTTTCCACCAGGAGCTGCCGCAGGCCTTCCTGGCCTACCTCACCGGTCCGAGCCGCACCGCCGACATCGAGCGGGTCCTGACCATCGGCGTCCACGGCCCGAAGGAGCTGCACGTGCTCCTCGTCCCCGGGCTCTCCGCCGACGTCCTGGAAAGTTGAGCAAGGAGCCCGCCATGTCCAGCAAAGCCCGTTCCCGCCAGTACCAGCAGCGCGTCGCCGACGCCCTGGCCGCGCCGCGCCTGCAGGACGCCCTGCACCGCTTCGCCGACGCCTATCTCCTCTCCCGCGAGGCGGCCTTTGCCGGCCACGATTTCGAGGCGCTGCGCCACGGCATCGCGGCGATGAAGGACGAGGTGCGCGAGCGGCACGCCGAGTACCTGGAGCAGTTCACCCGCAATGCCGAGGCGGCCGGAGCCACGGTCTACCTGGCGCGCAGCGCGGCGGAGGCCAACGACTACATCGTCGCCCTGGCCCAAAAGCGCGGCGTCAGGCTGGCGGTCAAGAGCAAGAGCATGGCCAGCGAGGAGACCCATCTCAACCGGGCGCTTAACGAGGCGGGGGTCAAGACCCTGGAGACCGACCTCGGCGAGTGGATCATCCAGCTGGCCGGACAGCGCCCCAGCCACATGGTCATGCCGGCGATCCACATGTTCAAGGAGGAGGTCGCCGAGCTCTTCGCCAAGGTCACCGGCCGGGAGGAGCCGGCGGAGATTCCCCACCTGGTCCAGGTGGCCCGCGAGCAGCTGCGCCAGGGCTACCTCGACGCCCAGATGGGGATCTCCGGGGCCAACCTGGCGGTGGCCGAGACCGGCGGCCTTGTCCTGATCACCAACGAGGGGAACGCCCGGCTGGTCACCACCCTGCCGCCGCTGCACGTCGCCCTGGTCGGGATCGAGAAGCTGGTGCCGACGCTGGAGGACGCCCAGCGAGTCATCGACGTGCTGCCGAAAAACGCCACCGGCCAGCTGATCACCTCCTACGTCAGCTGGATCCGCGGGGCGGTCCCCTGCGGCGAGGGGCAGAAGGAGCTGCACATCGTCCTCCTCGACAACGGCCGCAGCGCTCTGGCCGACTCCCCCCACTGCCGCGACGCCCTGCGCTGCATCAAGTGCGGCGCCTGCGCCAACGTCTGCCCGGTCTACCAGACTGTCGGCGGCCACGTCTTCGGCCACATCTACATCAGCGCCATCGGCATCATCCTCACCGCCTTCTTTCACGGCCTGGACAACGCCGCCGAGCTGGTCCGCGCCTGCATCGGCTGCCGCTCCTGCGTGACGGTCTGCCCGAGCGGCATCGACCTGGAGAGCATCATCCTCCACCTGCGCGAGGTGCTGGGGGAGAAGGAAGGGATCGGCGCCGGCAAGACGGTGGTCTTCAAGCGCATCATGCGCAACCGGGCGCTCTTCCACACCATGATCCGCGCCGCCAGCCTGCTGCAAAAGCCGGTGACCCGCGGCGAGCGCACCATCCGCCACCTGCCGCTCTTCTTCTCCGGGCTGACCGAGTGGCGCTCCCTGCCGGCCATCGCCGACGAGGCCCTGCGCGACCAATGGCCCAAGCTGCCGCAACAGGTCGCCAAGCCGCGCTACCGGGTCGCCTTCTTCGCCGGCTGCCTCAATGACTTCGTCTACCCGGAAATCGGTCGCGACCTGGTCAAGGTCTTGAACCGCCTCGGCGTCGCGGTGAGCTTGCCGCCCGAGCAGAACTGCTGCGGCGTGCCGGCCCTCTACTCGGGGGATCGCGAAACCGCCACCGCCCTAGCCGAGCAGAACATCACCGCGCTCCTCGCCGGCAACCCCGATTACGTGGTCACCACCTGCCCGACCTGCACCATGGCCCTGCAGCGCGACTTCACCGAACTGCTCCGCGACCGCCCGGACTGGGCGGCCAAGGCGGCGCAGCTGGCGGCGATGACCTTCGACATCTCGCGCTTCATCGTCGACAAGCTCGACGGCGGGCAGGCCCTGGCCGGGCTGGGGTCGGCGCAGAAGGTCACCTACCACGACTCCTGCCACCTCAAGCGCGGCGCCGGGGTCTGGCGCGAACCGCGCCAGCTGTTGGCCGATTCGGGCCGCGAGGTGGTGGAGATGGCCCACAGCGACCGCTGCTGCGGCTTCGGCGGCTCCTACTCCTTCACCAGCCAGCCGGAGATTTCCCGGCGCATCCTCAAGGACAAGGTCCATGATATCGAGCGCTCCGGCGCGGACTGCGTCGCCATGGACTGCCCCGGCTGCCTCATGCAGATTCACGGCGGCCTGGACAAACAGGGGAAGCAGGTGCGGACCGCTCACACCATCTCGCTTCTGGCGGAAACCCTCGCATGACCGCCGTCCCCTCCCCCTTCGCCGCCGTCCTCAGCCCGGCCACAGTGACCATCCCCCGGGGTGCTCTGGCCCGCATGATCGCCCTGGTGCGGGCCGCCGACCGCCTGGCCGCCCACCCTGCCTACCGGGACTCCCTGGCCGGAGAGCTCCCCGAGATTGCCCGCTTCGACCCCGGCCACGCCGCGGTGCTGATGGGCTACGACTTCCACCTCACCCCGGCCGGGCCACGCCTGATCGAGGTCAACACCAACGCCGGCGGCTTCTTCCCCGCCTGGCAGGCCGCCCAGGGCCGGGCCCCGCTGGCGGGGCGCCCTCGGCAGCGGCTGCTGGCGACCTTCCGCGAGGAGATGGCGACCCAATCGCGCGGACGCCGCCCCAGTCCCCGGCGCCTGGTGATCATCGACGAAAAGCCGGCGGAACAGTTCCTCTACCCCGAGATGCAGCTCTTCGCCGCGCTCTTCCGGGAGGAGGGGATCGCCGCCGCCATCGCCGCCCCGGAAGAGCTCTCTGCCGCAGCCTCCGGCGTGACCCTCCACGGCGAGCCCGTCGACCTGGTCTACAACCGCCACTGCGATTTCTACCTCGACGCCCCGGTTCTCGCCGGCCTGCGCGCCGCCTACCTGGCCCGCACAGTGTGCCTGACCCCCAATCCGCGTGCCTACGCGCTGCTCGCCGACAAGCGCCGCCTGGTGGCCTGGCGCGACCAGGCGCTGCTGGCGGAGTGCGGACTGACGGAGAAGGAGCGGGCGCTGCTGGCGGAGTGCGTGCCGGAGTGCCTGCTGCTTGGCGACGGCGATCGCGAACAGCTGTGGCGGGAGCGGGGGAGCTGGGTCTTCAAGCCGGTGGACCGCTTCGGCAGCCGCGGCGTGCTGGTGGGGGAAAAGATGACCCGGGGGCGTTTCGACCAGCTTGACGGGGCGACCACCCTGGTGCAGCGCCTGGTGGCGCCGCCGCTGGTTGCCGTCCCCGGCTTCGAGGAGATGAAGTACGACCTGCGCCTCTTCGCCTATCGCGGCCGGGTCCTGGGGGTCACCGCCCGCCTCTATCGCGGCCAGGTCACCAACCTGCGCACCCCGGGGGGCGGCTTCGCCCCGGTCGCAATCGGCTGACCGGGGAGGGGTTCAGCCGCGGCGGCGCTGGTAGCGGTTGACCGCGCGGTTGTGGGCCTCGAGGGTGGTGCTGAAGATGTGCCGACCCTGGCCGTCGGCGACGAAGTACAGGGCCGGCGAGTCGGCGGGGAAGGCGGCGGCGCGCAGGGCCGCCAGCCCCGGGCTGGCAATCGGCCCCGGCGGCAACCCCTTGCGGGTGTAGGTGTTGTAGGGGGTCGGGGTGGTCAGGTGGCGGCGGGTCAGGTTGCCGTCGAAGTTCGGGATCCCGTAGATCACCGTGGGGTCGGCCTGCAGCGGCATCCCCAGGCGCAGGCGGTTGTGAAAGACCGCCGCGATCTGCGGCATCTCCGCCTCGCTCCCCGCCTCCTTCTGGACGATCGAGGCCAGGGTCAGCAGGCGGTGGCGGTCGAGGCCGCGGGCCCGCGCCGCGGCGAGCAGCTCCGGGGTCAGGCTGCGCTCGAGTTGGGCGATCATGCTCCGCACCACCTCGGTAGGGGTGGTCATCGCCGTGACCGTGTAGGTCTCCGGAAAGAGGTAGCCTTCCAACGACCCGGAGGGGATGGTCAGGGCGCGCAGGCGCGCAGGGTCGCCGACAGCGGCGAGAAACTGGCCGGCCGTACCGATTCCGGCGGCTTCGACCCGGGTGGCGATGTCGCGCAGCGTAAAGCCTTCGGGGACGGTGATGCGGATCTTGATCACATCGCCGGCCACCAGGCGGTCGAGGACCTCGCGCGGCGTCGCCGCGACCGTGAAACGGTAGCTCCCCGCCTTGATCTTCTGCCCCGCCTCGCTGCGCCGCGCCAGCCGGACAAAATTCCCCTCATCACTGACCACCCCCGCCGCGGCCAGTCGCGCGGCAACCTGCGGCAGGGCTGTCCCCAGGGGGATGTCGACCCGCGGGCTCCCCGGCGGCGTCACCGCCCGCCCCTCGAACCACCACTGCCCCAGAAGACCGCTGCCCGCCACCAAAAGGACGAGCACCGAAACGGCTGCGAGGATCAACAGGACCCGACGCCGGAGCGCCGGCTTGTGCTTGGCGAAGCGCTGCATGACGGAGGATGACGCGGGAGGAGGTCAGGCGGCCGGCGGCCGGGCGCCGAAACGGTTTTCGCTGCCGGCCAGCAGGCGGCGGAGGTTCTCGCGGTGGCGCCAGATGATCAGCAGGCCGATGGCCGAGCTGCAGGCCACCAGAGCCGGCGGGCGAGCAAGGAGAACGGTCAGCAGCGGCACGGCGAGCGCAGCCAGG
>CAYQLP010000001.1:0-81386 GCA_964418505.1 uncultured Geobacteraceae bacterium | reverse complement strand
AGGCCGCCTGCATCCCCGGCAGGACGCGGATCACCCGCCCGCGGTAGATGTTGCCGACGATGCTGCGTTCCCGGCTGCGCTCGATGTAGAGCTCGGCGATATGGCCGTTTTCGAGCAGGGCGACCCGCGTTTCGTGGGAGGTGGTGTTGATGATCAGTTCCCGGGCCATGGCGGCTCCTTTATGTAAATTGTTGCGAACAGTTAGCGGCGGTCGGTGGGTTTCTCGCTTCCGACTCCTCACTCGCGCAGGCGGTCTCACGCAATGTCACCGCGGTTTTGCAAATCCCCAGGGCGCGGACTTCCTCGCTGGGCCGGCCCAGGAGGTGGGCGGCGACCGGCAGCGGGCTGCCGCCGTTCAGGGTCAGCCACAGGGCGGTCTCGTCGAGTTCCGCTGCAACGACCCAGGGGCGCAGGTCGATGACGATGGCCCGGCCCTTCTTGAGGCGCTCCACCGGCACGCTGGCGGCGGCGAGAAACTCGGACAGGCGTCCGGCGAGATCGGCGGGGGGCGGCACCGGCAGCGGTACGCGGTAGCGCGAGGTGGCCAGGGCTGCCTGCGCTGAAGGTTCGTGCAGCCCGATGGACGAAGCCGCCAGTACGGAGATGCCGGCGGGGAGTTCGCGGTTGAGGGCGGCCAGGGCCTCCTCGGCGGGCCAGGGCTGGGTCAGCTCGAGATCGACCAGTTCGGCGCGGCTGGTCACCCCCAGGGGGAGGGCGTCGCCGAAGCCGATGCGCGGCGCGGGGTGGAAACCCGCCGACCAGCGGACCGGCAGGCCGGCGCGCCTGACGGCCCGTTGCACCGTGGTCATGAACTCCAGGTGACTGAGCAGGGCGGCCCGCTCTTCCTTGGCCACCGTCAGGCGCAGCCGCGAGCGCTCCCCGCCATCGCCCGCTTCCGGGGCGAGGGGCGGCGGCAGCGGGGCCGGGGCCGCCAGGCGCGGCTCGACAGCGGTGAAGTCGCAGACGCCGCAGTGGCAGCAGTCGCCGAAGCGGCAGTCGGCGGTGGCCGCACCGCTCCGGGAGAGTTGGCGTTCGCGCCAGAAAAACTCCCGGGTCGCCCCGGAGTCGAGATGCTCCCAGGGGAAAGTCTCGTCAGCGGCGCGTTCGCGCAGGTAGTCGGCCGGGTCGATGCCGGTCTCCGCCAGGGCCTGCTGCCAGAGATCCCAGCGGAAGTGGTCGCGCCAGCCGTCGAAGCGGCAGCCGAGGTCGACCGCCCGTTCGAGGAGGGCGCCGAGGCGGCGGTCACCGCGGGCGAAGACCCCCTCGAGGACCGACAGCTCGGCCTCGTGCCACTTGAGGCGCAGGCGGCGTTTTTTCAACGCTTCGCGCAGGTACTCCTGGCGCTGGCGGATCTGCTCGCGGTCGAGTTGGGCCTCCCACTGGAAGGGGGTGTGGGCCTTGGGGACGAAGTTGGAGACCGAGACGTTGACGTCCGCCCCCCCTTGCGTACCGCGTCCGCTGGCCTTGACCCGGGCGGAGAGTTCGACCAGGGCGTCGAGGTCCTCGGTCGTTTCCGTGGGCAGGCCGAGCATGAAGTAGAGCTTGATGATGCGCCAGCCCAGGCGGTAGGCGCTGCGCGCGGTCTCGACCAGTTCCTCGGCGCTGATCCCCTTGTTGATCACCTGGCGCAGCCGTTCGCTGCCGGCTTCCGGGGCCAGGGTGAAGCCGGTCTTGCGGACCTTGACGATCTCTTCCATCAGCGCCGGGGTCAGCGAGCCGACCCGCAGGCTGGGCAGGGAGACCGCCACCCGCTGGCCGGCGTAGCAGCCCATCAGGTTCTGCAGCAGCGGCTCGATGGCGGTGTAGTCGCCGGTGGAGAGTGAAAGCAGCGAGACTTCGTCGTAGCCGGAGCGCTGCAGGGCGGTGTCGATGAAGCGGCGCAGGCTCTCGGCGCTGCGTTCGCGCACCGGCCGGTAGAGATAGCCGGCCTGGCAGAAACGGCAGCCGCGGGTGCAGCCGCGGGCCACCTCGGCGGCCACCCGGTCGTGGATGGTCTGCAGCTGCGGGACCAGGGGCTCGTCGGGGAGCGGGACGCGCTCGAGATCGGCGACGATCCGCCGGCGCACTGTCGGCGGGGCCGGGGCCTGCGCGGTGATCGCGGCAATCCGGCCGTCGGCGCGGTAAGCCACGCGGTAGTACGCGGGGACATAGATCCCCGGGATGGCGGTCAGCCGCTCGAGCAGGGCGGCCCGCGAGTCGCCGGCTTCCCGGGCGGCGCGCAGCGCGGCACACAGTTCGAGGGTGGCCTCCTCGCCGTCGCCGAGGACCGCGCAGTCGATGAAATCGGCCAGCGGCTCGGGGTTCATGGCGCAGGGCCCGCCGACCACCACCAGGGGGTGGCTGTCTTCGCGCTCGGCGGCGCGGCGCGGAATGCCGGCCAGGTCGAGCATGGTCAGCAGGTTGGTGTAGCTCAGCTCGTACTGCAGGGAGAAGCCGACCAGGTCGAAATCGGCCAGGGGGCGGCCGCTTTCCAGGGAGCACAGGGGTTCGCCGTGCTCGCGCAATTGGGCCTCGCGGTCCGGCCAGGGGGCGTGGACGCGTTCGGCGGCGATCCAGGGTGTATCATTGAGGAGCCGGTAGAGGATCGCCGAGCCGAGGTGGCTCATGCCGACTTCGTAGACATCGGGGAAAGCCAGGGCGAAGGTGACCGCTACACTCCCCCAGTCCTTGCTGACACTGCCGCGTTCCCCGCCGAGGTAGCGGGCCGGGCGCTCGACCTTGAGGAGGTCGGCGAGAGGTGGACGGGCGGGTGGTGTGGATAAGTGTTTTTGGCGCATAACATAACAATTTAGCATGTGACGGCGAATTCACCAATCGGATTCGCCGCACCCTCTTTTGGGCAGATGATCGTGGTGTCCACGTCAATTATTCGCTATATAGAGTTCGTGCCGGGCGAATGCCCCGCAGCAGGTTGCCAGCCCTTTCCGCCCAGGGAGAGATTCAATGGACAAGTTGTTCCGCGGAGTCATGAAATTCCGCCGCGAGGAGTTCGAGCGGCACAGCGATCTCTTCCGCCGTCTCGGCCGGGAACAGCAGCCGCATACCCTGTTCATCGGCTGTTCCGATTCGCGGGTGGTTCCCAACCTGATCACCAACTCCGCGCCTGGGGACCTCTTCATCGTCCGCAACGTTGCCAATATCGTTCCCCCCTATCGGAGTACCGAGGAGTATGTCGCCACCACCAGTGCCGTGGAGTACGCGGTGCTTTCCCTGGGGGTGAGGACCATCGTGGTCTGCGGTCATTCCAACTGCGGCGGCTGTGCCGCCCTGAATGCCTCCGAAGAGGACTTGCTCCACCTCCCCCATGTGCGCAAGTGGCTGGAGGTCTCGCAGGAGGTCAAGGGGCGGGTCGATCGGCTGATGACCGGGGACAGCGAGGAGGAGCGGGAGTGGTTGACCGAGCAGGTCAACGTGCTGGTGCAGATGAAGAACCTGCTGACCTATCCGTACATCCGCGACCGCTATGAACATGGCGAACTGCGGATTTTCGGCTGGCACTACATCATCGAGACCGGCGAGATCTACAATTTCAACGACGACACCCAGCTTTTCGAACTGATCGCACCGACCGCAGCCCCCCCCTTCTGACCCTTTACTCCCCCTCTTTGCGGCCGCCCCACAGCGGGTCCCAGCCGAACTGGCGGCGCAGGCGCTCCTCCGGGTGCTGCTCGAGGAATTCCCCCTCGCTGAAATCGTAGCGGTAGGCGCTGCAGTAGGCGAGCAGCAGCGCGTAGGCCGCGTTGACGCGGCGCATCGCCTCGCCGTCGCCGCCGCCGCTGTCGGGGTGGTGGGTCTTGACCAGGTCCCGGTGGCGGGCCTTGATCTGCTCGAGGGTGGCGCGTTCGCCGAGGGTGAAGAGTTCCAGGGCCGCCTGCAGTTCGCGATAGGTCATCTGCACATACTAGTCGCTTCCGTCTCCGGCCGCCAGTGCTTCATGAGCCTTCCGTGCGGGCGGGCCTGCTTGCGCGTCCTTTGCCCGTGTGGTAAATCTTGTCCGCTGCGCGGCCGGAGCCGTGCAGTAAGCACGCACCGGGAGCACCGACCATGAACCTCGAAATCCTGCCGCTGACCAACCCCAAACCCCGCCCGACCGATGAGAACCAACTCGGCTTCGGCAAGGTCTTCACCGACCGCATGCTGGTCATGGAGTACGCCGCCGGGCGCGGCTGGCACAGTGCGCGCATCCAGCCCTACGGGCCCTTCGCCCTCGATCCCTCCTGTGCCGTGCTGCACTACGCCCAGGAGATCTTCGAAGGGCTCAAGGCCTTCCGCCGGGCCGACGGCAGCATCGCCATGTTCCGCCCCAAGGACAACATCCGGCGCTTCAACCGCAGCGCCGCGCGCATGTGCATGCCCGAGGTCGACGAGCACTTTTTCCTCGACGCCATCCGCCAGCTGGTGCGCCTGGAGAGCGACTGGATTCCCCGCCTGCCCGGGAACAGCCTGTACATCCGCCCGACGATGATCGCCACCGATCCCTACCTGGGGGTCAAACCGTCGGACACCTACCTGTGCTACGTGATCCTCTCCCCGGTCGGAGCCTACTACAAGAACGGCTTCCAGCCGGTGAAGATCCTGGTCGCCGACCAGCATGTGCGCTCGGCCCTGGGGGGGACCGGCGAGGCCAAAACCGGCGGCAACTATGCGGCCAGCCTCAAGGCCTCGATGGCGGCCGCCGAGCGCGGCTTCGACCAGGTGATGTGGCTGGATGCCGCCCATCGGCGCTTCGTGGAAGAGGTCGGCAGCATGAACATCTGCTTTGTTGTCGATGACAAAGTGGTGACCTCGCCGCTGAGCGGGACGATTCTCGACGGCATCACCCGGCGTTCGGTGCTGACCCTGCTCAAGGACCTGGGGGTCGAGACCGAGGAGCGCGCTCTGTCGATCGAGGAGGTGCTGGCCACCGCCGAGAACGGGCGGATGAGCGAGGCCTTCGGCACCGGCACGGCCGCCGTGGTCTCGCCGGTGGGGCAGTTCACCTTCCACCATCACACGGCGACGGTCGGCAACGGCCAGATCGGTCCGCTGACCCTCAAGCTCTACGAGCAGCTCACCGGCATCCAGTACGGCCGTATCGCCGACCGCTACGGCTGGGTGGAATTCATCTGACCCTTGCCGTATCAGCGCAGTCCCCGCAGCCCCCGCAACCGCCCAGGTTCCGGGGGCTGTTTTGTTATAAGGCAGTCGGGCATCTGTCGATGCGGCCGCATCGATCTGCACGTTTGATTTGCCTGGTGCATGGTGCAATTCAACGTGGTAAATGAGTTGATCCCGCAGATTGTCGTTTTGACAAACCTGATAAATTGAGCGATACTTTTCGATACCGAGTATTACCTGGAGGGTGCGACATGCAATCACCGACCAACCCGATGGCCATCAAACTGCCTCAGCAGGACCGGGAGCGCTTACAGAAGCTGGGCGTGGCCCGCAAGCGTTCCGCTCATTGGCTGGCCAAGGAGGCGATCAGCCAGTTCCTCGACCGCGAAGAGGCGGCGGAGCGTTTTCGCCTGGACGCACTGGCCCGCTGGGAGGAGCATTGCCGCACCGGCCGGGCCGTGCCCCACGATGAAGTGGCGAGATGGCTCGAATCGTGGGGGGGCGGGCAGGAGGCCGAGGCGCCGAAGTGCGGATAGCCTGGCTCGAGCCGGCCATCGCCGACCTGCAGCGCCTCAGGGCGTTCATCGCCACTCACAACCCGGAGGCGGCGGGGCGCGCAGCCCTTTTGATTCTGGCCGCGGTGGCTCCCCTCGCCACCTCGCCCCGCATTGGCCGGCCGGTGGGCGACCTGCCGGGTTTCCATGACCTGATCATTCCATTCGGGGCTTCAGGGTACGTGCTCCGCTATCGTATCGATGGTGACGCTGTCTATATTGTCATGGTCAGACACGGCAGAGAGGCCGGGTTTAACGAGCAATCACCGCCGACTGACAACGACTGAACGGATTCCTTATGGGCCTCGGACGAGCGTTGCTTTGCATCATCCTGCCGCCGCTGGCGGTGCTGGATCAGGGCTGTGGCACGATCCTGATTGTGGCCTTGCTAACCATCTGCGGCTGGGTGCCCGGGGCGATCGCGGCGCTGGTGGTATGCACGAAGAGCGGGAGGTGAGTGCATTTTTTATGCACTTCTGCTGAAATTCCAGGCAGGGGTGTTGCGGAGTCGATGGCGGCAGGACCCTTGCTCTTCGCAGGAAACTCCCGCATGGCCCTCTCCTGCCCCGTCTATTTGAGTTTATAGACTACACAAAAAAAGCTAAATATAACCACATCTCTTTGAACAGGGTAAAGGGCTTTCGCCCCTCGTGCCCCCCCGCCACCTCTTCACCCACTAAAAAAAACCATATTATAACGGGTCATTGTAGGACTAATCGGAGATTGACCCGGAGCCCTTGCGCCTCTCTGGCACGCTCGTTGCTGATTAACTCAACGGTGGAGCGCGACGATTCTGCGTCGCCGCACTCCACCAGTCAGCGCGAAGGAGATCGCCATGTGCCGGATCGGCGCCATCAAGAGCCGCAATTTTGTGCACCCGAGCCAGGCCCTGCTGCTCATGCAGTCGCAGCAAAAAGGGCATGACAATTCGGGTTTCGCCATGGTCATGCATGACCTCGGCGGTATTTTCGCTCACCACAAGCACTTGCCGACCCTGTCGATGGCCTGCACCGACGAGGGGCTGAAGCTGGCCGAGGACATGCTCCACCAGGCCGGTTTCCAGCGCGTCCTGCAGTGGGTGCCGGAGACCAATCCCCGCCCCGGGCTGGACATCAACGCCATGCCCAACTACGTCTTCGAGACCTTCGACTACCCGAAGTACGTCAAGAGCAGCGGAACGCAGCAGGAGAAGGAGGAACTGCTTCTCGACATGCGTCTTAGGCTGCGCAAGGCGCTGGAGCCGGAGGAGCAGGGCTTCGTCTACTCTTTCTGGCCGGACGTGGCGACTCTCAAGGAGATCGGCGACCCGCGGGACATCGGCACTTATTTCAACCTCTGGGAGCCGGACGGCAAGTTCACCGCCCGGGTGATCACCGCCCAGTGCCGGCAGAACACCAACTACGACATCGTCCGCTACGCCGCCCATCCCTTCTTCCTGCAGGGCTACACGGCGCTGGCCAACGGCGAGAATACCTTCTACCTGAAGAACGTCGAGCTGCAGCGCAAGCTGCACCGCGGCTACATCGGCTTCGAGTCCGATTCGCAGTGCTTCCTCTACACCCTGCACTACGTGCACCGCGAACTCGGCTGGCCCCTCGCCTACTACAAGCACGTGATCACGCCGCTCCCCTTCGAGCAACTCGAGCAGCGCGAGGATCGCGAGACGCTGCTGGCCATCCGCCAGTCGCTGGCCCACCTGGAGATCAACGGTCCCAACACCATTATCGGCGTCCTCCCCGACTCGACCCTCTTCACCTGCTGCGACGCCAAGAAGCTGCGGCCGATCGTGGTCGGGCGCACCGAGGACACGGTGGTCTTCTCCTCGGAGGTCTGCGGCATCAACGAAATTCTCCCCGGGCGCGACTGGGAGGCCGACATCTACCCCAACGAGCGGGAGATCATCACCGTGGACAACGAGCTGGAGGTGCAGCGGTGGAAACAGTAAAAGTCCAGAGCGTCACCCCCAATGACATGCCGTGGAAGATCCGCTACGACGCCAGCCGCTGCACGCTGTGCGGCTCCTGCGTGGCCGCCTGCTCCTTCCGCGCCATCGAATGCAAGGTCGAGCGGCGGCGGATGATCTTCTCGGAGAGCGAACTCCCCGAGCCGAAGCAGCGCTTCTCGGCGGTGCCGGTGATCCGCCAGGTCAACAGCATCAAGCATTACTGCCGTGGCTGCGGGATCTGCGAGAAGGTCTGCCCCAACGAGGCGATCCGCCCCGAGCGCAACGTCGATACCCGTCACCCGATCCTGGTGCGCTGCCTGCACGGCGAGGCGATCAAGCGCGGCGGGCGCAAGAATCTCGAAGCGGTGATGCGCACCCTGGACAAGATCCGCGTGGCGCGCATCTCGCAGATGACCGACCCGTCGCTGGACGCTCAGCGCCACTCCTTCGACCTGCTCGCCCCCTTCGGGCGCATCCTGCCGCCCAAGAAGCTGCCCCTGGGGGTGACCCCGGACGGGCTGCTGGAGATGAACCGCCAGGCCCCGCCGGTGCACTGGGTCTACCCGGTGATCATCGGCGACATGTCGATCGGGGCGCTCTCCTGGCGGATGTGGGAAGCGGTGGCGATGGCGACCGCCTACCTCAACGAGGAGTGCGGCCTGCCGGTGCGCATGTGCTCGGGGGAGGGCGGGGTGCCGGTGCGCCTGCTCAAGAGCAAGTACCTCAAGTACATGATCCTGCAGATCGCGTCGGGGCACTTCGGCTGGAACCGTATCGCCAAGGCGATGCCGCACATGGTCGAAGACCCGGCCGGAGTGCTGATCAAGATCGGCCAGGGGGCCAAGCCCGGCGACGGCGGCCTGCTCATGGCGGCCAAGGTCGCCGAGCACATCCAGGCGATCCGCGGCGTCCCCAAGGCCGACCTGCTCAGCCCGCCCAACCACCAGGGGCTCTATTCGATCGAGGAGAGCGTGCAGAAGATGTTCCTCTCCTTCAACGCCGCCTTCAAGTTCCGCGTCCCGGTGGCGATCAAGGTGGCGGCCAGCGCCACCTCGGTGTCGGTCTTCAACAACCTGGTGCGCGACCCCTACAACATCGTCGGCGGCTTCTTCCTCGACGGCATCGACGGCGGCACCGGGGCGGCCCACGAGGTCTCCCTCGACCACACCGGCCACCCGATCGTCTCCAAGCTCCGTGACTGCTACCTGGCCGCGGTGGCCCAGGGGCGCCAGGGGCAGATCCCGCTGTGGGCCGCCGGGGGGCTGGGCAAGACCGGCGACCTGGCGGCGGATGCCTTCAAGATGATTTGCCTGGGCGCCAACGGGGTCTTCACCGGCAAGCTGATCCTGCAGATGGCCGGCTGCGTCGGCAACGAGATGGGGCGCTGCAACGCCTGCAACAC
The DNA here is from genome assembly GCA_964418505.1 of uncultured Geobacteraceae bacterium. Classification (GTDB taxonomy): domain Bacteria; phylum Desulfobacterota; class Desulfuromonadia; order Desulfuromonadales; family BM103; genus VAUL01. Next base: position 72,388 of record CAYQLP010000001.1, on the reverse strand, counting down.
CGGCATGTGCCCGGTGGGGATCACCACCCAGGAGCCGGCCCTGGTCCATCGCCTCGATGTTGAGAAGGTGGCCCAGAATATCGTCAACTACTTCCTGGCCATGGACCAGGAGCTGAAGAAGCTGATGGCGCCGATCGGTAACTCGTCGCTGCCGGTGGGCCGGGCCGATGCCCTGGCGTCGATCGACCGGGCGGTGGCGGAGAAGCTGCAAATTCAATATGTCTGCTGACGGCTGAATGAGGTCCATATGAGCGCAAAAATCAACGGTTTCGACCAGAACAGCCAGCGCATCTCCACCCAGCAGCTGCTGCAGCAGATCTATGCGGCGCTGGAGAGCGGGGAGAGCGAGTTCGAGGTCCTCTCTTCGGGGCATCACGACATCGGCGGCCCGCTGTGGACGCAGGACGGTTCGCCGCTGACCTTCCGGGTCAAGAACCCCGGCCAGCGGGTCGGCTCCTTCGCTCTCGACGGCACCGAAATCATTGTCGAGGGCTCGGCGCCCGCCGATGCCGGCTGGCTGTGCGCCGGCGGCGAGATCACCATCCGCGGCGACGGCGGCGACACCACCGCCCACTGCGCGGCGAGCGGCAAGATCTTCGTCGGCGGGCGGGTCGGCACCCGCTCCGGGTCGCTGATGAAGCACGACCCGGCCTATGAGCCGCCGCAGTTCTGGGTCCTGAAGAGCACCGGCTCCTTCTCCTTCGAGTTCATGGGCGGCGGCATCGCCGTAGTCTGCGGCTACGACTGCGAAGAACTCGACTCGGTGCTCGGCGACCGCGCCTGCGCCGGGATGGTGGGGGGCACCGTCTACGTGCGCGGCCCGGTGCGCGGCCTCTCCGACGAAGTCTGGCTCCTCGACCTGGATGACGCCGACCGTGCTTTCCTGGCCGAAAACCTGCCGGTCTTCCTCGACAAGATCGCCCGCCCCCAGCTGCTCGACACCCTCGGGGCGATGGCCGGCTGGCGCAAGATCGTCGCCAAGAGCTACGAGGAGCGCCACGTCCAGTCGCGCATCACCATGCGCGAGTTCCGCCTTGGCAAATGGGTCGGCGACGGCGGCATTTTTGGCGAGCTGGTCAAGGACGACTACGCCCGGGTCGCCGGGCTGGTCAACAACGGCGAAGACCGCCTGAAGATCCCGCGCTGGCAGGACAAGCGCTACGGCGCGCCGTGCCAGGTCTCCTGCCCGAGCCACATCCCGACCCAGGACCGCATCCGCCTGCTCCGCCAGGGGAAGCTCGAGGAGGCGCTGGAGCTGGTGCTGCAGTACTCCCCCTTCCCGGGGAGCGTCTGCGGCGAGGTCTGCCCCAATCTGTGCATGGACTCGTGCACGCGGCGCTTCCTCGACCAGCCGGTGCGCATGAAGGAACTCGGCCGCCTCTCGGTGCACACCCGTGCGCCCCAGCCGGCGGCGGATTCCGGGCGGCGCGTGGCGATCGTCGGCGGCGGCCCCGGCGGCCTGGCCGCGGCCTGGCAGCTGCGCCTGCAAGGGCACGCGGTGACGGTCTTCGAGGCCGACGAGGAGGTCGGCGGCAAACTCCGCCAGGTCATCCCCACCGAGCGCCTGCCGGCCGAAGCGCTGGACAGCGAGATCGCCCGCATCAAGGGGCTGGGGATCGAGATCCGCACCGGCACGCGGGTCGACGTCCCGCTCTTCGAGAAGCTGCGCGGCGAGTACGACGCGGTGGCGGTGGCCAGCGGCGCCCACAACCCGGTGGTGATCCCCTTCCCCGGCCACGAGCGGCTGGTCAGGGGGCTGGAGTTCCTCAAGGCGATCAACCGCGGCGAGCGCCCGGCGGTGGGGGAGAAGGTGGTGGTTCTCGGCGCCGGCAACGCCGGGATGGACGTCTGCCTCGGTGCCTACGCCATGGGGGCGAAGCAGGTGACGGCCATCGACATCCAGCGTCCGGCGGCCTACCCCAACGAAATCGCCCATGTCGAGAAGCTCGGCGGCAGAATCGTCTGGCCGTTCTTCACGGCGAAGATCGATGCGCAGGGGGTGCACGGCAAACACGGCGAACTGCTCGAGGCCGACACGGTGATCATCGCCATCGGCGAGCGCCCGGACCTCTCCTTCGTGCCCCGCGCCTGGCTGACCGACCGTGGCATGATGGAGGTCAACGGCTGCCTGCAGTCCCCCCACGCCCCGGAGGTCTTCGCCATCGGCGACACCGTCCAGCCGGGGCTGCTGACCCACGCCATCGGCCAGGGTTCGGATGCCGCCCTGCAGATCGACGCCTTCCTCGCCGGCCGTGAGCTCGCGCCGCTCAAGCATCCGGAGGTCATCCCCTCGTCGTGCCTCTCCCGGGAGCTGTTTAAACCGCAGAACCGCGGGCGGATGGGGATCCCCGACGCCCTTGGCGAAAGCGGCCGCTGCCTCTCCTGCGGGACCTGCCGCGACTGCACCATGTGCCTGGAGGCCTGCCCGGAAGGGGCGATCCGCCGGGTCGAGCGCGAGGACGGCAGCTTCGAGTACCTCTCCGACGACCACGTCTGCATCGGCTGCGGAATCTGCGCCGGGATCTGCCCGTGCGGGATCTGGGCGATGGACGTGCTCGGCTGAGCGCAGTCGACAGGCTGGAATGAGAAGGGCGGCCCCGGATCCGGGGCCGCCCTTTTTTCGCCTGATCGACGCGGCTTTCAGGCCGCCGTCCGCTCTTCGTACCGCTCCACCAGCCGCCGGTATTTCTCTGCCAGCCCGGGGGTGCGCCCCTCGGCGACCGTGTAGGCGGCGAGCATCGCCGGGCGGACTTCTTCGGGGAGGACCCGCTCGGCGAGCGGGTAGAGGATCTGGTCCTCCTTGTCGATGTGGCCGCGCAGCAGCTTGGCGTAGGCCCGGGCGTGCAGGAGGATGGTGAATTCCTGCCGGCTTTCCCCCGCCAGAGCCCGCCGGGCTGCGTCTTCCAGGGCGCGAACATGAGTCCGACCCTGCTCGTGCTCGAGGTCCATCGCCTCGATCGGCGACTGTTTGGCGGGCATGCCGTTGGCGACCAGGGCGACGAAGAGCACATCCTCTTCCTTGGCGTGGTGGAAACGGTCGGCATAGTTGCGAATGAAGTCGACGGCGTCGAGGAAGAACTGCCAGTCGCGGCCGCGGCCGCTTTCCACCAGGGCGGCCTGCTGCTCGACCAGGGCGATCATGCGCAGGATGAGCTGGTGTTCCTCCACCATCACGCGGGTTACGTCGGTTTTCATGGTCAGCTCCTCCTCGTTCCGTCGATGCCGATGACCGCCACCTCCACCGGGATGTCCAGCCCCGACTGCTCCACGGCCTTGCGGGCCAGCATGGCCAGGCCGCGGCAGCAGGGGACCTCCATGATCGGCACGGTCACCGAGCGGATGTTGTTGCGGGCGATGATCGCTGCCAGCTTGTCGACGTAGGTGCTGGTGTCGTCGAGCTTCGGGCAGGCGTTGACCAGCACGCGCCCCCTGATGAAGTCGCGGTGGAAGTCGGCGTAGGCGAAGGGGACGCAGTCGGCCGCGATCAGCAGGTGGGCATCCTGCAGATAGGGGGCGGTGGGCGGCACCAGGTGCAGCTGGGTCGGCCACTGGCGCAGTTCCGAGGGCTGGCTGGCGGTCGCCTCGGCGGCGGGGGTGGCGGGGCGGTCGATGGTGCGGACCTGGCTGCCGGGGCAGCCGCAGGCGAGCGTGCTCATGATCAGTCTCCTTTAGCGGGTGAGAGTGTCGAGATAGGCGCGGATTTCCCGCTCGATGTCGGCTTCGACGGCGTCGCCGAGGGCATGGATGGCGACCACGTCCTTGACCAGGCAGATGCCGACGCCGCAGGTGACGCAGCCGATGTCGTGGGCGGCGAGGATCTCGCCGATGCGGGGATGTTGAGCGATGGTCTGGTTGATCGGCTGCTCGCCGATGCCGTCGGGGAGATGCATGTCGTGGCCTCCTCTGCCTTCGTGCTGTTGAACTCACGATAGGGGATCGGCCGATTCCCGGACATGACCGGGGTCAAATTATCCGACTTTTTTTGTCGGGCTTTACCGGGCGGGGTGGAATCAGGTACGGCGGAGCTTGAGCAGCTGCAGCATGCCGCCGAAGAGCCGGCGCCGGGAGACCGGCTGGAGGCCGTGGTCGCGGAAGAGGCGGTCGAGATCCCCGGCCGCGGGGAAGGTGCGCAGGCTGTCGGCGATGTAGCCGTGGACTTCCCAGCTCCCCGACAGAATGCGCCCCCACAGGCCGCACCAGCCGCGCAGCAGGCGGTACTGCCAGCGCTGCCCGGCGGGGCTGGCGGCGCGGGCAAAGTCGAGGAAGAGCGCTTCGCCGCCGGGGCGCAGCACCCGGGCGATCTCGGCGACGGCCCGGCCCAGGTCGGGGGCGTTGCGCAGCGCGTAGCTGCCGGTGACCAGGTCGCAGGAGGCGGATGCCAGCGGCAGGTCGTGCATGTCCCCCTGCAGGTAGGTGAGCTGCGGCGGGAGGCTGCGGCGGCGGGCGAGATCGAGCATCGGTGCGGTCAGGTCGAGACCGATGATCTGCCCCTGCGGATAGCGCCCGGCCAACTCCAGGCAAATGTCGCCGGTGCCGCAGGCCAGGTCGAGGCAGACCGGGCGGGAGCTCTCCGGCAGGGAGGCGATCAGCAGGCGTTTCCAGGCCCGGTCGCGGCCCAGTGACATGGCTACGGTGGCCTGATCGTAGCGGGCGGCGGCGACGGCGAAATGCTCGCGGTTGAAATCGCGCTTGTCCGTGGCCGAGCCGAGGGCCTCGCGGCTGCTGCGGTTGAAGCGACTCATGGCTGGGTCTCCGGAATGACGGTGCCGCGGGGCAGCAGGGGGCGCAGGACGGCGAGGGCCTCCGCCGGGGATTCCGCCAGGTTCTCGCCCAGGATCGTCAGCATGTCGCCGTACAGGTAGGCTGAAGAGACGGCCAGGGGGGGGAAGGCCTCCCAGGGGCCGCCGGGCTCGCGGGTGAGCAGGACGATCTCGTGGCGGGGCGGGTCGGCGATGAACTCGATCTGCAGGCGGCGCCGGCGGTCCTGATCCGCCGGGCGGGCGGCGACGCGCTGCTCGACCAGGGTGACTGCCTCTTCCAACTGGCCGAGATAGCGACGCATCTCGTCGTGACCGGACTTGGCAGCCGGCCAGCGGCGTTCCTCGCGCTCCCTGATGGCGGCGAAGACCCGGCGCAGCACGGTGGTTTCCAGGTCGGTCTGCAGAACGACCGCCGTATCGCGCTTGAGCAGGCGCAGGGTGCCGACGTGCGGCGGGGTGCGTGGAATGGCCGACCAGCGCACCGGCAGGTCCTGGCGTTCCGCGGCCAGTGGCACCGGTGGCGCGGCCTCGACAAGACTCGGCGACAGGGCCAGGCCTGCCGCGAGCAGACCGAGGACCGGCAGGGTCCTGGCCGGGCGCAGGCGGTCGAGGAGGAGCAGCCCGGCGGGGAGGACCGCCAGGTCACAGAAGAGGGCGCCGACCAGGGTGACACCGGTCATCAGCGAAAAGTAGACGCTGGGGAGGAAACTGCTGAAGGCGCCGACCCAGAAGCCGACCGCCAGGACAATGGTTGAAATGATCATGGCCGGGCCGACCCCCAGGGCGGTGCGCAGCAGGGCCGGGCGGCTGTAGCCGCGATGCTCCCGGCGGTATCGTTCAAGAAAGTGAATGGTGTTGTCGACCGCCATCCCCATGGTGACGGCGGCGACCATGGCCGTGCCGGAACTCAGGTCGATGCCGACCCAGCCCATCAGCCCCGCGGTCCAGGCCAGCGGGAGCAGGTTGGGGACGATCGCTGCCAGCAGCAGGCGGCCGTTGCGCAGGAGTACGGCCAGGGTCACGAAGATGGTGGCGAGGGAAAGGGCAAAGCTCTGCAGGAGGTTGCCGACCAGCCGGTTTGAGTCGTTGCTGATCTCGAGATAGCTGCCGGTGGCGATGACGGTAACCTCGTCGCCCAGCAGCCGCGCGGCCTGGCCGCGCAACTCCTCGCCGAGGCGGCTGGCGGCCGCGCTCCCCAGGGCGGGCAGCTGGACGGTGACGCGCAGGTGGCGCTGGTCGGCGCTCAGCAGCCAGGCGACCAGCTCCTGTTCGGGGAGAGCCGGAAGGAGGTCGACAAGCGCCAGGAGTTCCGGATCGGTTGTGGGCAGCGTTGCCCGGGGATCGTTGCGCTCCGCCCGGTAGAGGGGGATGAGCAGGTCGAGCAGACTCAGGCTGGCGCTGACCTGCGGGGTCTGGCGCAGTTCCTCCCGCCAGGTTGCCAGGCGCTTGACCAACTCGGCGTTGAGCAGCGGCCCGCCGTCCCGCCGGGAAATCATGAACTCCAGCGGCACCACCCCGCCGGTGGCCTGGTCGAGGGCCAGGGTGTCGCGGTGGATTGGTGCGTCGGCGCGGAAAAAGCGCACCAGGTCGGTGTTGTTGCCTATCCGCGCGGCGAGCGGCAGGGCCAGTACGGCCAGCAGGCAGCAGGCGCCAAAGACCAGCCCCGGCCGGCCGATCACCGGCCGAAAGAGCCGGCGGATGCTGCCGTTGAGCAGGCGGTTCCGCCGCCGCTGCTTCTGCTGCGGCAGGGGGAGAAAGGAGAGCGCCACCGGCAGCAGGGTCACGGTGACGACGAAGGCGACCATCACGCCGACCCCGGCAAAAATGCCGAAGCGCTGCACCGCCGGGATGTCGCAGGTGACCAGCGAGAACATGCCGATCATGGTGGTCAGCGCGGTGAAGAAGCAGGGGGAGAAGAGTTCCGCCATGCGGTGGGCGAGCAGTGAACGGGGCTCGCCGCGCTCGCCGGCCAGTGAGAGCCAGCCGTGAAAGACGTGCACGCTGGCCGCCACGGCCAGGACCATCACCACCGGCGGCAGCAGGGCGGTGATGGCGTTGAGCGGGAAACCGGCGAGGGCGTAAAGGCCGAGGGTCCATACCAGGCTGATCGCCATCGCCGCCAGGGGGAGGAGCACTCCGGCCAGGCGGCGGAAGAGCAGGGCGAGGAGCGCGCCGAGCACGACCACCGCAAGCGGCATGAGGATCTGCTGGTCGTGCTGGATCGCCCTGGCCACATCGGCTTTCTGCACCGGCACCCCGGTGACGCGCAGGGCGGCCTCCTCGGGGAGTTGCCCGCCCAGCCGGCGGAGAGCGTCGATCAGGGCGGACATTTGCTCGCCGGTAATTTCCCCGGGGAGGACGAGGAGCATGGCGGTCCGGCGGTCGGCGGAGAGAAAGCGCGCCGCCTGGTCGGCGTAGCGCTCGAGCTGCCGGTCGCGGGCGGCGGCAAAATCGGGATCCTGCGCGGAAGGGAGCAGAGGAGCGGGTTCGGCGCCGTAGGGACCGGGGACGGCGACCCTGGCATTGCTCAGGCTGAAGACCCGCCTGACTCCCGGCAAGCTTTCGATTTCCCCGGTTAGCCGCTGCAGCAGGGTGAGCCCCTCGGGGCTGAGCAGGCGCGGATGCTGCAGGCCTAGAAGGAGCAGGTCATCGCTGCCGAACCGTTCACGGAACGCCTGGTAAGCCTGCCGGGCGGCCGGGTCCTCGCCGCGCATCGAGGCGTTGTCCTGCTCGACGCCGATCTGCACGGCGGGGATCAGCAGCAGGCCGGTGAGTACCAGCAGCACGGCGAGCAGCCAGCCGCGTCCCTGCCAGAGCAGGCGGTAGTAAAAACGCTGCAGCAAGGCTTCCGCTCTCACGCGCCGGTCCCGCTGGGGGTGGCCGGGTTGCCCGGCATGGTCAGCATGGCGAAGTAGGGGGGGAGGCTGCGGGAGATGGGCGGCGCGAGCAGCAGGCGCAGCAGCGGCTCGCGCCACAGGCCGGCCAGGGGGCCGCGCCGGGTCCCCATCCACATGCCGCGGGCGGCCCGGCCGATGGCGATGTGTGCCACCCGGCGCCGCATGCGCCCGTATTCGGCCAGGGCCGGGGCGGGCTCGCCGTCGGGGCTGGCGTTCACCAGGACTGCAGCGAGGGCCGCCGCGTCGGCGAAGCCGACATTCATCCCCTGGCCGCCGACCGGGCTCATCAGGTGGGCGGCGTCCCCGCAGAGCACGACTTTCCCCTGCGCGTAGCGGTCGGCCAGGCGGTGGCGGACGGCGAAGGCACTTTCGAACGAGCAGGCGCTGCCGGCGAGGTCGATGCCGGTGCGCTGCCGGACTGCCGCGGCGAGCAGGCCGGGCGGGACCGGGCGCTGGAGGGAATCGGTCTGGATGATCCAGCGCCGCCGTCCGCCGGGGAGGGGGAAGGATTCGACCGAGCCGTGGCGGGTGAAGTAGAGGTGTGCCGCCCCGCCCAGCCCGGAGGCATCGGCGTAGTCGGCCATGACGAAGGTCTGCGGGTAGCTGCCGCCGCTGACCGGGAGGCCGGCGAGGCTGCGCACCAGGCTCTCGCCGCCGTCGCAGCCGGCCAGCCAGGTGCTGCACACAGTCTCCTTGCTGCCGTCGGCGACACTGCGCAGCGTGGCGGTGACCTGGCCACCCTCCTGGGACAGGGCTGTGAGTTCAGTGCCGCGGCGCAGGCAGACCGACGGCCAGGCGGCCAGGTGCGCCTCGAGGAGCCGCACGGTCTCCGCCTGCGGCACGGAGAGGATGAAGGGGTAGGGGCCGGGGAGGTCGTGGAAAAAAAGCTCGCCGAGTTGGCCGTGGTCGCCGTGGACCACGGCATGATCGACCTTGACGCCGGCGGCAATGAAGGCCCGGTCGAGATCGAGCCCTTGCAGCAGCGCCATGGAGGGCGGTGTCAGGCCGATGGCCATCGAGGCGTCCGGACCGCTGGTGCGCCGATCAATCACCAGGGTGCGGACGCCCCGGGTGCCGAGCAGGTTGCCGAGGAGCAGGCCGACGGGGCCGGCCCCGACGATCAGCACCTGCCAGTCGATCGGCTTCACGCCGCGCCCTCGGTGCGGGTGAGCAGCGCCATTTCGATCGTCAGCCCCGGCCCGAAGGCCATGCTGCAGATCCGTTCGTTATCGCCGCCCGGCGCCTCGAGCAGGTCGCGCAGGACGAAGAGGATGGTGGCGCTGCTCATGTTGCCGAAATCGCGCAGGACCCGCCGCGGGGCGGCCAGCTGCGCGGGGTGCAGGGCGAGGGCGCGTTCGACCTGGTCGAGGATCGCTTTGCCGCCGGGATGAATGGCCCAGATGGCGATGTCGTCGCGCTGTCGGCCGCTGTTGGCGAGCATGCCGTCGACCAGCCCGGCGATGTTGGCGCCGAGAATCTTCGGGACGTAGCCGGAAAGGGCGATATCGAAGCCGCGGTCGCCGATCGACCAGGCCATGTCGGACTCCCCTTCGGGGACGAGGGCCGAGACGAAGCGGTCGAGACTTAATGCCGGTCGGCCGGGTGCCGGTGGCCGGGCGCTGACCAGGGCGGCGGCGGCGCCGTCGGCGAACAGGGCGTTGGCAAGCAGCTGGTCCTCGCGCTCGCCGAACTGGATGTGCAGCGAACAGAGTTCGAGGCAGAGGACCAGCACGTTGGCCTGCGGGTCGGCGGCGCAGAACTGGGCAGCCATGCGCAGGGCCGGGAAGGCCGCGTAGCAGCCCATGAAGCCGAGATGGTAGCGCTGGGTGGAGGAGGGGAGGCCGAGTTCGTTGACCAGCAGGTAATCGAGGCCGGGGTTGAAGAAGCCGGTGCAGGAGACGGTGATGACGTGGGTGATTGCCCGCGGGTCGGCGCCCTCCGCCCCGGTGAAGAGCTGGCGTGCCGCGCGCAGGGCGATGGCAGGGGCTTCGCGGCGGTAGACCTCGTTGCGGAAGCCGGTGCCGGGTTCGATCAGGGTACCCTGGGCGTCGCGGGTGAAAAAGTCCCGCCCGAAATCGGTCAGGGAGGCATGCCGGGTTTCGATCCCTGAAGAGCGGTACAGGGCTTTGAGCATGCGCCGCATGCGCTCGCTGGCGGCCAGCGACTCCATCCATGAGCCGATTTCCTGCTGGCGATAGGCCTGCTCCGGGTTGGCAGTCGCGATCCGGTGAAGATAGGCGGTCATGTCTGCTCCGTTCCGCGGCAGCTTCAAGGCTGCCAGGGAGTCGGCAGCGGGGCCAGTTTCAGGCTGGCCGTGACCCGGACCTGGTCGGCCACCTTGATCAGGCCGAGAACGGAAGGCGGCTCGAGATGATAAGTGCCTAGAGATACGGGGAACTCAAGGTCGAAGCTGAGCCCGTCGGGACTATCGGCCAGGCGGGTGACCTTCGCCGCCACCGGCGTCTCGATCTCGCGGATGCGCAGGCGCAGCGGGAAACCGCCCTTGCCGGCGGCCGCCGCATGCAGTTGCCGGCGCAGGTCGGTGAGCGGCCCGCCCGGGAGGATCCCGGTGATCCGCGGGAAGCGGTCGGCGGCGAACATCGCGCGCATCTTTTCATCGCGGCCGTCATTGGCTGTCTGCATGACGGCGACCGGGACGTTCAGCACCGTCTCGGCTACCATCGCGGTGCCCTCGGCGGTATTTTTGACCTGCAGGACGAAGGGCTCGCAGCCCCCGTCGCCGGCGAAGTCATGGAGGGTCGATGAGCCGGTGAAGTGGATCCGGCAATTGCCGGGGAGTTCCAGGGCCGCAGCCGGGAGAGCGCAGAGGATCAGCAGCAGGAAAGGCAAAAGGTATTGCATGGCGAGACTCCTTGGCTGGGTCGGCAGTGTCAATGCAGGGCATTGTCCGCGAGGATATATGTATACCGATAACACGATATTTTCTATCAAGGAATGTGCAATCAAGCGTTAATTCATGGGAAAGCGCGCCCGGGCGGATGTGCAAAAGCACGTTCCGCGGTGCCCTGGCGAGTCAGGTTTCAGGGCCCGGAAGGCATTTTTCTCCCTGCGGCTTGCATTTCGTCGCCGTTCCGGTGTATAACCACTTTCGACTGTAACAGGCGTCGGCCGTTCGGCCGGCGCTTCATCGTTCCTGACCCCCTGCGATCTTCCCGTTTCATGCGCGGCAGCACCCCAGGTTGGCGACGATGTTTTTCTGCCAGTCTGACTGTGCTCCAGCCGAACCTCTCCGGGCCGATGGCTGCCCGGCGGCGTGCACGCCCATGCGAACAGCTGTCGCATTCCTGCGTCAGCGGAAGGAACTTTCATGTCGTTTGCCGAACTCCAGCTCCACCCCGCCCTGCTGCGGGCCGTGACCAACTGCGGCTACACCGAGCCGACCCCGATCCAGCAGCGCGCCATCCCCGAAATTCTCGCCGGCCGCGACCTGCTGGCCACCGCCCAGACCGGCACCGGCAAGACCGGAGCCTTCATGCTCCCGGTCCTGCAGCGCCTCGCCGAGGTCCGTCGCGGCCCCAAGGGGGCGCCGCGCGTCCTGGTGGTCACCCCGACCCGCGAGCTGGCCGCCCAGGTCATCGAGGCCACCCGCAACTACGGGCGCTTCATCAACCTGCGCAGCGCCGTGATCCTCGGCGGGACCTCCTATATCACCCAGTACCGTGATCTCGGCGGCTCCCTTGACCTGGTGGTCGGCACTCCGGGACGCCTGATCGACCACCTTGAGCGGCGCTCCCTCGACCTCAGCCGCCTCGAGGTGCTGATCCTCGACGAAGCCGACCGCATGCTCGACATGGGCTTCAAGGAGGACGTCGAAAAACTCGTAAACGCCGCCCCCGCCGGCCGGCAGACGCTGCTCTTCACCGCCACCCTCGACCAGACCATGGCCGGGCTGGCCGGGGAACTGCTCAATGACCCGGTGCGCATCGATATCGCCGGGAAGAAGGTGACCCTTGAGCAGATCGAGCAGCGCCTGCACGTCGCCGACTGCCTCGATCACAAGAAGCGCATCCTCCACCACCTGGCCGCCGACCCGACCGTGACCCGGGCGATCGTCTTCTCGGCCACCAAGCGCGATGCCGACGCCCTGGCGGTGGAACTGGCCGCCAAGGGGCACCGGGCCGCCGCCCTGCACGGCGACATGCCCCAGGGGGCCCGCAACCGCACTGTCCGCGACCTGCGCCAGGGGCGGGTGCGCCTGCTGGTGGCCACCGATGTCGCCGCCCGCGGCCTGGATGTCCAGGGGATCAGCCACGTGATCAACTTCGACCTGCCGATGGCCGCCGAGGACTACGTCCACCGCATCGGCCGCACCGGCCGGGCCGGCGCCTCCGGAGTGGCGATCTCCTTCGTCAGCCGCAGCGACGTGCCGCGCCTCGAGCGGATCGAGCGGCTGATCGCCCAGCCCCTGCCGCAGGCGGTCATCCCCGGTCTCGAGCCGACCCGCCCGCTGCGTGCCCCGCGCACCTCGCGCCCCGGGCAGAAGCGCTTCGGCAGCCGCCCCGGCGGGGCCCGCACGGAAGCCCCGCGCGAACGCCGCCAGCCGGTGGTGGAAATGCGCAGCCGCAAGCCCGGCTCGCGGCCGAGTGGGCGATAGTCCCCAGGCTCTCCGCAAAGACAACCAGGCGCCAGGGGAGCGAAGCTCCCGGCGCCGAACCAACCGAGAAAAGGATTTTTTGACATAATGCAGTTCACCGATTTCCAGTTTCACCCCGAGGTTGCCGCCGGCGTTACGGCCGCCGGTTACCTCGCCCCCACGCCGATCCAGGCCCAGGCCATCCCGGCGGTACTCGCCGGCCGCGACGTCATGGGCCTGGCCCAGACCGGCACCGGCAAGACCGCCGCTTTCGCCCTGCCGATCCTGCACCGCCTCCACCCCGGCGGCCGCGGCCGGGTGCGCGCCCTGGTGGTGGCCCCGACCCGCGAACTGGCCGAGCAGATCAACGACAGCTTCGTCACCCTCGGCACCCAGACCGGCCTGACCAGCACCACCGTCTACGGCGGGGTCGGCATCAACCCGCAGATCGCCCGGCTGCGCCGCGGCGTCGACATCGTCGTCGCCTGCCCGGGGCGGCTCCTCGACCATATCGGCCAGGGGACGATCGACCTGTCGCGCCTCGAGGTGCTGGTCCTCGACGAGGCCGACCAGATGTTCGACATGGGCTTCCTCCCCGACATTCGTCGCATCCTCAAGGCGCTGCCGCCGCGCCGCCAGACCCTGCTCTTCTCGGCGACCATGCCCGAGGCGATCCGCGGCCTGGCCGGGGAGGTGCTGACCAGCCCGGTGACCGTGCAGGTCGACCGAGTGGCCCCGGCGGTCACCGTCAGCCACGCCCTCTACCCGGTCGAGCCGCACCTCAAGACCGCCCTGCTCCAGCACACCGACACCGAGTCGGTGCTGGTCTTCACCCGCACCAAGCATCGCGCCAAGCGCCTTGACGAACAGCTGCAGAAGGCCGGCTACCGGGCCGCCTCGCTGCAGGGCAACCTGTCGCAGAACCGCCGCCAGGCAGCCCTCGACGGTTTCCGCGACGGCAGCTTCCAGATCCTGGTGGCCACCGACATCGCCGCCCGCGGCATCGACGTCAGCCAGATCTCGCATGTCATCAACTATGACATCCCGGATACCACCGAGGCCTACATCCACCGTATCGGCCGCACCGGCCGCGCCGCGCGCAGCGGCGACGCCTTCACCCTGGTGAGCGGCGAGGATGCGGCGATGGTCAGGAGTATCGAGAAAGCTCTCGGCAAGCCCCTCGAGCGCCGCCGCCTGGCGGACTTCGACTATACGGTGGCGGCGCCGCGCAAGGACACCGAGTTCGCCCGCGCGCCCCGCCCGCCGATGGCCCCGCGCGTCAAGCCCAAGGCGGCCGCGACGCCGCCGGCCGCAGCAGTGGCCGCCGCCGAGCCGGCCCGGCCGCCCGCCGCCCGCCGGCGCTTCAAGCGCAACGGCGCGCGCTCCGGACAGGGTCGCTAGGCATCCATACCGATTGACGCAGGGGTGCGGGCGCGGAGAACAACCGCCTCCGGCTGCCGAGTCGCAAAACCAGATGGCAGGTAATTTTCTGGCCGGGAAAGGCCAGCCAATGAAAGGAGTAGATCAATGGCTCAAGTAAAAGAAGGGGATATGGTCCGCATCGACCTGGTCGGGACCCTCGACGACGGCACGGTGTTCCAGAGCACCCTGAGCAGCATCAGCTGCGACGACGATGACTGCGGCGACGACGACTGCTGCTCGAGCGGCCACGGCGACGACGAGGGGTGCGGCTGCGCCCCCGGCCCGATCGACATCCACCTCGGCAAGGGGGACATCTTCCCGCAGATCGAGGCGGCCCTGATCGGCATGGCCCCCGGGGAGACGCGCACCGTCACCGTTCCCGCCGCCGAGGCCTTCGGCGAGTACGACGAGGACAACGTGGTCATCATCCCCCGCGCCCAACTGCCGGACGATCTCACCCCGGAAGTCGGCGAAGAGCTGGTGCTGACCGGCGAGGATGACGAGCAGTTCGGCGTCACCGTCCTCGAGGTCACCGACGAGGGGATCACCTTCGACTCGAATCACCCGCTGGCGGGGGAGGATCTGACCTTCGAGATCACTCTGAGAGAGATTGTCTAGCGGGCTGAGGATAAACGCCAAAAGGGACGGATTCGATTCCGTCCCTTTTTTTATGGCGTCTTGCTATAATCAGCCATTTCCTTCAGGAGTCCGCTGATGTCCAGCTCTTTCGGTACGCTCTTTCGCGTCGCCACCTTCGGCGAGTCTCACGGCGTCGGCGTCGGCGCGGTGGTCGACGGCTGTCCGCCGAATCTCCCCCTGTCCGCAGCCGATATCCAGGCCCAGCTCGATCGCCGCCGCCCGGGGCAGAGCGACCTCTCCACCCCGCGCCAGGAGGCGGACCGGGTGACCATCCTCTCCGGGGTCGAGGGGGGGCGCACCCTGGGGACGCCGATCGGCCTGCTGGTCCACAACGAGGACCAGCGCCCCGGCGACTACGGCGAGATGGATACGGTGCCGCGCCCCTCTCATGCCGACTTCACCTATCAGTTCAAGTACGGCCTGCGCGCCCGCAGCGGCGGCGGCCGGGCCAGCGCCCGCGAGACCATCGGCCGGGTGGCGGCGGGGGCGATCGCCGAGAAGCTGCTGCGCCTGCGCTACGGGGTGGAGATCGTCGCCTGGGTCAGCGCGGTGGGGGCGGTGAGCGTCGAGATCGACAGCGAACTGGTCAGCCGCGAGCGGGTCGACGCCCACCCGGTGCGCTGCCCGGGGCCGGCCGCCGAGGAGATGGCGGCACTGATCCGCGAGGTCCGCGATGCCCGCGACTCGATCGGCGGGGTGGTCAGCTGTGTATGCCGCAACGTGCCGGCGGGCTGGGGCGAGCCGATTTTCGACAAGCTCGAGGCGAAGCTGGCCCAGGCGATGCTCTCCCTGCCGGCGACCAAGGGATTCGAGATCGGCTCTGGCTTCGCCGGGACGACGCTGCGCGGCTCCCAGCACAACGACCCCTTCATCCGCAAGGGGGACCGCCTCGGCACCGTCACCAACCATGCCGGAGGAGTCCTCGGCGGCATCTCCAGCGGCGAGCCGCTCCTCTTCCGGGTCGCCTTCAAGCCGGTGGCGACCATCGGCCTGCCCCAGGCCACCGCCGATTACGACGGCAACCCGGTGATCCTCCAGGCCAAGGGGCGGCATGATCCCTGCGTGGTGCCGCGCGCCGTGCCGATCGTCGAGAGCATGGCCGCCCTGGTGCTGGCCGACCTGGCCCTGCGCCAGGAGACGCGGCAGGGCGCTGGACAGTAGCCGACACGGCCGTTATCATGACCACCTGCCGCTGACAGCGGCCAGCTTTAACCGGGAGAAACCATGTACACGGCCTACTTCGGCCTGCGCGAAAAGCCCTTCACCATCGCCCCCGACCCGCGCTACCTCTATATGAGTGCCCAGCACCAGGAGGCCCTGGCCCACCTGCTCTACGGGCTGCAGAGCGACGGCGGCGGCTTCGTCCTGCTCACCGGCGAGGTCGGGACCGGCAAGACCACCGTCTGCCGGCGCCTGCTCGGCGAAATCCCGGCTCAGGCCGACCTGGCGGTGATCTTCAATCCCAAGCTGACCGTCGTCGAGCTGCTCGAGACGATCTGCGACGAACTGCACATCGCCCGGCCGGCCGGCGCCAGCATCAAGACCCTGGTCGATGGGCTCAACGCCCGCCTGCTCGAGACCAACGCCGCCGGACGCAAAACCGTACTGATCATCGACGAGGCCCAGAACCTGGCCGCCGACGTCCTCGAGCAGCTGCGCCTGCTGACCAACCTGGAGACCGACGACCGCAAGCTCCTGCAGATCGTCCTCCTCGGCCAGCCCGAACTGCGCGCCATCCTGGCCCGCCCCGACATGCGCCAGCTGGCCCAGCGCATCACCGCCCGCTACCACCTCGGCCCGTTGAGCTTCGCCGATGTCCAGGGCTACGTCCGTCACCGCCTGGAAGTCGCCGGCTGCGACCGGCCGATCTTCCCGCCTGCCGCGCTGCGCAGCATCTGCCGCTACTCGCGCGGCATTCCCCGCCTGGTCAACCTGATCTGTGATCGGGCCCTGCTCGGGGCCTTTACCCGCGGTCTCGGCGTGGTCAACCGGGCGATCATCCGCCAGGCCGCCCGGGAGGTGCTCTTCGAAAGCCCCGGTCCCGCGTGGCTGTCGCGCCGGGCTGCCGGGTTGGCGGCAGCGAGTGCGGCCCTGGTGGTGCTGGCGGCCGGCGGCGCCTATCTTCTCTCCCGGCCTGCTGTCACCATCGAACCGTCTCCATCCCCTGCGGCCGTCCGGGTTGAGGCTGCGCCCGCGCCGCCCCGCCATCCCGAGGCGCCCGCGGCGGCTGCGGCGGCTGCGGCCCCCGCAGCGGCGCAGGCTGCCTTGCCGACCACCTGGCCGGCGGGATTCGCAGTCGGCCAGTCCCTCGAGAAGGCTTCCGCCGACCTGGCCCGGCGCTGGGGGGTGAGCGTGCGCCCCGGGGCCGGGGATGCCTGCAGCTTTGCCGAAACTTTCGAGCTGCGCTGTCTCTCCCGCCAGGACAGCCTGGTCAACCTGCGCAGCCTCAACCGCCCGGCGGTTCTGACCCTGTACAGTGATGGGGGCCAGCCCTTCTATGTCCTGCTCGATCGTCTCGACGGCCAACGGGCGCGCTTCGTCGCCGGCGGGCAGGTCGTCGAGCTCGACGCCCGGGTCCTGGAGAGCCGCTGGTTCGGCGAATTCCAGCTTTTGTGGCGGCCGCCGACGGTTTACACGGCGTCCGTCGCCCCCGGCGGTGACGGCGCGGCGATCCCCTGGCTGGCGCGCTCTCTGGCCACCCTGGGGCTCTACCCGCGCGACGGCGGAGCCAGCCGGCTGGAGGGGCAGCTGCTCGGCGCGCTCAAGCGCTACCAGCTGAGCGCCGGGCTCGTCCCCGACGGGGCCCTCGGCCCGCTGACGGTCATTCACCTGCTCAACGCCCTGGGCCACCAGGACCCGCGCCTTGACCAGCCGGGAGGAGAGCGCTGATGTCGTTCATCCTCGATGCGCTGAAAAAATCGGAAGAGCGGCGGCGGCTCCACGAGGGGGGGCAGCCGCCGCGCGACAAGGTCGTTGACCTCAATCGTCCCGGACAGCGGCGCTGGTGGCCTTATGCCCTGGTCCCGGGACTGGCGCTCCTGGCCCTGGTCGGAGGGTGGCTGTTGCGCGACGCAATGGTTGCCCCGCCGGTCGCCAGCCCTCCCGTTGCTGCGAGTTCCCCGACCCCGCAGACACCGCCGCCGGCCCCGGTCCCCCGTCCCGTGGCCCCTGCCGTGGTCCCGGCCGCCCCGGCCCCGGTCCCGGTCCCGGTTGCCGCCAGTGAGAGCAGAAAACCGGCGCCGGCCCCGGTCGTCGAGCGCCGTCAGCCGGCCGCCAGGGAGACCCGGACGAACGCCCCTGCAGCCCCGCGTCCGGCGGTTGAGGCTGCGCCGGCGGAGATGGCTGAGCGCCTGGCGATGAGCCTGCACTTCTATGCCGAGGAGCCGGCCCGCCGGATGGTGCGCATCGACAACCGGATCGTGCGCCAGGGGCAGTCCCTGGACGACGGCCTGGTCCTCGAGGAGATCACCCCGCGCGGGGCGATCTTCTCGCAGGGAGGAAGGCGCTACAGGGTCCCCGGTCCCGGCCAGCAGTAGCCGGCCGGCCCGTCACGCAATATTGGCAGTTCGCGGCTCCCGCTCAGGGGGCCGCTTTTTTTATTGGCGGTCAGGGGAGGGTGGGGGGGCCGCGAGGCCGAAGGGCTGGTCGAGCAGGCTGAAAAAGCCGCGCAGCAGGCGGTAGGTGATCCCCCACAGCAGCGGGGTGCCCGGACCGAGGAGGTCGGCGACCGGCTGGCGGGTGGCGCGCCCGCGGTAGGTGAACTCCTCGAGGCGATGGCGCGCCGGGTCAAGGAGCAGGTCGAGGGGGAACCAGAAGGTGGCGGCGACTTCGTGGTTGGGCTGCAGGAAGGGGCGGGCGGGGGCGGCGTAGACGAAGCCGGAGACCAGGATCGGCAGGGTGGCGCCGCGCAGGTCGTCAAGGCGCCCGAGGTAGTCGCAGGTGGCCAGGTCGAGGGCCAGTTCCTCGCTGCTCTCGCGCTCGGCGGTGCGGCGGGGGTGGCCGTCAGCGGGGGCGACCCGGCCGCCGGGGAAGCCGATGTCCCCCGACCAGGGATCGCCTTCGTGACGGGCGCGCAGGATGAAGAGTGCTTCAGGGGCCTGGGGCCCTTCGGCGAGGAGCAGGGCGACTGCCGCGTGGGGCCGGTCGACGGGGAGCAGGGCCGGCTGGTGGCCGGCTAAAACCTGGCGGATGGCGGCAAGGGAGATGTCCGCGTGGCTCATGGCTGGACTCTTGCGGCCAGGCCGGCGTCGAGGAGGCGGAGGATGTTATTGCCGGTCAGTTCGTGGAGGTGCCGGCAGGTCGCGCCAAGCTCCCGGGCGAGGCGCGGCAGCTGGCGCTGGGCCGGCGGCGAGGTGCCGGTGTCGATGACCACCCCGGCAATCCCGCTTTGGCGCAGCTCGGCGGCCATGGCCAAAGCGTCGGCCAGGGGGTCGCCGCCGCGCCGCAGGGGGACGGTGGCGTCGCCGTCGGAAACCAGGACCAGAAGCAGCTCGAGCAGCGGGTCCTTGCGGCGCGCGTTGCGCAGGGTCTCGCCGGCCAGGCGCAGGCCGTCGGCCAGAGGGGTGGCGCCGCCGACAACCAGGCGGCGGAGCAGGCGGTGGACGCGCATGGCGCTCCCGGTCGGGGGCACGACCAAGGTCGCCGCATGGTCGCGGAAGGTGATCAGCGCCACCTGGTCGCGGTTCAGGTAGGCGCGGCGGGCCAGGGCGGCCGCGGCACCGAGGGCTGCCGCCATGCGGGTTTCCGGGCCGTCGCCCATGGAGTCGGAAGCATCGACGGCGAAGAGCACCAGGCGGTGGGGGCGTTGGGCGAAGCGCTGCAGGTGCCAGTCGCTGCTGGCGGGGCGCAGGGGGAGCGGCGGGGCGTCAGCCGCGCGATCAGCGAGGATGGCGGCGACGGTTGCCCCCAGGTCGGGGCAGTGCAGCAACTCGCCGGCATGCCGGCGGGTGCTGCCGGTGCGCCGACCGCGGCGCCCTGATTCGGTCCGGGCACTCCCCTGCCGGGCCCGGCCGCGACGCCTGGCGGGGGGCGGCGGTGCGGCGCTCAGCAGGTCGCGGTCAGTGGCGGTGAAAAGACGCTCGGGACTTTTTTTTTGAGGTAAGTGAAGAACATGGCGCCGGCGGCCGCCGCTCCGGGGATGGTCAGGTCCTCGTCGATGAGCAGGGGGAGTTCTTCATCGGCCGCCGCCGGCGACGGGGCCTGGGAGAGGCTGGAGGCCTCGGCGAGGATCTCCGCCAGACGTCCGGCGTTGCGCTCGGGATCGCTCAGCCCGCCGCCGTCCAGGCGGTGGGGGAGGACCAGGAGGGCCGCCTCGCGCAGCTCGGCTTCGCCGACCGCCGGGCGTTCGCAGAGGGCGGCCAGGGCCCGGGCGGTGCGCACCAGGACCAGCTCGGCGCGATGCCCCTGGGTGCGGGCGGCGGCGGCCAGTTCCACGGCACGGTCGATGGCCGCAACCGGCACGTCGACCGCCTCGAGAGCCTGCCGCGCCCTTTCCACCTGGCCGGCCAGCAGTTCTTCGGCAGCGGCGAAACGGGCGGTGAAGGCTTGCGGGTCGCGATCGAAGGCCAGGCGGCGCAGGACGATCTCGCGGCGCATCGCCGCCGCCGGCAGGCCGCTGACGGCGACGCACAGGCCGAAGCGGTCAAGGAACTGGGGCCGCAGCTCCCCCTCCTCCGGGTTCATGGTGCCGATCAGCAGGAAGCGCGCCGGGTGGCTGTCGTGCAGGCCGTCGCGCTCGACGGTGTTGACTCCCGAGGCCGCCGCATCGAGAAGCAGGTCGACCAGGTGATCGGGGAGGAGATTGACCTCGTCGACGTAGAGGATGCCGCGGTTGGCCGCGGCGAGCAGCCCCGGCTGGAAGTGGCGGCGGCCGGTGGCCAGGGTGCGCTCCAGTTCGATGGTGCCGACCAGGCGGTCCTCGCTGGCCGAGAGCGGCAGGTCGACGAAGGGGGTTGCCATTGCGGCCCGCGGCAGGCTTTCCCCTGCCGCCCGGCGCTCCCGGCAGGCGGTGTGCTGCATGTCGGCCTGGTCGGGATCGCAGTGGCAGGGGCAGTCGGCGACCACGGTCAACGGCGGCAGGAGCCCGGCCAGGGCCCGCGCAGCGGTGGACTTGCCGGTCCCCTTTTCGCCGCGCACCAGCACCCCGCCGATCAGCGGATCGACGGCGTTGACCAGCAGGGCGGTCTGCAGTGCCTCCTGGCCGAGCAGGGCGGAGAAGGGGTAGATGCGGCGGAGCGGAGAGTGTCTGTCGTTCATGGGCTCAAAATAAATCAACGGGTGGGGAGGCGTCCAGTCCTCTCTGCACAGGCCCCGGCGTGACTTTTGGCGAGCGGTGGGTAAGCTTGGGGGAGGTGCCCAGCACCGATCCGGAGGCAAAGCCATGCACACGTCCGCATTGATGACCGACCTTTACGAGCTGACCATGCTGGCCGGCTACCTGCGCGAGGGGATGCACGAGCAGCCGGCGGCCTTCGACCTTTACTTCCGCCACGCTCCCTTTCGCGGCAGCTATGCGGTCTTCGCCGGACTGCAGCCGGCTCTCGACTACCTGGCCGGCCTGCGCTTCACCGCCGCCGACCTCGACTACCTGCGCAGCCTGCGGCTCTTCGAGCCGATCTTCCTGGAATTTCTCCGTGACTTCCGCTTTCGCGGCCGGGTCACGGCGCCGCGCGAAGGGGAGGTGGTCTTCGCCGGCGAGCCGCTGCTGACCGTCGAAGGGGGGCTGGCCGAGGCCCAGCTGGTCGAGAGCGCGCTGCTCAACCTCATCAACTTCCAGACCCTGGTGGCGACCAAGGCGGCGCGCCTGACGCTGGCCGCGGGCCCGGCGGAGATCATCGAGTTCGGCCTGCGCCGCGCCCACGGCCCGGACGGGGGGCTGAGCGTGGCCCGAGCCGCCTGCATCGGCGGGGTGCGCAGCACCAGCAACGTCTGGGCCGGCCAGCAGTTCGGCCTGCCGGTGCGGGGCACCCACGCCCACAGCTGGGTGATGGCCTTCCCCGACGAGCTGAGCGCCTTCCGCGCCTATGCCGAGTGCTTCCCGGCGAGCAGCGTACTGCTGGTCGACACCTACGACACCCTGAGCAGCGGCATTCCCCACGCCATCACGGTGGCCGGCGAGCTGCGCGCCCGCGGCTTCGAACTGCGCGGCATCCGCCTCGATTCCGGCGATCTCGCCTACCTGAGCCGCGAGGCGCGGCGCATGTTCGACGAAGCCGGCTTCCCCGCGATGAAGATTCTCGCTTCCAACGAGATCGATGAGGAGGTGATCGCGGCGATCCGCGCCGACGGTGGATGCGTGGACATCTACGGGGTCGGCACCCGCCTGGCGACTTGTGCCGGGGAGGGGGGCGGGGCGCTCGGCGGAGTCTACAAGCTGGTCGAGTGCGGCGGGCGGCCGTGCCTGAAGACCACCAGCGATCCGGCCAAGGCCACCCTTCCCGGGCGCAAGCGGGTGCTGCGCGCGGTTGCCCCCGACGGCCGGCTGGTCATGGACATCCTCGACCTGCGTGACACTGCCGATCCCCCATTCGCCCCCGGCGACCCGGTCATCGATCCGGCCGATCCGCGCCGCCGCAGCCTGGTCCCGCCCGACTGCGCGCTGGTCGAGGTACGCCGGGTGGTCATGGCCGAAGGCCGGCAGATCATCCCCTCGCCTGCGCTGACTGACATGGCCGACTACTGCGCCGAGCGTCTCAAGCACCTCCCCGACGGCACCCTGCGCCTGGTCAATCCGCACCGCTACCGGGTCGGCGCCAGCCGTCGCCTGCTGGCGCTGCGCGACGACCTGCTGCGTCAGGCGGGTGCCGGGACTTGACAAGAGCGGGAATTATGTTTAAACCGCTAGTCATCAAATAACTATTATCAGAAGATTAAAATTATTGGCTGCCTCCGGATCCGGGGGCGATCTGTCTGTCACCCCACACCAAGGAGATGCACATGCTGAACAGGAGTAAATTCGCCCGGCGCGCTTTCGCCGCTGTCCTCGGCGTCAGCCTGCTTGTCCCGGCCGCCTGGGCCAAGGACGACCTCTTCACCCGGGCCAAGGCGGCCTTCAAGCCGGTCCCGGCGTCAGCCCCGCAGCTGAAGGCCAATCCGGCTTCGCCGGCTCGTTTAGAGCTGGGCAAGATGCTCTATTTCGATCCGCGCCTGTCGTCCTCGCAGATCATCAGCTGCAATACCTGCCACAATGTTGGCCTGGGCGGCACCGACCTCCTCGAGACCTCGATCGGCCACGGCTGGCAGAAGGGGCCGCGCAACTCGCCGACGGTCCTCAACGCCGTCTTCAATGCCGCCCAGTTCTGGGACGGCCGCGCCGAAGACCTGGCCAGCCAGGCCAAGGGTCCGGTCCAGGCTTCGGTGGAGATGAACAACACCCCGGCCAACGTCGTCGCCACCCTGAAGAGCATCCCGGGTTATGCCCCTCTTTTCGCCGCGGCCTTCCCCGCTGAAAAGGACCCGATCACCTTCGACAACATGGCCCTGGCCATCGAGATCTTCGAAGCGACCCTGATCACTCCCGATTCCCCCTTCGACAAGTATCTCAAAGGGGACAAGAAGGCGATGAAGCCCGCCGAACTCGAAGGGCTGGCGCTCTTCATGGACAAGGGCTGCGTCGGCTGCCACGATGGCGTCAACCTGGGCGGCCAGGACTACTATCCCTTCGGTGTCGTCGAGGCCCCGGCGGAAGAGCTCCGTCCCAAAGGCGACGTCGGGCGCTTCAAAGTCACCAACACCGAGGCCGATGCCTACGTTTTCCGCTCTCCGCCGCTGCGCAACGTGGCGATCACCATGCCCTACTTCCATTCCGGCAAGGTGTGGGAGCTCAAGAGCGCGGTCAAGGTCATGGGCTCCTCGCAGTTGGGCGCGACCCTCAGTGACAGTGAAGCGGAGAAGATCACCGCTTTCCTGGTTACCCTGACCGGCAAGCAGCCGAAGGTTGACCATCCGGTGCTGCCGCCGAACTCCGACAGCACGCCGCGGCCGCAGAGCAACTGATCCTGGCTTGACAATAAAAAAGAGAGCGGGGAAGGGCACCAGCCCTTCCCCGCTCTCTTTTTATGTCATCAGGAGAACGTGCCGGTCAGCCTTGTCCCTGCCCGCTGATCATCTGCGGCTGGCGGTCGGGGGTGGTGATCTGGAAGATGCAGTCGAGCAGGCCCCTGATCAGCGGTTCAGCGTGGCGCCCGGGGAGCAGGGCGACGCTGCGGCCGCGGCTGTTGGCGAAGCCCTCGACGGTCAGGCCCACCAGTTTGCCGCTGGCCAGGTGTTCGGCGACCAGGATGCGTGAGACGAAGGCGACTCCTTCGCCGCCAATCACAGAATCGATGACGAAACGCAGGTCGTCTGAGATCAAGATTCCACCGAAGTTGTTGAAATCGACACCGCTGCGCAGGAGGTTCTGACGCAGGACTTCCTTGGAGCTGCAGCCGTCGCGCCGGGCGAAGAGCCGGTAGCGGGTCAGCTCGGCAAGGCTGACGCTCCCCGCGGGGTTGGCCGCCAGGGTGCCGGGCGGGGCGACCAGGACGAGATCGTCATCGGGGAGGATGAAGCGATCCAACCCGTTGAACTCCTGATCGGGACAGTGTTCGATGATGGCCAGGTCGAACTCCTCGTTGCGCACCGCGCGCAAGGCGCTCTGCGGCTGCTCGATGACCACCTTGAGGTCGGTAACATCGGCGTGGGCGCGGATAAAGCTGTTGAGGACCGGCGACAGGTAGGCCATGCCGAAGGTCGGCGTGCAGCACAGCGCCAGTCGTTTTTCCCCGCCCAGCCCCTTGAGGCTGTCGACCAGTTCCCGTTCCTTGCGCAGGATCTCGCGGGCCTTGCCCAGCACCAGGCGCCCGGCCTGGGTCAGTTCGACGGTGGCCCCGCTGCGGTCGAAGAGCGCGTGGCCGAAATACTCCTCGAGCAGCTTGATGCGCTGGGAGACCGCCGACTGGGTAATATGCAGCAGTTCGGCGGCCCGCGAAAAGCTCCCTTCTTCGACGGCTGCCACCAGGGTTTTCAGATAGCGGGTCTGCATGAGCTCCTCGACGGTGGACAAACAGGGTTAACCAAGGCTAATGCGCTTGATAAGAATGATTCGTTTTCCTCTGAATGAGAATCTTTTTAACATACTGCCGCCGCGCCGTCTAGACCGGTGTTTGAATGGGCACTCGAAACCGGGACATGGAAAGGAGGCTGCAGTGACGCCGGCTGATGCCCCCCCCTTTAAAATTTTTTGCAGATACGTGAAGAAAGGAGCATTCATGAAACGCGAGAGATGGTTCAGCGCCCTGCGCCTGGCCAGGATCGCCCCCCTGCTGCTCATCGCCGCCTGCGCGACGGGAGCGATCAGGGAGCGCATCCTGAGCTTGCCGCAGATCAACGGCGCGGCTCCGGTCGGGCAGGCCGCCTGCCTGGAGTGCCACGAGGAGGCCGCCTCCGCCATGGGGCACGGCGTCCACGCCCGGCTGGCCGGGTTCGAGTACATGGGCGGCACCCAGGGCTGCGAAGCCTGCCACGGCGGCGGCAGCCTGCACGTCCAGGAAGGCGATAGCAGCAAGATCCTCCGCTTCGGCGAACTCACCGCCGACGAAGGCGCGGCGGTCTGCGCCAAGTGCCACACCAGCGGCAAACTGATGGACTGGACTCACAGCGAGCACGCTCTGGCCGACCTCAGCTGCAGCGATTGCCATACCATCCACGGTGGCGGCAAGCACGCCCTCAAAAAGCAGGAGCCGGAGCTCTGCTACTCCTGCCACCAGGAGCAGATGGCCAAGGCCAACTTCCCCTCCCACCATCCGGTCAAGGAAGGGAAGATGACCTGCTCCGACTGCCACAATCCCCATGGCGAGCTGAACACCGACGAGCGCACCAACGACCTGTGCCTCGGCTGCCACAGCCGTTACCAGGGGCCCTTCGTCTTCGGGCATGCCCCGGTGGAAGACAACTGCACCATCTGCCACGACCCGCATGGCTCGGTGGCCAACAACCTGCTGGTGCAGAATGAGCCCTTCCTCTGCCTGCAGTGCCACGAGGGCCACTTCCACATGCTGCGCGAGTCGAACTACACCGTGCCGACTCCCGCCGTCGGCCAGACTGCAACTACGCAGGCCCAGAAAGACCTGGCCAACGTCGTCAACGTCCACGGCAAGGAAGGCTTCCAGACCTCGTTTGCCACCAAGTGCACCACCTGCCACAAGGCGGTCCACGGCAGTGACTACCCGTCGCAACCGCTCAGCGGTGGCGGTCTGACCCGTTAACGAAAGGAGGATGACCATGAAGCAGTGCCTTAATCGGCTTGCCGCGGTGTCCGTCCTGGCCTTAATGACGATCGCCACGCCAGCCGTTGCCGAAGAGCAAGCCTTCAGCGGACAAGTGGAGATCGGTGTTGCCGGTGCGGACACCAAGGACAACCCGGCACGTGTCAACGAGTACGTTGGCACCCGTGCCAAGGACGGGATCAGTTTTGCGCCCAAGCTGACCCTCGATTCGAAATTCGGCGGCAATTCGGCCTTCGGCCTCGACGCCGACATCATGGGCCCGCGCGACCAGAAGTTCGACCTGCACCTGGACGCCGAGCGCGTCCTGCGTCTGAAGTTCGACTACCGGGTCTTCGAACACTGGAAGGATCACGAGACCCTCGAGCAGATGGGCGCCACCGCCCGTGACGACATCGGCGGCTCGCAGCCCAGTACGGTGACCGACAAGACGCTCGCCGATCTGGAGGCTGCCGGGGTCAACATCAATACCACCGGCGTCGGCGGCCTCACCGTTCCCGCCAGTTACGATCCGGCCGCCAAGTACCAGCAGGAGCTCAGCAACAACTACATCGTCACCCGCCGCGAGTGGAAGGGCGAAGCCGAGCTGACCGTTCCGGAGCTGCCCAACGTGACCTTCCATGCCGGGACCCGGGTGGAGACCCGCGAAGGGATGGAACAGTCCGTCGGCGTAACCAAGTGCGATGCCTGCCACGTCTCGGCGGTCGGCAAGAAGATCGACGAGCGCACCGAGGATATCACCCTGGGCGCCACCGGCCGTTTCGGCCTGCTGACCGTGGCCTACGAGTACCTGACGCGGAAATTCACTGCCGGTGGGGCAGAACCGACCCACTACTACGAAGACGCGCAGAATGCCACCGCCTACAACCTCCTCTATGAGGCAGGTGAGCTGCCTTTCGGCGCAACCCCCGACTCGGAGAAGGACAGCCATTCGCTCAAGGCCCGTCTCGACCTGGCGCGGGACACGACCTTGATCGGCAGCTACGTCAAGTCCGACATCGAGAGCAGCAAGGCCGACCAGCCCGAGTACGAGCTGCAAGGCGGGAACACCCTGAGCACCGATTACGAGTCCTTCGGCGCCAAGCTGTCGACCAGGTTCGGCAAAAATCTGCGCCTGGCGCTGCGCGCCAGCAGTTATGAGATCGACGCCGACGGCAACACGGTCTACTACCCGCAGCGTGAAGTGCCGGCGGCGGATGCCGCCTGGCCGGGGACCGCTGCCGACGAGTGGCTCTCCGCCGAGTCCCGTAAAGTCAACGAAGTTGGCTTTGACGCGGTCTACCGCTTGGTCAAGGGGACGACCCTGCGGCTGGGCTACGAGTACGAAAAAGTCGAGCGCGATGAGGAAGAACTGGGAGAGACGACGACCCAGACTTACAAGCTGGCCCTCAAGTCGAGAATCAATCGTGCCTTCTCGGCCAACGCCAGCTACACCTACCAGGACATCGACGAGCCGCTGGCCGGTGCTCATGTCGGCATCGCCCAGGGGGACGGCACCCAGGACCCGCTCGGCTCCGGGCTGTGGTACTACAACACCTCGGCCTACACCCCGTCGCCGGCTACTCCGACCTGGTACTGGACCTCGGTCTACCCGAACCGCCAGCTGTCCTCGACCAGCCTCCCCGAGGAAGTGCATGAAGGGAAACTTTCCGGCACCTGGTCGGCCCAGCCGAATCTGGCCGCTACCCTCTCGGCCCGTGTGCGCTACGCCGAAAACGACGAAGTCGATTTCGAGCAGAGCACCTACTCCCCCGGCCTCAGCCTGTGGTATGCGCCGAGCGACAAACTCAACCTGACCTTTGCCTATAACTACAACCGGCAGGACACCGAGAACCGCGCGTGTGTCGGCTGGTACCATGGCTGAGCGAACGACGTCTCGTCGGGCCAGTTTGGCTCGATCTGCAACACCGCGGAATACAAGTCTGATGTCCACACCGTCGCGCTCAACCTCGATTACCAGGCCACCAAGCAGCTCCGCCTGAATGCCGGGCTCACCTACAACAATGCCCGCGATCGCTGGGACTGGAAGTTCACCGAGCGGAAAGAGCTCAGTCCCGAAAATGCTCCTACGGCCGTCCTTGCCGACACCGGTATAGAGGCCCCCGGGGCCTATGCGTCGGTCAATTACGACAACTGGCAGCTCAACAACCAGATCGACGAGTACTCGGACCTCTCCTACGAGCAGTACCAGGTGACGGTCGGCGGGACCTATGATGTCACCCCGGCCTGTTACGTCACTGCCTCGCTGACTTACGACAAGTTTGTCAGTGACGAGGAGTACGTCTACGGCAACGAAGACGGCAGTGCCTACTACAGCTACATCGGCTTCGGCCACCGTTTCTGATCCGTTCCCTGGAATGCCCTGTTTGCGGCCCGGCGTTAACGCCGGGCCTTTTTTTTACAGGGATGGCCCGGGTCGACCGGCCGTTATCGACCAGTGCGATGTCTTTGCCCTGCAGCTCCCGGTTGTTGAAGACAGCCACTTCAGTGCCAGCCGGACGGATTCCTGTCCACGCACTCGGCTGCGGCCCCCGGGCATTGGAGCGAAGATTAATATTCAGAAATTAGAATTGACTTTTGTTCGGGGCTCCATTAGCGTGCACTTGTTATAAAACTGCGGGGAGGCCGCCTGATGAATGCCCTGGCCAAGCGGGCCGCCGGTGTCTTTTACTTCTACCGTGACGGTTTTCGTGCCATGCGCCTGGGGCGGACGCTATGGGCGGTGATCATCATCAAGCTGCTGGTTTTCCTTGCAGTTCTCAATCTGTACTTTCCCGATGTGCTCCATGAAACCTATGCCAGTGATGAAGCGCGCGCCGACCATGTACTGCGCCGCCTGACCGAGACTCTTCCGTCCGGCCCGCCGGCCCGCTGAATCCACCGCCCGAGAGCAGGAGGTCCCCGCCTTGTTCGAATCCCTCGACCCCGCACAACTCAACTGGGCCCGCGCCCAGTTCGCCATGACGGCGATGTACCACTGGATTTTCGTCCCCCTGACTCTCGGGCTGTCGTTTTTGTGCGCCTTCTTCGAAACGGTCTACTACCGGACCGGCAACCCGGAATGGAAGCGCCTGACCAAATTCTGGATGACCCTCTTCGGGGTGAACTTCGCCATCGGCGTCGCCACCGGAATCATCCTCGAGTTCGAATTCGGCACCAACTGGTCGAACTACTCGTGGATGGTCGGCGACATCTTCGGCACGCCGCTGGCCATCGAGGGGATCGTCGCCTTCTTCCTCGAGGCGACCTTCTTCGCCGTGATGTTCTTTGGCTGGGAACGGGTCTCAAGGCGCATGCACCTCTTCTCCACCTGGATGGTGGCGGTCGGCTCCAATCTTTCGGCCCTGTGGATCCTGGTGGCCAACGGCTGGATGCAGAACCCCATCGGCATGAAGTTTAACCCCGATACCGCCCGCTTCGAGATGCAGGACCTGTGGGCGGTGATCTCCTCGCCGATTGCCATCGGCCACTTCGCCCACGCCACCTCCTCCGGCTTCCTGCTTGCTTCCCTTTTCGTCGTCGGCGTCTCCAGTTGGTTTCTCCTCAAGGGGCGCCACCGCCTTTTCGCCCTGCGCTCGATCACCGTCGCGGCCACCTTCGGGCTGCTCAGCTCCCTCTTTGTCGGCTTCACCGGTGATGAACACGCCTACCTGACGGTCAAGACCCAGCCGATGAAACTGGCCGCCATGGAGGGGCTCTACACCGGGCAGACCCCCACCGGGCTGATCGCCTTCGGGGTGGTCAACCCCGCCAAGGAGACCGGTGACAGCCAGGACCCCTTCCTGGTCAAGGCTGAGATCCCCGGGATGCTCTCCCTGCTGGCCAACCGCGAGTTCGGCAGCTTCGTAGCCGGGATCGACGACCTGGTGTGGGGAAATGCCGGGAAGAACGTCATGGGAGTGGAGGAGAAGATGCGCCTCGGCAAGGAGGCGGTGGCTGCCCTGGCGGCCTACAAGACGGCGCAAAAGGGCGGCGACAGTGACGCCGCCGCTGCGGCCCTCGCCGACTTTAACCGCAACGAAGCCTATCTCGGCTACGGCTACCTGCAGTCGCCGGCCGAAGCCGTGCCGCCGGTCAGCCTGATCTTCTACAGCTTCCGGGTGATGGTCGGCCTCGGCACCTTCTTCATCCTGCTGATGGCGCTCTTCCTCTACCAGGCCTCGCGTCACCAGCTCGAAGAGAGCCGCTGGCTGCTCAAACTCGGCGTGCTAGCGGTGCCCCTCGGCTACATCGCCCAGCAGGCCGGCTGGATCATCACCGAGGTCGGCCGGCAGCCCTGGGCCATCCAGGGACTGCTGCCGGTCAGCGTGGCCCGTTCCAATCTCGACACCGGCTCGGTGGCCCTGACCTTCTTCATCTTTCTGGCCCTCTTCACCGTCCTGCTGATCGCCGAGGTGAAGATCATGGCCAGGCAGATCGCCCTCGGCCCGGAAGGAGACTAACCCTATGATCGGCAACCTGGAACTGGCCACCCTGCAGCAGCTGTGGTGGCTGATCGTCGCCGTCGTCGGCTCCCTCTTCGTCATGCTGACCTTTGTCCAGGGGGGGCAGACGCTGATCCTGACTCTGGCCCGCACCGAGATGGAGAAGAGCCTGATCGTCAACTCCCTGGGCCGCAAGTGGGAATTGACCTTCACCACCCTGGTGCTCTTCGGCGGGGCGCTCTACGCAGCCTTCCCGCTCTTCTACGCCACCAGCTTCGGCGGGGCCTACTGGGTGTGGATCGCCATTCTGCTGACCTTCGTCATCCAGGCGGTCAGCTATGAATTCCGCCGCAAACCCGGCAACTTCCTCGGCCAGCGCACCTACGAGGTCTTCCTGCTGATCAACGGCACGGTCGGCATCCTGCTCATTGGCGCGGCTCTGGGAACCTTCTTCACCGGCTCAAATTTCCGCCTGAGCAGCTACAACCTGGTGCAGTGGACGCACCCGCTGCGCGGCCTCGAGGCGGCCTTCAACCTCTTCAACCTGGCCTTCGGCCTCTTCCTGGTCTTCCTCTCCCGGACCCTGGGGGCCCTGTACCTGGCCAACAACATCGATGAGGACGCCCTGGTGGCCCGCCTGCGCGGCTGCGCCTTCAACAGCCTGCTGATGTCGCTCCCCTTCCTCCTCTTCGTGCTGATCCGGCTGGTCACCATGGACGGCTTCGCCGTTGATCCGCAGAGCGGCGCGGTCAGCATGGTGGCCGGCAAGTACCTCGCCAACCTGCTGGCCATGCCGGCGGTGCTGGTCCTGCTGCTGGCCGGGCTGGTGCTGGTGGTGGACGGCGTCCTCCTCAACCGCTTCAGCGCCTCGCGCCGCGGCATCTGGCCGGCGGGCCTCGGCACGGTCCTGACCTGCCTGGCGATCTTCGCCGTGGCGGGCTACAACCACACGCCTTTCTATCCCTCCCTGGCCGATCCGGCCAGCAGCCTGACCATTCATAATGCGTCGAGCAGCCGCTACACCCTGACCATGATGACCTATGTGGCGCTCCTCGTCCCCTTTGTCCTCGCCTACATCGCCTGGGTCTGGCGGCAGATGGACGCCAGGCCGCTGACTGAAGCCGATGTCTCCGGCGACAGCAAAAGCTACTGAGAAGGGAGCCCGGACATGTTAATTGTTCTCTGGATCATCCTGGTGGCCGCTTCCCTCGGTGCCGCCATCTGGCTTCTCAAGCGCGCCGGTCTTTACTGACCGCTGTTTGTCGCCTCACGCCTCTGCTCCCCGGCGCTGTCGGTCTTATCAAGGCTTGACAGCCCCGGGGATTTTCTATATCGTGCATATGCCCAATTAAGGAGGCCCCTGATGCGCATCGCTTTCCCGGTCTTCCAGAACCACGGCTTTGACAGCCTGGTCCACAACCATTTCGATTCGGCGCCGCTATGCGTGATCGTCGACACCGCCAGCCGTACCCTGCTGGAAGTCGCCAACCGTTCGCCTCGCGGTCACCACGACCTGTGCCGCCGCCTCCTCGAACTGGGCGGGGGGGCCGCCCTGGTGGTCGAGGGGATCGGTTCCGCCACGCTGCGCGAGCTGCAGCAGGCGGGGATCAGGGTCTACCAGTCGTGCGGCGTCTCCCTGGCTGGCAATCTCGAGCAGTTCAACCGCCAGACCCTCGTCGAACTGACCGCAGCGCCGGCCTGTAACGATCCTTATCTCGACGAGAATGGCGACCTCCCCTCCGGCTTCGGCTGCGGTTTCTGATCTTATTTGCCAAGGAGTGCAACGATGAGAATTCATGCCTGTGAGACGGTCAAGCCGGTCGAGCGGTTCGTCAGCGACCTGGGGCGTCTCGCCAAAGAGCAGGGCTTCGTCATCCACAACGAAGACAAGATGGAGATGGCCCACGTCTTCGGCCGCCACGGCGCCGACGTGGCCGAAGGCTTCGATCTGCACATGATCCAGATCTGCAAGCCGGAGAAGGCGGCCAAAAGCCTGGGGAAAAACCCCGAGCGCTCGGTGCTGATGCCCAAGTTCATCATGACTTTCAGCGACCAGGGGCGGACCCAGGTCCGCTTTGTCCACTACAGTGAAGAGCTGATCAGGGCCGTGGTCAATGACGTCGAGTTTCCGGCCTCGCTGGGGGAAAGCTTCGAGCAGATCATCGCCATGATCGACTCCGCTTGCCGGGAATAGTCTCATGTGGCAGCTGCTGGCAACGCTGAACAAGAACCTCATCTGGGCCATCCCGGCGATGCTGCTCGCCGGTTTCGGCTGCGGCATGGCCTTCGATGCCGTCAGCCTGAAAGCGCTGATCATCCCCTTCACCTTCCTGATGGTCTACCCGATGATGGTGACCCTCAAGCTCCGCGAGGTGCTCAACGGCGGTGACACCCGTGCCCAGCTGCTCGCCCAGGGGATCAACTTCGCCATCATCCCCTTCCTGGCCTTTGGGATCGCTGCCCTGTTCTTCGCCGGCCGCCCTTACCTGATGCTCGGCCTGCTGCTCGCCGCCCTGGTGCCGACCAGCGGCATGACCATCTCCTGGACCGGCTTCGCCAAGGGGAACCTGGCCGCCGCAGTGAAGATGACGGTGATCGGACTGATCGCCGGC
Organism: uncultured Geobacteraceae bacterium; assembly: GCA_964418505.1. Taxonomy (GTDB): domain Bacteria; phylum Desulfobacterota; class Desulfuromonadia; order Desulfuromonadales; family BM103; genus VAUL01. Next base: position 39,779 of record CAYQLP010000001.1, on the reverse strand, counting down.
TCCCTGGCGACGCCGCTCTACATCAAGGGGCTGCTCGGGGCGCGGGTGGAGATCGATATGCCCCAGGTCTTCCAGCAGATCATCCTGATCGTCTTCCTTCCCATGCTTGCCGGCTACGTCACCCAGCGCGGGCTGGTCGGACGTTACGGCGCACAGGTTTTCCAGCAGCGTTTCGCGCCGCGTTTTCCCGGCCTGTCGACGATCGGCGTGCTCGGCATCGTCTTCATCGCCATGGCCCTCAAGGCCCGGGCCGTGGCCGCCCAGCCCGGACTGCTCGGCGTCATCCTGGTGCCGCTCATCCTCCTCTACTTGTGCAACTATCTGCTCAGCACTTTCACCGGGCGCCTGCTCTTGCCGCGCGGAGACGCCATCGCCCTGGTCTACGGCACGGTGATGCGCAACCTCTCCATCGCCCTGGCCATTGCCATCAACGCCTTCGGCCCGGCCGGCTCGGAAGCCGCTCTGGTCCTGGCCTTGGCCTATGTCGTGCAGGTCCAGTCCGCCGCCTGGTACGTCCGTTTCACCGACCGCGTCTTCGGCTCAGCCCCTCCGGTTCCGGCGGCCTGTAGATAAGGGTCCCATTCCAAACCATAAAGGTGTATATTCCTCGTGGAGTTCCCTATGCCGATCTTCGAGTTCGAGTGCCGCGCCTGCGGCCACAAGTTCGAAAAGCTCCTCAAGGAGTCATCCGGCGAGTGGCCCTGCCCCTCCTGCGGTCAGGTCGCCAAACGGGTGATTTCGCTGCCGGCGGCCAGATCCGATTCAGGCTGCGCCGCGCCGGCCGGCTCGGGATTCCGCTGAGGGCCCTAGCGGGGGTGCGTGACACCCCCGAATACTGCAGCTGACGGCCCGGAAAGTCCGCCATGTCACCCCGTCCCAAAAAACCGCGCAACTGTAACTGTCCTCACCATCTCCCCGGCAGCCTCATCATCAAGCCGGCCGGAATCCCCACCCGCGATCTTGAGAAAGTCATTCTCGACCTCGATGAGCTCGAGGCGGTGCGCCTGTGCGACGGCGAAGGCCTGAGCCAGGCCGAGGCCGGCACGCAGATGGCGGTGTCGCGCGGCACCGTGCAGCGCCTGGTGACCAGCGGGCGCAAGAAGATCATCGATGCGATCGTCAACAGCCAGGCGCTGGTCATCCAGGCCGAGCACGGCGCCGAGGTCCAGCCCTGCGGATGAGTGCTGCGCTGCGTCTGACCATCCTGGTCGATAACCGCGGCGGCTGCGGGCTGGTCGAGGAACACGGCTTCGCCGTCGGCCTCGAACTCCCCGGCCGGCGGATCCTCTTCGATACCGGCAAGGGGGAAGGGCTCATTCCCAATGCCGCCGGCCTGGGCTGGGACCTGGCGGGAATCGACGACCTGGTGCTCAGCCACGGTCACTACGACCACACCGGGTCCCTCGCCGAAGTCCTCGCCCTGAACCCGAACTGCAGGGTCTATGCCCACCCGGGGGCGGGCATAGCGCGTTACAGCGTCAAGGCCGGCGAGGCCCCGCGCGATATCTCGATCACCGCTGACAACGCGGCGGCCCTGCGCGCCCTCTCGCCTTCCCGACTGCGGCCGGTTGCCGAGCCCGTGTGGCTTACGCCGCAACTCGGTCTGACCGGTGAGATCCCCCGCCGCCACCCCCTCGAGGATACCGGCGGCCCCTTCTTCCTCGATCCCCACGGAAAAGACTCCGATCTGCTCGAAGACGACCTGGCCCTGTGGTTCGACAGCGGCGATGGGCTGGTCATCCTGACCGGCTGCTGCCACGCCGGGGTGATCAACACCGTCGAGCAGATCCGCTCGCTCAGTGGAGTCGAGCGCGTCCGCGCGCTGATCGGCGGCCTGCACCTGGTCAACGCTTCGGCGGAGCGCCTGGCGGCAACCTGTGCGGCCCTGCGCAGCTGGCAGCCCGAATGGCTGGCCCCCTGCCACTGCACTGGGGAGGCGGCGGCCGCCAGGCTTCGGGACGAATTCGGCGACAGGGTCATCGACGGGCGGGCCGGCCTGGTGGTGGAGTTGGTCGATGGCCGGCTTGTCGCTAATCTTTGATCCCGCTCGGGGCTGAACGCCCCTCACGCCAGGCATTTTTATTCAGAATTTCTTATATTAGGGTATTGAAATTTTTTTATGAGAGCTCTATCATTCCTGCCCGTGCGGCGGGATTTTTTTGCCCTAAAGAATTGATTTATATAAATAATTAAATAATTAGGTCTTGATAATAATCTTTCTCGATAGCGACAGTGTGGTGCCTGAACCGGCACCCAAAACCCACGGGAGGTAACAAGATGAAAAAAGTCGTCGGTATCGCAATGTCCCTGGTCCTGGTGGCAGGCATGGCCACTAGCGCGTTGAGCGCCGAGGGGGGCAACCCGCGCAAGGGCAAAGCCCTCTTCAAAAAGAGTTGCAAGGAGTGCCACAGCCAGGGGGGCAGCGGCGGGGAGGTCACCCCGATGAGCAAGACCATGCAGCAGTGGGACCGCCTCTTCGAGAAGTTCGAGCACCAGCCCGCGCTCAACATCTCCCCCGAGGACCTCAAGGACATCCAGCAGTTCCTCTACGATCACGCGGCTGACTCCCCTCAGCCGGCCACCTGCGGGTAACCGCACTTTTCATTCCAGGGAAGGAGGCAGTAGATGAAGAAGTTGGTTGGTTTGGGGCTTATGGCCCTGCTGGCTCTGCCGGCGAGCGGCCTGGCCGCCTCGGCGGAGGAGCAGATGATCCAGCAGCTGCAGCAGCAGATCCAGCAGTTGAGCGCGCAGCTCTCGACGCTGGCGCAGAAGGTCGAGGAGAACAAGAAGGCCGCCGAGGCGCCGAAGACCGAGATCAAGGAGCTGACCAAGCGTGTCGACGCCGCCGAGAAACACTCGGTTCTCGATCGTATCGAGTTCAGCGGCGACCTGCGCGTCAAGGCCGACAGCGTGCATTATGACAATGTGACGTTGGTGCAAAACCCCATGATGGGTATGAACCCCGATGGGACTTTCGTCCGGCAGAAATACAGCCTGAACAATGATGTTCTCTACACCACCCGCCTGCGCCTGAACATGAAGGCCAAGGTGTGGGACAACGTCAAGTTCAACGGCCGCCTGACCATGTACAAGAACTGGGGTGACTCCACCGGCGTCAAGGAGTTCGACTCCTGGAGCGGTTACACCATGGACGGCACCAACAGCGGCAACACTACGGGCGACTATGTTCACGTCGAGCGCGCCTTCTTCGACTGGAGCAACATCGGCGGCACCCCGCTCTTTTTCTCGGTCGGCCGCCGCCCCTCGACCTACGGGCCGCCTTCCAACATCCGTGAAAACGAGCTGCGCGGCGGCACCCCCTCCGGGCACCTGGTCAACTTCAACTTCGACGGCATCACTGTCGGTTACGGTCTCGAGGAACTGACCGGCATCCCCGGCATGACCGCCCGCTTCTGCTACGGCCAGGGCTATGAGTCGGAGTACGGCAACGGCGAACTGTTCAACGAAGTCAGTGTCGATGACACCCACCTGGGTGGTTTCAACATCGATCTGTTCAATGATGATACGACCTTTGTCCAGTTGACGGCTTTCCAGGCCCTGGATGTAACCGACGGCTTCAAAGGTGTCTTTGCTCTTCCGACTCCAATGGGGGGGGAAGCATTCCCTGGTGCGAACCTGGTTGCTCGCTACTCGGCCACCACCAACATCGGCGACATGACGCTGGCCGGCATCGGCTTTACCCGCGAAGAGCAAAACGGCCTCAAGTGGTTCGGCTCCTTCGGGTGGACCCAGACCGACCCGAACGGAAAGGCCGGGATGTTCGGTGGTCTGCTTTCGGATGCACAGTATAATGAACTTGGCCAGGTTGTTGGCGCGGCCGAAGATGAAAACCGCGACGGCTACGGTGTGTATGTGGGCTTCCAGACCCCGGCGCCGCACGGCAAGTTCGGCCTCGAGTACAACTACGGCTCAAAATACTGGACCCCCTTCACCCAGGCCCAGGATGACGTGGTCGGCAGCAAGCTGGCCACTCGCGGCCAGGCCGGCGAGGCCTACTACATCATCGACATCAATCCGAACATGTTCCTCAAGGTCGGGGCGATCTACTATGACTATAAATACACCGGTAGCGGCACCCCGGTCGGCAAGCCGCAGAAGATTGAAGACGTGCAGGACGGTAAGGCCTACTCGATCCTCCCGGCTGTTGACGAAGTCCTCGATCTTTATGCTTCGATGACCATGAAGTTCTGATGCTGAAAAAGCGGGAGCGGCGATACGCCGCTCCCGCTTTATTCCCCGGCAGACCGCCTGCATCGGGGCCGGGGAGACGACAACCTGTCACAAGGACAAAAAGAGGAGATCGGTAATGACGAGCAGAAGCAAGATCCGGGGCGGACTGATTGCCGCCGCCCTGCTGGTGGTGACGCTGGCCCCCGCCGCCCAGGCCGCCAACAAGCACGCCGAGTATGTCCAGGGCCCCATCGAGAGCGGCCCGCAGGCCACCGCCCAGTGCCTGCAGTGCCATAAGGAGCAAGCCCTGGACTTCATGAAGACCACGCACTGGACGTGGTCGGCGAAGCAGACCATCGACGGCAAGAGCGTTGATCGCGGCAAGAAGAATGCCATCAACAACTTCTGCGTGTCGATCTCCAGCAACGAGCCGCGCTGCACCAGCTGCCACGCCGGCTACGGCTGGACCGACAAGAATTTCGATTTCAACAATCCGGCCAATGTCGACTGCCTGGTCTGCCACGATACCACCGGGACTTACAAGAAAGAGGCGACGGACGCCGGCCATCCGGCCAAGGGCCTCGATCTGCTGCGCATAGCCCGCAGCGTCGGCAAGCCGAGCCGCTTCAATTGCGGCAGCTGTCACTTCTTCGGCGGTGGCGGCGATGCGGTCAAGCACGGCGACCTCGACTCGAGCATGGAGTATCCCGAGAAGAAGGTCGATGTGCACATGGCCACCGACGGCAACGATTTCCAGTGCCAGGAATGCCACAAGGTCGAAAGGCACCAGATCAGCGGGCAGGCGATGGTGGTCTCCCCGGGCGGCAAAGACCACATCGGCTGCGAGGGCTGTCACGAGGCCGCTCCGCACAAGCAGGGACGCCTGAACGAGCACGCGGCGACGCTGGCCTGCCAGACCTGTCATATCCCCTATTTTGCCAAGGAACAGCCGACCAAGATGTCCTGGGACTGGTCGACGGCCGGCAAAACCCTCGACCATGAGCCGGTCGACAAGCTCGGCAAGCACACCTACGATAAGAAGAAGGGCGATTTCACCTGGGGCAAGATGGTGATGCCGACCTACGCCTGGTACAACGGCACGGCCGGGGCCTACCTGGCCGGCGACAAGATGGACCCGTCCAAGGTGACGGCCCTGACCTATCCGAAAGGGGACATCAAGGACAAGGCGGCGAAAATCTATCCCTTCAAGATCCACACCGGCAAGCAGCTCTACGACGTCAAGAACAGGATCTTCATCACCACCAAGGTCTTTGGGCAGGGCGGATATTGGAAGGACTTCGACTGGAACAAGTCCGCCGAGCTCGGCATGCAGGCCAGCGGGCTGCCCTACAGCGGCGAGTACGGCTTCGCGCCGACCATCATGTACTGGCGCATCAACCACATGGTGGCGCCCAAGGCGGAAGCCCTGCAGTGCCTCGACTGCCACGGCGACCAGGGGCGGATGGATTGGAGGGGGCTCGGCTACAAAGGCGACCCGATGGACAATCCGCAGTTCGCCAAGAACCGCAAGAAGTAGCTTTCGCTTTCTGTCGACATGCGAAGGGCCCGGCGCAATGCCGGGCCCTTCGTCGTTCTGTGCTTGCGTCTCGCGGGACGGAGACCGTCAGGATTTGTCTGCTTTGTCCTCTTCTGCCGGGGTCCCCGGGATCCAGCCGTGCAGGGCTTCCGCGGCGGCGGCCTCGACGGGGAGATGGCGGGTCTTGAGCAGCGAGACCACCATCGAGCCGGCGATCAGCAGGGCGGTGCCGCCCAGCGCCGCCTCGGTGGAGATGATCTTGGCGTCGAAGTAGCCGTTGACCAGCATCTTGGCGCCGATCAGGATGAGGACCAGCGACAGCCCGTACTTGAGGTAGTGGAAGCGGTGGATGATGCCGACCAGGGCGAAGTAGAGGGCGCGCAGGCCGAGGATGGCGAAGACGTTGGAGGTGTAGACGATGAAGGGGTCGGTGGTAATGGCGAAGATCGCCGGGATCGAATCGAGGGCGAAGATCACGTCGGTGATTTCGACCAGGATCAGCACCACCATCAGCGGGGTCAGGTAGAGCAGGCCGCCTTTGCGGACGATGAAGCTGTTCCCCTGGTACTCCCGGATCACCCGGAAGCGGCGATGGATGAAGCGGATCAGGCGGTTCTCTTCCAGGTCCGGAGTCTCGCTGACCGAGATCAGCATCTTGATGCCGGTGAAAATCAGGAAGGCGCCGAAGATATAGATGACCCAGTGGAAGGCCTGGATGACCGCGGCGCCGACCAGGATCAGCGCGGCGCGCATGACCAGGGCGCCGAGCACCCCCCAGAAGAGCACCCGGTGCTGGTACTGGCGGGGGACGCCGAAGAAGCTGAAGATCAGGACGAAGACGAAGATATTGTCGACGCTCAGGCTCTTTTCGATCAGGTAGCCGGTGAAGAACTCGTAACCGGCCTGCGCGCCGAGGAAATGGTAGACGCCGGCGCCGAAGATCAGGGCGAGAATGAAGTAGCCGAAGCTGAGCAGCAGCGCTTCGCGCACGCCGACCACGTGCTCCTTGCCCCGGTGCAGGACCCCGAGGTCGAGGGCCAGCAGGACCAGCACGAAGAGGGTGAAGCCCAGCCACATCCACAAGGTTGCCATTGGTTTGCCTCCTCGCGCCCAGGGCGCGGCGAACGAAAAAGACCTCTATCCAAGGGCAGAACGCCTGGATAAAGGTCTTGTCGGCAGGTGTCTGCCCCGGTTCCGGGCGTTAAGGCCGTCGTGACGAAACCGGGCCGGCCATTTCTCCGGCCGTTGACTACTCCCCTTTATCCCGCGACGATAACCCTGCCCCCGATCCCTGTCAAGACTCTGTGTGCTGCCCGGTCCAGGGGGGGCGCCCCGGTCGCCGGCGGCGACGAGTGTGCTTAAGCGCACTGGCATGGCGGTGAAATGTGACACTTTTCTGCATGGTTAGGTATTGTGTCCGGCCTCGCCTAGTGCTATCAGAGCAGATGATGCATGACATTTCCCCAAGGGGACGACACTGAAGCCATGATGAACTCGACCTCTTCCCTCAAGTCGGCCTTCTCCAGCCTGGGCCGGGAGTTGCTGCATGGACCGGCCCGCTACCTGCTTGGCCTCTACGGGCTGTGCGTGGCGGCCTTTGCCGCCCTGCGCCTGCTGCTGTGGTGGCGCAACGCCGATTTCGGCAGCGATACCGCGGCCGGAGTGCTGGCGAAAAGCTTCCTGGTCGGCCTGCGCTTCGACCTGTCCGTCACCGCCTACCTGATGATCCTGCTCTTCCTGGCCCTGGTGCTGCTGCCGGCAGGGGGGCGACAGTGGGCGCGCCGCGCCTTTCTGGCGTTCTTCACCGCCGTCCTGCTCCTCGGCGTCGCCGAAGCCGAGTTCTACCGGGAATTCTCGGTGCGCTACAACAACCTGGTCTTCGAGTATCTGAAACATGCCGGGATCGTCAGCGGCATGATCTGGGACGGCTATCCGGTGGTGCGCTACCTCCTTGGCTGGGCGCTGCTCTGTGTGCTCTTCCTCCTTGCCGAAGGCTGGTGGTGGCGGCGCTGCCAGCGACGGGCAGGGCGCGCCGAGAGATTCGGGCGCACCTCACTGCCGATTCGCGGCGCCGCGGCCCTGACCGTGGTGGCCGTGCTGGTCTGCGCCTCACGCGGCGGGGTGACCGGCGAACCGCTGCGCTGGGGGAATGCCTTTTTCAGCGAAAGCACGTTTGCCAATCACCTGGCCCTCAACGGACTGTTCACTCTCGGGCGCAGCGGCTGGGATGCCATCTACAGCAAGGACTCCTTCTGGAGTTCACGCCAGCCTCGCGAGACCGCTCTAGCGACGACCAACGCCATGCTCCATCTCGACGGAGACACGCCGCTGGCCGACGCGGAGCACCCGCTGCTGCGGCGTCCCGCGACTGCGCCGCCGGGCGCGTGGCGGCCGAAGAATGTCGTTGTCATTATGATGGAAAGCTTTGCCGGACGTTATTGCGGGGCCCTCGGCGATCGCCACGGCCTGACTCCGGAGTTCGATCGCCTGGCCGCCGACGGCGTCCTTTTCACCCGGGCCTTCGCCAACGGCACCCATACCCACCAGGGGGTCTACGCCACCCTGACCTCCTTCCCCAACCTTCCGGGCTACGAATTCCTGATGAAGATGATGGAGGCCAGCCAGGAGTTCTCCGGGCTCCCCACCCTCGTCGAGCGGCGCGGCTATCAGTCGGTCTTCCTCTACAACGGGCTTTTCTCCTGGGACAACAAGGAGGGCTTCTTCCGCAACCATGGGATTGACCGTTTCATCGGCACCACGGACTATCCGAACCCGGTCTTCCGCGATCCGGTCTGGGGAGTCTCGGACCAGGATGTCTACCAGCGCGCCAACCAGGAATTCCGGGCCATGTCCGGCGGCAAGCCCTTCTTCGGGGCGATCCTGACACTCTCCAACCACTCTCCGTTCAACCTGCCGGACCCGCTCCCCTTCCCGCGCATCGTCACCGGCGATCACCTCGAAGGGCGCTTCAACGGCATGCGCTACGCCGACTGGGCGCTGGGGGAGTTCTTCCGCGCCGCCAGCAAGGAGGCGTACTTCAACGACACTCTTTTCGTGATCACCGGCGATCACGGTTTCGCCGTGCCGCCCAACGTCACCCCTATGGCCTTGGCCCGCTTCAACGTGCCGCTGCTCTTTTACGCCCCCGGCCACCTGGCCCCGCAGCGCCGCGACACGGTGGCCAGCCAGGTCGACATCGGCCCGAGCATCATGGGCCTGCTCGGCGACGACTCGCCGACCCAGGCGTGGGGGCGCAATCTCTTTGCCCCCACCCTCAAGGATCAGGGCTTCGCGGTGATCAAACCCTCGGGGAGTGAAGAGGTGGTGGCGCTGATCGAGGGGGATCGGCTGCTGATGCGCGACCCGAAAAGCCATCCGCGGCTCTTCCGTTACGATCTGGCCGGGGAGGGCCCCGACCGGGAAGAGACCTCCAGCGAGCCGGGACTCGTCAAGGCAATGGACCAGCGCCTGCTGGCCTATGTGCAGAGCGGTCTCCTCAACCTGCGCGGTCGGCGCCTCGGCCTTCCCGAGCGATAAGCCGGGCCGGGCCCGGGAATTGTCGTGAACAGATGAAGATTCAGCTGATTGCCAACCCGGTCAGCGGCGGCGACGCCCGGCCGCGCATCGAGCGGGCGGCTGCCTGGCTGCGCGCTCACGGCGCTGAAGTCGACCTGTGCCTGACCGAACGGCGCGGCGATGCCCGCCTGTGGGCGGCCCAGGCGGGGCGGCGGGGTGCTGAGCGCATCGTGGCGGCCGGCGGCGACGGGACGCTCAACGAAGTCGTCAACGGCCTGGACGGCGCTGCACCGCCGCTGGCCTTCCTGCCGCTGGGGACGGTCAACGTCTTCGCCCTGGAAACCGAGATTCCGCTCAAGCTCGAGGAGGCCTGCCGGCTGGCGGTGGAGGGGCGTCCGCGGCGGATCAGCCTCGGCCGGGTCAACGGCGAACGCTTCCTGCTCATGGCCAGCGCCGGCTGGGATGCCGAGGCGGTGGCCCGCCTGCGGCCGGCGGTCAAGCAGAGGGTCGGGCGGCTGGCCTACGGAGTCGCCGCCGGCGAGGCGCTGCTGGCCAGGGCCCCGGCGTCGCTGGTCATCACCCTTGCCGATGGTTCCCGCCATGAGGGCTACGGGGTGGTGGTCAGCAATGCGCGCTGCTACGGCGGCCGCTACGTAATCACCCCGCAGGCCTCCCTCGATTCCCCCCGCCTGGAGGTCTGCCTGTTCAAACGGGGCGGCCGCCTGGCGCAGTTGCACTACGCCCTGCGTCTCGGCCTGCACCTGCCGCTGCGCCCGCCGCTGGTCGAGTTCTTCTCTGCGGAACGGGTGACGATCGAGGGGGAGGGGGGCTCCCTGCAGGTTGACGGCGATGCCTGGGGGCGCCTGCCGGTGCGGATCAGCAGCGAACCTTCGGCTCTGGATTTTATCCTGCCGGGAAGAGCGAACGGGGGGCCTTAAGGCCCCCCGTCGTATTTTGTTCAGAAGCTCAGCGCGAGTTGTGCCGTTACGCTGTGGTCCGGATTCTCCCCGTCCGCCTTGCCGCGCAGGTATTCGAGGGAAAGAGTGGCGAAGTCGCACAGGGCGTAGCCGGCAGTCAGGCCGATGCGGCGCTGATCGTTCTGGTAGTCATCGGCTTTCTCATAGCGGGCGACCAGGGCCAGCTGTTCAGTGGCCTGCCAGTTCCCCTCGATGCTCCAGGTCCGCGGACGTCTGCCGGTCAGGTCCTCGCCGGCCGCCACCTGCTCCGACTTGAAGGAGCCGGCGGCCGCCAGGTACTCGGCATTCAGCCCGAAACCGCCATGGCTCAGGGCGATGAAGGCGCTCCAGCCGGGGACGTCGTCATCGTAGAGTCCTTCCTCCTGCACCAGTCCCGCATCACTCTCCGCCAGGTCGCTGAGCCAGGACGCGCCGAAGGTCATCCCCGGCCGGGGTGTGACGGTAAGCGCGGCCACCCAGCTGTCGAGGCCGTCGTCGCCATCATCGACGGCACCGGTGAAGCCCCCCACGGAGAGGCTCCAGCGTTCCCCCTCGAGGGCGTAGAGGGCCGCCGTGGTGCGGGTCTCACCCAGATCGAGGGCCAGCGGGTCGCTGATCATGCCGGTCGCGAAGCGGCCGAAAGGGAGATACTGGCGGCCGAGATGCAGGGTCTGAGTCTGGCCGCCAAGCCTGCTCGGGCAGGTCAGGGTGAGCACCGCCTGGTCGACCTCCATCGGCTCGGTGTCATTCTGCTCCCACAGGCCGACGAGGCGGCCGCTCAGCCAGGAGGTCAGCTCGGCTTCCAGGCCGATCTCCACGGTGCTCAGGAGCAGGTCATCCTGGTCGCCGCCCCCCTCCTGGTGGCTATAACTCTGCTCGACTTCGACCAGGCCGCTCAAGGTGAAGCGTGCGCTGCCGAGCTGCCAGGACAGGGGGGAAGCCTCTTGGGTCGCCGCCGCAACCGCATCCTGAGGCTGTGCGTGGTGAAAACTTGCCGCCGGCGGCTGTTCGTGGTTGTGGGCCAGGGCGGGGCCTGCCATGAGCAGGGCGAAAAGGGCGCAGGTGCTGAGCGTGGTGAGCTGGGCCAACATCAAGAATGTCCTCCTGTAACGATCTGGTGGAATGGTTGAGGCCACAGCGGCCCCGGGGATTCTAGGGAAAACGAAATTTCTTTTCAATTGGTAAGCGTCAAAAAAAGCCGCCCGCCCTGGTAGATGAGCAGCGCCACCGTCCAGGCCAGCACCGACTGATAGGCGAAAGCGATGCCGAACCATTTCCAGGAACCAAACTCCTGGCGCATGGCGATGGCCACCACCACGCAGGGCATGTAGAGGAGGACGAAGGCCATGAAGGCGTAGGCCGACAGCGGCGAGAAGGCGCTGCGCACCGCACCCTTCAGCGGTGTGTCCCCCTCTTCGTCTCCGGCAGCCAGGCTGGAGACGCCGAAGGTGGTGAAGACATTGCCAGCCGCTGCAGCCACGGCTTCGCTGAAGGAGACCACGATCCCCCTGAGCTCCTCGCCGACGGTCGGCTCAGCGCTGGCCGCTTGCTCCCCGCTCCCTTCCGCCTCCTCGCTGTCGGCGGCCAAGGCCCCGGGCACGTAGATTTCGCCCATGGTGCCGACCACGATCTCCTTGGCGATCACCCCGGTGATCAGTGCGGCGGAGGCTTCCCAGGTACCGAAGCCCAAGGGCTGGAAGAGCGGGGCAATCGCCGCCCCGGCCTGGCCCAGGTAAGAGTCACGCTTGCTCTCCACCCCCCAGGGGAGGTTGAGGAGAAACCAGACCAGCACAGAGACCGCCAGGATGTAGGTGCCGGCCTTGACCAGGAAGTGCTTCCCCTTCTCCCAGGTGTGAAGCAGCAGGCTGTGCAGCGATGGCATGCGGTAGGGAGGGAGCTCCATGATGAACATTGGCGTTTCGCCGCGGAAAAGAGTCCGCTTGAAGAGCATGCCGATGGCGATGGCCAGAGCAATCCCCAGCAGGTACAGCGACCATATCACCGTGCCGGCGGCGGTGCCGAAGAAGACTCCGGCGAAGAGGACGTAGACCGGCAGGCGGGCACCGCAGGACATCAACGGAATGAGCAGGGCGGTCAGGGCCTTGTCGCGGGGGTTCTCCAGAGTGCGGGTGGCGTAGATTCCCGGGACATTGCAGCCGAAGCCCAGCAGCATGGGGATAAAGGACTTGCCGTGCAGGCCGATGGCGTGCATGGCGCGGTCCATGACGAAGGCCGCCCGGGCCATGTAGCCGCTCCCTTCCAGGAAGGTGATGAAAAACATCATGGCGAAGATCACCGGGACGAAGACCAGCACGAAGCCGACCCCGGCCATCACCCCGTCGACCGCCAGGGAAACGGTCCACGCCGGGGCGCCGAGCATGCCCAGCGCCGCCGCGGTCCAGCGCATGCCGGGGCCTGCGATCACTCCATCGAGCCAGTCGCCGAAGGGGGAGGAGAGGTCGAAGGTCAGCTTGAACATCAGCCACATGGCGCCGAGGAAGATCGGAACGCCCAAAAAGCGGTTAAGGACAATCCGGTCGATCTTCTCCGTCAGTTCCTCCTTGCGCAGTTCCGGGCGCCGCAGGACTTCCTGGGTCAGACCGTTGGCCAGGCCGTAGCGGGCGTCGGCCATCAGGGCCTCGAGATCCTCGCCGTGGGCGCGGCGCAGATGGCGCACGGCCTCGCCGTCGACAGCTTCCGGGGGGAGGTTGATCTCGCGAGCCACCTCGCTGTCCCCTTCGAGAAGCTTGCCGGTCAGCCAGCGCAGCGGATAGCGCGAGGCCAGCTGCGGATGCTGGCTCTCCAGCGTTCGGCCGATGGCGGCGAGGGCGGCGTCGATGTCCTCGCCGTAGCTCAACTGACGGGGACGGTGACCACCGGTGTCGTCAGCGATCGCCAGGGCGGCGTCAAGCAGTTCCGAGAGTCCGCGTTTTTGGGTGGCGGCGGTGGGGACGACGGTGATGCCCAGCATCCGGGCGATGCCGTCGACATCGATCCGGTAGCCTTTGGCCTCGGCCTCGTCGAAGATGTTCAGCGCCATCACCGTGGGGATGCCCAACTCGAGAATCTGTACGGTCAGGTAGAGGTTGCGCTCGAGGTTGGTGCTGTCGACCACGTTGATTACCAGGTCGGGGCGCTGGTGCAGGAGATAATCGCGGGCGATGATCTCTTCCTGGGTGTAAGGGGAAAGAGAGTAGGTACCCGGCAGGTCGACCAGCAGGATGCTGCGGCCGTTGACCTCGAAGCGCGCCTCTTTCTTCTCAACCGTGACCCCTGGCCAGTTGCCGACATGCAGGCGGCTTCCGGCCAGGGCGTTGATCAGTGTCGACTTGCCGGCGTTGGGGTTGCCGGCGACGGCAATGATGATCGGCCGTGCGCTGCTCATGCCCCGACCTCCACTGCAATCCCTTGAGCCTCCTGCTTGCGCAGGGAGAGCCGGTAGCTTTTCACCAGGACCTCTATGGGGTCGCCCAGGGGGGCGATCTTGATGACCCGGACGCGCTCGCCGACCAGAACCCCCATGTCCATGAGGCGACGCTTGAGGGGGCCGACAGCGCCGATGGCGGTAATCATCCCGGACTGTCCGGGTTTGAGCTGGGCCAAGTTCATTGAACTCTCCTGACTTTGATTTTCATCGCCATGCCGCGGCTGATGGCGATGCGTGATTCGTCAACTTTGAGCAGCAGCGGTCCGCTGCCGTTGGTAAGCATCTCGACGATCTTCCCGGCACGCAGGCCGAGTTCCTCGACGCGGTTGTCATTCTTGTCACGCTGGCCGTGCCGGCCGCCGCGCCCATGGCGTTCGCCGCCGCATTGGCCGCAGCAGCCGCCTTGCTCTTCGACGTGGACATTGATGCTGAGAATTTCGCCGCTTTCACCGGGGCTCAACAAGGCCAGGGGCATCATGGCAGACTCCTTGACGGTCTTTGTGGTGATTTTGATATCTATTTTCATTTGGTGGACAAAAAGAGAACCACGCCGGGGCAAGGCGCCACAGGAGCGCTTTGTCCCGGGCGTGGCCGGGGGATAAAGGGCTCAGTAGGGGATCTTGATCGCGGCCAGATCTTCCTTGGTCAGTTCGGCAAAGCGCTTGTGGGACCAGTTGCCGACCCAGGCCTTGAAGAGGGCCAGGTTGGCCTGGCGCTCGGCATCGTTGTCGCCCAGGTGCTGGTACATGTTGCCGGGCTTTCGGTCTTCCTTGCCCGCCCCGTCGTCGAGGCGGCGCATCAGGGCACCGGTATCCGGCCAGCCGGTGTAGTAGAGCAGATGGGAGTAGGTGTCCATGCGCGGGCCAGTCCCTTTGGCCAGCCAAGCTTCCTTCTCCTTCTTGAAGGCCGGGTATTCGGGGGCTTCGGCACCGTGGCAGGCCGTGCAGCGGGCCGCGACCAACGGTTTGATCTGCTGGCTCCAGGTGACCTCGGCGGCGTTGGCGATGCTGGCGAAAAGGAGAAGCGCCAGCAGGGGCGTTGCGATCGCTTTCATCATGATGTCCTTTCTGATACTGAAATCTGTTTTCATTTAAATGGATCAAGCCCTCTGCGGTCAAGAGCAAAAAAGATTATTTTTCACCTATTTATGACTAATATCGTCATGTTTGCCGCCGCATGGGGACGGCCATCGCGAGCGGACGCTCACTGCACCTCCACCCCCAGCACTGTTTCCATCTGGCGGAGGGCGAAGGCGCCGTCGGCGGGATCGAGGGCGGCGACGCAGTCGGCCGGCACGCTCACGGCATAGCCGCGGACCACCGCCTCGTAAGCGGTGTAGAGGATGCAGATGCTGGTGACGACCCCGGTGAGGACCAGCTTGTCGACGCCCAGCGCCTGGAGAATCCCCTCCAGCCCGGTCTGGTAAAAGCTCGAGTAGGTCCCCTTCTCGACCAGCGGGTCGGTCTCCAGCGGGGCCAGTTCGTCGACCACCCGGGCGCCGGGGGTGCCGCGGACGCCGTGCGCGGGCCAGCCCATCCGCGAAAATTCCGGATCGTCGGGGCGGTGGCCGTTGCAGACGTAGATCACCGGCAGGCCGGCGGCGCGGGCGGCGGCAAGGCGGGCCTGCAATGCCGGGAGGATGGCGCGGGCGGCCGGGACCTCGAGGGGCGCTCCCTCGCGGACGAAGTCGTTGAGCATGTCGATGATGACCAATGCTTCCTTCATGGCACACCCCCTGTACGGTCGCGGACTATTTGACCACCACTCCGAATTCGACCCGGCCGCGGCCCATTCCGGTGATCTGGGGCGGCGCATCGATCACCGTCGTACCGATGAAGAGCCGCTCCTGCGCCAGGCCGGCGGCGACCAGCGCGGCCATGACCTGGCGGGCCCGCTGCTGGGCGAGCTGCTCCATTTCCTCCCGGCCGACGGTCATGCCGGCCAGCAGCAGCTTCTCCATCTCGGCATCGGGCAGATGGCTGACCATGCCGATCAGGTTGCGCGGCTTGGGGAAGGCGGCCTCCCGGTAGACCTGCCACAGGCAGGCCGAGTACTCCTCGGCGGTGAGCGGTGCCTGCTCGTCGCGCCCGGCCGCCGCCATGGCCTTGCGCAGGCCGCGGTCGAGCTGACGGGCACGGCGCAGCTGCGCGTCGAGCAGTTCGCGGCGATAGCCTTCCGGATCGTGATCGGGATCGACGTAGCCCTTGACCTCGATGCGCAGATCGGGGCGCTCGCGCAGGGCGTCGGCAATTCTGGTCAGTTTGGCCTGTTCGGCGGCGGCCAGGCTGGCCGAGCCGGCCGGGAAGGCGATGGCGCTGAAGTCATCGCTCCCGCCCAACCCGCCGAGGAGCGCCAGCGGTGAGGTCGCCGCCTTGACCAGCAGGTTTTTGAGCACCTGCCAGACCAGGCGCCAGACGCTGAACTGCGGGTCGTTGAGATCCCCCCAGACCGGGATGTCGAGGTGGATCTCGCCGTTGCGGTCCTTGAGCAGGGCCACCGCCAGGCGCACCGGCAGGCTGGTGGCTTGGGGGCTGTCGACCTGGGCGCCGAAGGTGAGCTGGTCCAGAAAGAGCTTGTTGGAGGCCTGCAGGCGGCCGTCGGCGACCTGGTAGGCGAGATCGACATTGAGCTTGCCGCGTTCGATCAGGTAGCCGACATAGGTGCCGGAATAGGGTGAAAAGGGGCTCAGCTCGATGGCGCTGAAAGCCAGTTTGAGGTCGAGGGCGAGCGGTTCGGCCAGCGGGTTGAGGGTGCCGCTGATGACCAGCGGCGATTCGTTGCGCAGCCGCCCGCGCAGGTCGACGGTCGCGGCGGTCCCCGGGGTCGAACTCAGCCCGGAGATGCTCCCGCCGAGGTCGAGCATGTCGGCGGTGAAGGGGCGGGCCAGATGGCGGTCGGTGAAGTTGACCCGTCCCCCCTGCAGGGTGACGCGGGCGATTTTCACCTGCGGGCGCTCGCTGCCGTCGGCCGGTGTGACGGCGGACGGTGGTTCCTCGCCGGCGGCGGGCGGGGGCTGGCGGAAGATTTCGGCGAGGTTGAGGCGCCCCTCCTCGTCGAGGAGGACCCGGGCGTAGTAATCGCTCAGCGCCACGCCGGCGATGCTCAGGGCCGGCGGCTGGCTGTGCAGGTCGAGGCCGCTCAACTGCAGGCGCTCCCAGCGCAGCAGCTCTTCGCGCCGCGTTGCGTCGAAGAGCTGGAAGCGGCCGATTCCGGCCTCGCCGCGCAGCCGTCCCTGCCACGCGCCTGCCGACTGCCACAGCTGGATGGCCAGCCGGGAGTCGAGACGACCGTCGGCCAGGACGACCGGCAGGCGGGCGGCGAGGTACGGGGCAAAAGGTTTCAGGGGGAGGCGCTGCAGCTGCAGGGTGGCGTCGAGGCGTGGCGCGGCCGGCGCGAAGGTGCCGGCAAGGTTGAACTGCCCGCGGTTCTGGCAGGTGCCCTGCAGGCTGAAGTTGGCGGTGAGCGCTTGCGGGGCGGCGAGATCGCGCAGGGTTGCGGCCAGGGCGGTGATCTTCACCTGGACCGGCTCCGCCGGCTGTTGGTCACGGAAGGTGAGCTCTCCGCCGGTGAGGCTGATCCGGCCGAGCCGCCAGGCAAAGGGCGCTGCCGGGGGGGCGGGTGGAGGCGGGGCGGCCGGCACCGACCCGGCGAGCCCGTCGAGGAGCGGGTAGCCGCTGTGAAGAAAGGACCAGCTGCCGTCCGCGCGCCGGGAGACGCGCAGGTCGGCGCCGGTGAAGCTCAGGCTGTCGGCGGAAAAGTTCCTGGCCGCCAGGTCGAGGCTTCCCCCGCCGAGTTCGGCGTGGGCTAGCCTGAAGCCTTCCCCCTCGGGGAGCGGCAGCTCCAGCTCGCGCAGCTCGACGGCGGCGTCGCTGAGCAGCAGCGGCTGTTCGGGGCTGTGCCGGACCCGGGTGCGGAGGCCCAGCCGGCCGCCGATTTCGGCAGCGAGGTGGTCCCGGTAGTACGGGAGGTAGGTGGCCAGCGGCACTTCGCGGGCGGTGACGACCAGGTCGGCGGCCAGCGGCGCGGGGGTGATCGCGCCGGTCGCCGTCAGCTCCTCGCCGTGCTCGCTGCGCAAGGCCAGGTCGAAGTCGAAGGGCCGTTCCCGGGTGAGATCCAGTCCGGTGAGGCCGATTTTGACCGGTTCCAGGACGGTCCGGAAACCGCCGGCGGGGAGGCGGTCATGCAGCTCGAGGCGGCCGCCGTCGAGGCGCAGGCGATCGATGCGCAGGGCAAAGGGGGACGCGGCGGTGGTCGTCCCCGCGGCCGGCGCGGCGACGGGGAGAAGGCGGGAGACGTTCCACTGCCCGGCGCTGTTGCGGTCGATCCACAGGTGCGGGCGCGCGATGGTCACCTCCGCCAGGTGGAGGTGGCGCTCGAGGGGGCGGGAGGGGGCGAGCTCGACGGCGAGGGCCGGCAGGTAGAGGGGCTGGCGTCCGTCGCGGTCGCGCAGGTCGAGGTCGGCCAGTTTCAGGCGGCCGCTGACTTCCAGCTGGGGTTTGGCGTCGGCGGCGGCCCGATAGTTCAGTTCCAGGTCGATGCCGAGTCGCCCCCCGGCCGCCTTGAGCGGCAGGCTGTCCGGCAGATAGCCGAGATAGTAGGGGAGGTCGAGGTCGGCCAGCTTGACGTGGAGGGCGTACTGCTGCGCGTCGGCAAAGGGCTTGAGCTGGCCGTCGAGGGCGAAGGGCGCCCCGTTGATGACGGCCCCCAGGTGCGGCTGGACGTAGCGGTCGGCCAGGTAGGGGAGGTTGCCGACGAAGGGGATCGCCAGTTCGAGCTTTTCGATCCGGTGAGTGACTGGCTGTGCCAGGGTGCGGTCGGTGAATTCGAGGCGGCCGCCGCTGACGACCAGGTTGTTGAGCGAAAAACGCGCCGGCTGCCGGCCGGCATCCGCCGGGGACGGCTCGGCTGGCTTGAGCAGCGATGAGAAGTTAAAGCTGCCGTCGGCCAGGCGCTCGACGCGCAGGGTGGGCTGATCGAGTTGGATTTCGCGCAGGACCGGCGCCCGGTGCCACAGCGAACCCGGGCTGAAGGCGAGAAAGAGCCGCTGCCAGGTGACGAAGGGGGTGGCCCGGTCGGCTTCGCTGAGGGCGACGTCGCGAATCTCCACCGTCAGCGCCAGCGGGTTGATGCTCACTGCACCGATGGTCAGCGTGCGCCCGGTTTCTGCGCCGATCCGCGCGATGGCCTGGGCGCGCAGCCAGCCCGGCCCGTAGACCGTGGCCGCGATCAGGCCCGCTAAAATGACAGCAATCGCGGCG
Source organism: uncultured Geobacteraceae bacterium (assembly GCA_964418505.1). Lineage (GTDB taxonomy): Bacteria > Desulfobacterota > Desulfuromonadia > Desulfuromonadales > BM103 > VAUL01. Next base: position 20,894 of record CAYQLP010000001.1, on the reverse strand, counting down.
ACGGCTCCCCACCACGCTGTGCGCATGCGACTCCTCCCGCCCCGCCCGGGGTGCCCGGCGGGGACCCTGCAGATGATCTGATGATTCCCAATAAAAAAAATAACATACGCTTCGCTGCCCGGCAACTTGACAACCCCCGCCGGCGGGGGCTTAAATTCAGAAACGGCGGAGTACCCCGCCGGCGTCCCGGAGGTTTCCATGTCACCCAAACGCCTCGCCCGGCTTCTCGCCGGGGCGTTGCTGATCCTCGCCGTCGCCCTCTTCGTCCGCCGCTATACCGCTGACCACGCCCCGGCCGGCCAGGTGCGCCTCTCCGGCAACATCGAGGTGACCGATGCCGAACTGAGCTTCCGCATCGCCGGCCACGTGGCCGCCCGCCCGGTCAGCGAGGGGGACCGCATCGCCAGGGGGGCGCTGGTGGCCCGGCTTGACAGCACCCTGCTCGAGCAGGCGGTGACCCTGCGCCAGGCCGAGGTCGACAAGGCCCGGGCCATGCTCGCTGAACTGACCGCCGGCTACCGTCCCGAGGAGATCGCCCAGGCCGAGGCCGCACTGGTCCAGGCCCGGGCCGAAGAGCAGCGGGCCGCGAGCGAGTGGCAGCGCGACCGTGAGCTGCTGGCCCGCGACCTGATCGCCGCCCGCGAGGCCGATACCGCGAAGGCAGCCTGGGAAGTGGCCGGCGGCCGGGTCAGCGAGGCCGGGGAGCGCCTGGCCATGCTGCGCAAGGGCTATCGCGGCGAGCAGATCGAACAGGCCCGCGCCCAGCTCAAGGTGGCCGAGGAGACGCTGGCCCAGGCCCGCACCACCCTCGGCTATGCCGAGCTGAACTCGCCCATGGACGGGGTCGTGCTGGCCGAGAACGTCGAGGCCGGCGAATACGTCGCCGCCGGCACGCCGGTGGTCACTCTCGGCGTGCTCGACCCGGTGTGGCTGCGCGCCTACATCGCCGAGAGCGACCTCGGCCGGGTCCAGCTGGGGCAGGAGGCCGTGGTCACTACCGACACCTACCCCGGACGCAGCTACCGCGGCAAGGTCACCTTCATCGCCCAGGATGCCGAATTCACCCCGAAGAACGTGCAGACCGAGCAGGAGCGGGTCAAACTGGTCTACCGCATCAAGATCACCCTCCCCAACGCCGCCCACGAACTGAAGCCGGGGATGCCTGCCGACGCGGTGATCTCCCTCGGCACCGGGTCTTAAGCATTGAACACCCGGTCTGCCGTTCACGCCGAAGGGCTGGGGCGCTCCTTCAATGGCACCCCGGCGGTGGCCGGCCTGTCGCTGCAGATCAGCCACGGCGAGATCTTCGGGCTGATCGGCCCCGACGGGGCGGGCAAGACCACCACCCTGCGCATGCTCACCGCGCTTCTCGACCCCGACGCGGGGGACGCCTTCGTCCTCGGTCGCCACACCGTCCGCGAGGCCGAGGCGCTCAAGCCGCAGATCGGCTACATGAGCCAGCGCTTCGGCCTCTACCCCGACCTGACGGTCCAAGAGAACCTCGACTTTTTCGCCGATCTCCACGATGTGCCGTCCGCCGGGCGCCGCGAGCGCCTCGACCGGCTGCTGGCCTTCGGCAACCTCACCCCCTATCGCCGCCGCCAGGCCGGCAACCTCTCCGGCGGCATGAAGCAGAAGCTCGGCCTGGCCTGCGCCCTGGTGCACACCCCCCGCGTGCTCTTCCTCGACGAGCCGACCAACGGCGTCGACCCGCTGTCCCGGCGGGAGTTCTGGCGCATTCTTTATCAGCTGCAGCAGGAGGGGGTGACCATCGTGGTCACCACCGCCTACCTCGACGAGGCCGACCGCTGCCACCGGGTCGGCCTGCTCCACCAGGGACGGCTGCTGGCCTGCGACACCCCGGACGGGCTGCGCGCCCTGCTCCCCGGCACGCTCCTCGAACTGCGCTGCGACCAGCCCCGGCGGGCGGCCCGCCGGCTGCGCGCAGAACTCCCCGAGGTCTCGGTCACCCTCTTCGGCGACCGGATCCACCTGGTCTGCGCCGAGCCCCCGGCGACGATCGCCGCGGTCCGTTCGCTGCTGGCCGACGCCGCCATCGCGGTCAGCGGGTTCCAGCCCCTCGATGCGTCGCTCGAGGATGTCTTTATCGCCGCGGTCGGCGGGGCGCGGGGCGGTGATGACCGGGAGTAAGGGCGAGGCGCCGGCTGTCGCGCTCAATGGGCTGGGGCGGCGCTTCGGCAGCTTCGTCGCCGTCGACGCGCTGACCCTGAACGTGCCGCGCGGCGAGATCTTCGGCTTTCTCGGCCCCAACGGCGCCGGCAAGTCGACCACCATCCGCATGCTCTGCGGGCTGCTGGCGCCGAGCAGCGGCAGCGGCACGGTGGCCGGTTTCGACATCGCCGGCGAGCCCGAGCGGATCAAGGAACAGATCGGCTACATGAGCCAGAAGTTCTCCCTCTACGAGGAACTCACCGTCGAGGAGAACATCGACTTCTATGCCGGCATCTACCGCCTCCCCGCCGCCGCACGCGCCGGGCGTAAAGCGGAAATCCTGCGCATGGCCGGGCTGGAGCGGCACCGGCGGACGGTGACCCGCACCCTCTCCGGGGGCTGGAAGCAGCGCCTGGCCCTGGGCTGCGCCATCATCCACCGGCCGCCGATCCTCTTCCTCGACGAGCCTACCGCCGGGGTCGACCCGCTCAGCCGGCGCAGCTTCTGGGAACTGATCTACCGCCTGGCCGACGACGGCGTCACCGTCTTCGTCACCACCCACTACATGGACGAGGCCGAGTACTGCGACCGCCTGGGGCTGATCTACCGCGGCGCGCTGATCGCCCTCGGCACCCCGGCCGAACTCAAGGCCGGCCTCAGCGAGGAGATCGTCGAAATCCGCGGCGCCGAGCCGCAGGCGCTGCTGGCCCTGGCGGAGGGGCTGCCCGGAGTCAGCCATGCCGCCCTCTTCGGCCGCGGCGTGCACGTGGTCAGCGCGGAGGCCGCGGCGCTGATCCCCCGCCTGCAGGCCGCCCTCGACCGGGCGGGGCTGGCGGCGTCCACGCCGGAGCGGATCGTCCCGTCGCTCGAGGATGTCTTCGTCGCCCTGATCGAGGCCCATGAGCGCCGTTCCGCCCCGCTCGCCGAGGTGGCGCGATGAAGCTCCGCCGGGTCCGCGCGGTGGCGCGCAAGGAATTCCTCCACGTCCTCCGCGACCCGCGCAGCCTGGTCATGGGGCTGGCCATCCCCATGCTCCTCCTCTTCATGTTCGGCTATGCCCTGACCCTCGATGTCGACCGCGTCCCGCTGATCGTCCGCGACCTCAGCGGCACTCCGGAAAGCCGCGATTTCGTCGCCCGCTTTACCGCCTCGCGCTACTTCACCCTGGCCGGGAGCAGCGACAGCTACCAGCGTATCGAGGAGGCCATCGACCGCCGCGAAGCCCTGATGGGGCTGACGGTGCCGGCCGGCTTCGCCCGCGACCTCAAGGCCAACCGGCCGGTGGCGGTACAGCTGCTGGTCGACGGCAGCGATGCCAACACCGCCACCATCGCCCTTGGCTACGCCGACGGGATCTTCGCCGCCTATGCCCGCGAGGTGCGCCTCGAGCAGCTGCAGCGCCTCAGCGGCCGGACCCTGCGCTTTCCGCTCGAGGTCGAGCCGCGGGTCTGGTTCAACGCCGACATGCTCTCGCGCAACGCCATCGTCCCCGGCCTGATCGCGGTGATCATGATGGTCATCGCCGCCCTGCTGACCTCGCTGACCGTGGCCCGCGAGTGGGAGACCGGGACCATGGAGCAGCTGATCGCCACGCCGGTGACCGGCGGCGAGCTGATCCTCGGCAAGCTGATCCCTTACTTCTGCATCGGCGTCTTCGACCTGGTGGTCGCCCTGCTGGTCGGGCGCTTCGCCTTCGCCGTGCCGCTGCGCGGCAGCCTGGTCGAGCTCTTCCTCCTGGCCCTGCTCTTCCTTCTCGGCGCCCTCGGGCTGGGCATTTTGATCAGCATCGTCGGCCGCAGCCAGTTCGTCGCCAGCCAGTTCGCCATGGTCGCCACCCTGCTGCCGGCCTTCCTCCTCTCCGGCTTCGTCTTCGCCATCGAGAGCATGCCCGGGCCGCTGCAGGTGCTGACCCAGGTCATCCCGGCCCGCTACTTCATCGCCATTTTGCGGGCCATCTACCTCAAGGGGGTGGGGGTGACGGTCTTGTGGCGCGAGGCGCTTTTCCTGGCGGTCTTCGGGGTGCTCTTCCTGATGCTGGCCGTGCGCCGCTTCCGCAAGAAGATCGGTTGACAAAGCCATGTTCGAGCGCCTCAAGGCCATGCTCATCAAGGAGTTCACCCTGATCCTGCGCGATCCGCAGATGCGCGCGGTGATCCTCTTCGTGCCGCTGGTGCAGATCATCCTCTTCGGCTACGCGGTCAACACCGACGTCAAGCACATCGCCACCGTCGTCTACGACCTCGACCACAGCGTCGCCAGCCGCGAGCTGGTCAGTCGCCTGCAGCAGTCCGGCTACTTTGATATCGTCGCCCGGGTCGGCAGCCCCGGCGAGATCAGCGCGCTGATCGATCACGGCCGGGCCAAGGCCGCCGTGCAGATCAACCGTGGCTTCGCCGCCGAGATCGCCGGCGGGCGCACCGCCACGGTGCCGATCATCGTCGACGGCAGCGACCCCAACGCGGCGCGCATCGTCCTCTCCCATGCCGTCAAGATCGCCGGCCGCTACGGCGACCAGCTGCTCTTCGAGCGCGAGGTGCGCCGCGCCGGGCGGGCCTGGCAGCCTGCCGACCTGCAGCTCGAGACGCGCAGCTGGTTCAACGACAACCTCGAGAGCCGCAACTACTACGTCCCGGGGGTCATGGCCCAGATGGTCATGGTGGTGACCATGATGCTCTCGGCGATGTCGGTGGTCCGCGAGAAGGAGGTCGGCACCATCGAGCAGATCAGCGTCACGCCGATCCGCCGCTGGGAGTTCATCCTCGGCAAGACCCTCCCCTTCGCGGCGGTCGGCTACCTGAACGTCGCCATGGTCACGGCCATGGCGGTCTTCTGGTTCGACATCCCGATCCGCGGCAACCTCCCCCTGCTCGCCGCCGGCACCGGTCTCTACCTGCTGAGCACCCTCGGTTTCGGGCTGTTCATCTCGACCGTCAGCCAGACCCAGCAGCAGGCGATGATGAGCGCGTCGATGTTCATGTTCCCGGCCATGCTCCTCTCCGGCTTCGCCTTCCCGGTGGAGAACATGCCCGAGAGCATCCAGTATCTGACCTGGCTCAATCCCCTGCGCCACTTCCTGGTCATCATCCGCGGGATCTTCCTCAAGGGGGTGGGCTACGAGGTGCTTTGGCCGCAGCTGCTCTTTCTCGCCGCTCTGGGCCTCGGCATTCTGTCCATCGCCGTCATCCGCTTCCGCAAGACGACCAGCTGACCGCCCGTCTGCTTGCCTTCCGGCCGGACTTCAGCTCTAATGCCCCTCACTTCAAAGGGATCGGGAGGCTCCGCCGTGGTGGTCGAGGACGCACTGTTTCGCCGCATCAAGAAGCTGGTCGGCAAGGCGATCGGCGATTTCGCGCTGCTCGAAGAGGGGGACCGGGTCGCCGTGGCGGTCTCGGGGGGGAAGGATTCCTACACCCTGCTGCACATCCTCGAGGCCCTGCGCCGCCGCGCACCGGTGCGCTACGAGCTGGTGGCGGTCAATGTCGACGCCGGCTTCCCCGGCTACCGCCGCGACCTTCTCGCCGCCCACCTCGAAGCGCACGGTTTCGCCCATCACCTCGAGAGCACCGACTGCTACCGGATCATCGAGGAGAAGCGCCGCCCGGACTCCTCCTACTGCGCCTTCTGCGCCCGCCTGCGCCGCGGTGTCCTCTACACCGTGGCCGACCGCCTGGGCTGCAACAAGCTGGCTTTAGGGCACCATCTCGACGACTTCATCGAAACCCTGCTCCTCAACCAGTTCTACGTCGGCTCCCTCAAGGCGATGAGTCCGAAACTGCTCGCCGACAACGGCCGCCACACGGTGATCCGCCCGCTGGTCTACGTCCCCGAGGACGACATCCGCGAATTCGCCCGGCGCAACGAGTTTCCGCTGATCTCCTGCGCCTGCCCGGTGGCCGGCACGGGGGATCTGCAGCGCCAGCGCATGAAGCGCCTGGTCAATGAACTCACGGCCGAGATCCCCCACCTGCGCAGCAGCCTGCTGCACGCCATGGGCAACCTCCAGCCCCGGCATCTCCTCCCCGTTACCGGCCGGCAGCCGACCTGATCCCGACAGGCCGGTGCAGGAATTGCCCGGAGGTGCATCTTTTGCACTTCCGGGGCCGACCATTCTCCATGACCGAGAAAATAAAGCTTTAAATTCAGCTTGTTTCTGCTTTTCGTAGAGTTGGCATGGCGCTTGTATCAAGGAATGGCAAGCAACTCACCCCACCCCTGATAGGAGTCTGGTCATGCGCAAAGTCACATCTCTTCACTCGCTGCTTCTCGCACTGTTGGTGGTTCTCCTCTGTTCCGGGCTGGCCCTGGCCGCCGACAAGACCCGCACCAAGTCCCAGAAAAAGGACGGTTCCTGCCTGAGCGGCCTGCTCCAGCAGGAGAGCAGCCCGGAAGTCGCCGCGGATCAGATCCGCACGAAGAAGAAAGACGGTTCGTGCCTGAATACCGCCGCCATCAAGAAGCAGGACCGCAAGAAGGACGGCAGTTGCCTCAACTCCCCGGTGGCGACCGACAGCCAGGAAATCGCGGCGACCCAGAAGCGCCAGCGCAGCCGGACCAAGGACGGCTCCTGCCTGACCACTGCGGCCATCAAGAGCCAGGACCGCAAGAAAGACGGCAGCTGCTGAGTGACCGCTCGCCAGGCGGGCCGGTACCCTCCGGCCCGCCTGGCAACCCTGCGGCCGGGCGAGGCGCGATTTGCGCCTGGCCCTTTCCTGTTTCTAGCTGCGGCTTGATCGGCTAGTATATTCCCCATGCGGCGCTTGAACGTACATTGGCTGCTGATCGGCGGCGGGCTGGCGGTCACCGGGCTGGTCCTGTGGTTTGCCGTGACCAATTACCGCAGCGCCGGACCGGTAGCGCGCTCGCTCCTCAAGGGAATGTCACTCTCCCTGGGGCAGGCGATCGAGACGGTCGCCACGCACGACCCGACCTTCCGCCGTCTGGGCGACTTTTCCTCCCGCGACGTGGCGTACTTTTCCCTGCTCGACAGCAACGGCCGGATCAGGTTTCACACCAATCCCGGGCTGATCGGCCAGGAGGTCGGCGACCGGAGCTACCTGGCGGTGGCGGCATCGGGGCAGATCAGCGACGAGATGGTCAGGCTCGGTACCGGCGAGGTGGTCTTCCAGACCCAGCAGCAGCTCCATCTCCCCGGCGAAATGCTGATCCTGCGCCTCTCCCTGCATACCTGGCAGGCCGACCAGATCATTCAACGGGCCCGCACGGGGCTGATCCTGCTGCTGACCCTGACCGTCTCCACCTGGGGGCTGGCTCTCTTCGCCATGCGCCTGCAGCGCCGCGACCTGCGCCGCCGCGAGGAACTGGCCCGCAGGGAACACCTGGCGCAGCTCGGGGAGATGGGCGCCGTCCTCGCCCACGAGGTGCGGACGCCCCTGGCCGGCATCAAGGGCTTCGCCCAACTGCTCGGCGAGCGGGCCGCCGACGAGCGGCAGCGCGGCCACGCCGCCAGGATTGTCGCCGAGTCGGAGCGCCTCGAGGAACTGGTCGAAGACCTGCTCTCCTACGCCCGCCAGGAACCGGCCGGCGAGGAGCCGTCAACGGTCGACGACACCCTCCGCGAGGCCTGGGCCATGCTGGACGGCGAAGCGGCGGCTCGGGGGATAACCCTCGCGGTCAGCGGCAGCCTCCCCGGGCCGGTGGCCTGCCCTCCCGAGCGACTGCGCCAGGTCTTTCTGAACCTCTTCAGCAACGCGCTCCAGGTGGTGCCGCAGCAGGGGCTGGTGAGGGTGACCTTGAGCAGCGACAACCGCATGGCAGCGATCGTGGTTGCCGACAGCGGGCCGGGCTTTGCCGCGGACAGCCTGACCCGGCTCTTCGACCCCTTTTACACCACCCGTGCCAGCGGCAGCGGCCTGGGGCTGGCGATCTGCCGGAAAATAATCGAACACTGCGGCGGGACGATTACCGCCGCCAACAGCGCCGGCGGCGGGGCGGAGGTTCGCCTGGCCCTGCCCCTGGCCAGGGGAGGCGCATGAACGGTACGGAGCAGATCCTGCTGGTCGAGGATGACCCGACCTTCCGCCTGCTGGTGGCGACGATCCTCGCCGACGAGGGCTACGAGGTCACCGAGCGGGAGAATGGCAGGGACGCGCTGGCCGCCCTGCAGCGCCGCTCCTTCGACCTGGTCCTCTCGGACCTGCGGCTCCCCGGGCTGGGCGGCCTCGAACTCTTTCGTACGGCGACGGCCCAGGGTCTCGCCCCGCCGTTCATCCTCCTCACCGCCTTCGGCACCGTGGAGGAGGCCGTGGCCGCCATGAAGGAGGGGGTGGCCGATTTTCTCACCAAGCCGCTGAAGAACCCCGACGCCCTGCGCCTGCTGGTCCGGAGGATTCTCGACGGTGCCCGCAGGGAGCGCAGCCTGGCCGTGCTCAGGGAGCGCGAGAGCGGGGGGCTGCCGCCGGATGCGGTGCTCTTCGCGGGGCAGGCCATGCAGCCGGTGCGCCGCCTGGTGGAATCCGTGGCGGCGACGCCGGCAACCGTGATGATCACCGGCGAGTCAGGGACCGGCAAGGAACTGATCGCCCGGGTCATCCACCGCAACAGTCCCCGGGCGGCCGCCCCCTTCGTTGCCGTCAACTGTGCCGCCATTCCCGAGACCCTGCTGGAAAGCGCACTCTTCGGCCATGAGAAGGGGGCCTTCACCGGGGCGACCCAGGCGCGCCAGGGGAAGTTCGAACTGGCGGCGGGGGGCTCGCTCTTCCTCGACGAAATCGGCGAGCTGCCGCTCCAGCTCCAGTCGAAGCTGCTGCGCGTCCTCCAGGAGCGGGTCTTCGAGCGGGTCGGCGGGAGCCGTGAACTGCGCGCCGACGTGCGCATCATCGCCGCCACCAACCGGGATCTCGCCGTGGAGGTACGCGAGCGGCGCTTCCGCGAGGACCTTTATTACCGGCTCAACGTCTTCCCCGTGCACCTGCCCCCTCTGCGGGAGCGCCAGGATGCCCTGGCTGCCCTGGTCGCCCACCTCCTCGAGCAGGCTTCCGGCCTGGCCGGCCGGGTTCTGCAGCCGCCCGACGCGGCGGCGCTGGCGGGCCTGAAGAGTTACCCCTGGCCGGGCAACGTCCGTGAACTGCAGAACGTCATCGAGCGGGCGGCGATCCTCGGTGCGGGAAGCCTCAGCCCGGGGGACCTGCTTCCCTCCCCGGTGCCGGCTGACTGCGGGATTGCGGCCGTTGCCGACGCCGGAGAAACCCTGCGCGAGCGGGAGCGCTCGGCAATTCTCGCCGCCCTGGCGGCCTGTGACAACAATCGGCGTCTGGCGGCCGAGCGCCTGGGAATCTCCAAGCGCACCCTGCAGTACCGCCTCAAGGAGTACGGCCTGGTCACGTCGTGAGGGGAGTGCAATCCTCGCGCCCGACAGGTGCAGATTCTGCGCCAGGTATCTGACGGCTATGTCTGTCCTTATGAAAAAAGCAGTTTAATCAGATGTTTATGCCCAAGCCCCGGGTTGGCACGGTTAATGAAATATCTCCCCGTAAGAGGACAGTTCTCTCATTACCAACATTACGAGGAGAATCAGCCATGAAAAGAACTCAGTTTTTGGTTGCCGTCAGTATTTTGGCCCTGGCCCTGGCCGGGGGAAGCGAAGCCTTTGCCCGCGGCGGCGGGGGGGGCGGCGGGCAGGGGATGGGCTCCGGGACCCGGACCCAGTCCCATGTCCGTACCCAGGCGCACAGCCAGGGGAGCAATGCCGCCCAGGCCCGCCCCGAAGGCTCACAGCGCCGGGACGGCACTTTCCTGGAAACCGGAACGACGGCCAACGGCTCAGCCACCCGCCCCGCCAACGGTTTCGGGGCAATGGACGGCAGCCGCCTGGAGCCGGTCGCACCGGCGCCTGCCGAGTAGCGAGAGGAATCGTCAATGCTGCGTCGCCCCTTCGCCCTGAATTGCCTGCTGGTGCTCATCCTGCTGGTGGTTAGCCTGCCGCTCCCCGCGGCGGCCTTCTGGGGGTTCGGCTCGGGCCGCAGTGCGCAGGAGAGCGGCCTTGACCTGGTCGAAGGGTATGACCTCAACACGGTCGTGACGGTGTCCGGCCGTGTCGAGGTTGGCCCGGATCCCGAAGCCAGCCCGGTGACGGTCACGGTTACTGCAGGTAGCGAGGCCCTGGTAGTGGTCCTGGGCCCGCGCTGGTACCTGCAGCATGACGATCTCGACTGGCCGGCGGGGAGCGCGGTAACAGTCAGGGGCTCGAAGGCTCAGGGCCGCGACGGTCTGACCTATCTGCTCGCCGAACGGGTCGACCTCCCGGGCGTCGGGCAGCTGGTGCTGCGCAGCGACACCGGGCGACCGGCCTGGTCGGGCGGTGGCCCCCGCGGGGGATCGCGTGACGCCGGGCAGGGGATCATGCGCGGCGGCTCCGGCGGACGTCACGGGCGCTGACGGCGCTGCCCCTTATCAGGCGCGAGGTGTACAGATGAACTTTCGAGCAAGCTTTGCCGGTTTTATCAGCGGGCTGCTGATGCTCTTTGCCGGACTTTTTCCCCTGGCCGGCCAGGCCCGGGCCGCCGACGTGGAGCACCGCGTAGGGCAGGGGGTCAGGCTGGCTTTCGGTGTTGGCCTGCAGGTCACCCGCGGCGACTACGGCGTCGACGCCGATGCGACCCAGATCACGCTGCCGGTGACCCTGCTCGCCTATCCCCGGGAGGATGTCGATGTGAGCCTGGAAGTCCCCCTGGTCTACCTGCGCAGCCGCAGTGAAAGCGGCATCGTCGCCACCGCTTCGGGAGGATCGGGACGTCGCCTGGGGATGGGCGGAGAGCCGGATGCCGGCGGGGCCTCTGCGGACGCGTCAGCCATGAGCGACGACGCCGGGGTGGGGGACATCAGCGTAGCGGCGGGCTGGACGCTGGTCGAGGACGGCGAGTGGACTCCCAAGGTCCGGCCGACCATCTACCTCAAGGTGCCGAGCGGCGATGAGGAGGCGGGGCTGGGCACCGGCACCTACGAGGCCGGCCCCGGGCTTTCCCTCTCCAAGTGGCTGGGGAGCTGGCAGATTTTCGCCGACGGCTCGTATATCGTCCAGGACAGCACCGACGATTATCCGGGCGACAACTACCTCGACTACACGGCGGGGATCGGCCTGCAGGCCACCGACCGCCTGTTCGTCTCCCTCTACACCGAGGGCTCATCCGCAGTGGTGGACGGCGGTGATGCGTCCCGGGAGGGGGTCGCCAAGATCAACTTCCTGCAGTCCAGGCGCCTCTCCTGGGAGGCGTATGTCTCGACGGGTTTCAGTGATGCCAGCCCCGACACAGGCGGCGGGCTGATGATGATGTACCAGTTCTGAAGGGCGTATTTTCCATGCGTCCGTTGGATGACCCGTGCTTTGGTCGGCCCGCTATGCTCTAATCGGCAGATGCATGATCTGGTGGCTCCCCCGGACTTGACTTTTTCACTCAACAACGTTTATCAATCAAGGATGTTGCTCCTCCTTCAACGCAGCCTGATCTGCCTGCTGCTCTGCTTCGCGGTGGGGGCCTACGCCGGGGTGTTCAAAACCGCTGCCGCCCTGGCCGCGCACCAGGCCCCGGAGGCCGCCACCGGCTGCTGCGCCCATGAGCAGGAGCGCGAGAAGGTACCGCAGACTCCCTGCGGCCAGGAAGACTGCTCCTGCCCCTGCTGCCTGACCGCGGAGCTGCCCGAATTCACCCTGCTTTTGAAGACGGGGCGGCCCGCCGCCTGCCCCTTCCCCGGCTTGACCGCCACTCTCTACGGCGACTCCTACCGCACCATCGACTACCCCCCGGAAACCGCCTAACCCCTCTTGTCACCACCCGTGCGTCCGTTCCCCCGACGGCTCCCCCAGAGCCGCCCGGTGGCGTGCATGCGTCCGCTCTCTACACCCACAATCAACCAGAAAGGTACCCGACCATGAAAATCTACAGCTGGATAACGATCCTCAGCACCATCCTCCTGCTGAGCGGAACCGCCCTGCTGAACGGCTGCAGCGAAGCCAAGGCCCTGAATGTCAACGAAGTGGCTTCCGACCCGGGAGCCTACCAGGGTGACATCACCCTCGTCGGGGTGACCAAGGCTTTTGCCCGCAACGACCAGGAGGTCTTCGGCATCATCGACCTCAAGGAACTGCAGTGCACCTCGCCGAACTGCAACATGGCCGTCATCCCGGTTAAGTACAGCGGCAGCCGGCCGGTCCTGGGCGACGAGGTGCGGGTCACCGGCCGCTTCAGCGCCGTTCCCGGCGGCTACCTGTTCACCGCCGCGGAGCTCAAGGTGGTGCGCCGTCACCAGATCGGAGGGTAGATGAACCTCCCCAGACTGGTGCTCAGCAACATGACCCGGCGGCGTGGCCGCCTGGTCTTCACGCTCCTCGGCATCACCATCGGCATCGGCGCCTTCGTCACCTTTCTGGCCCTGGGCGGCAGCCTTAAGCAGGAGGTCCAGCGCGAGGCCAATGCTCTGGGGGCCAACTTGATCGTCACCCCCAAGGGCTCCTGCGCTTTCGAGCAGGTGTCGATCCTTACCGGTGAGGTCGTCCCCTCCAACATCACCCGCGACGAATACGCCAGGGTCAGCGCTCTCCCCGGCATGCAGGTGGTGCCGGTGCTGGCCGAAAAGAGTGCGGTCAACAATCGCCCGGTATCGATCAGCGGTATCCTCCCCGAGCGGATGGCCGCCTTCAAGGGCTGGCAGCTGGCGGCCGGCGCCGAACTGGTCGGCGAGGACGAGGCGGCCGTGCTGCTCGGCAGTACCGCCGCCGAGCAGTTCCGCCTCCAGCCCGGCGCCACGGTGGTCATCCGCGGCGAAACCCTGCCGGTCAAGGGGGTGCTCGCGCCGACCGGCGGCAAGGACGACGTCACCATCTTCATGCCCCTGCAGACCGCCCAGCGCCTCTTCAAGAGCGGCGAGCGGATCTCCTTCCTGGCCGTCAAGGTCGACCAGGTCGACGGCGTCGATGCGGCCATGGAGCTGATCCGCGAGACCGTCAGCCTGGGGGTGGTGTCCGACCGGCAGATGCTCGCCTCGGTACTGTCGATCGTCGGTTCGGTCAACGTCACCCTGCAGCTGATCGCCGCGGTGGCGGTCCTGGCGGCGGCCTTCGGCATCGTCAACACCATGCTCGCCGCCACCTACGAGCGCAAGCGCGAGATCGGCATCCTCCAGGCCCTGGGCGCCACCCGGCGGACCATCTTCACCCTGTTCATGATCGAGTCGGGGCTCTACGGGCTGCTGGGCGGCGCCACCGGAGTGCTCTGCGGGCTCTTCCTGTCGATGGTCGCCGCCCCCCGGCTGGAGCAGAATGTCTTCACCAGCTTCGTCAGGGGCTCCGGCGGCAGCGGGCTGCTCGATCCGGCGGTGATCGCCGGCTCCATCCTCTTCTCCGCCGTGGTGGCGATGCTGGCCGGGCTCTACCCGGCCTGGCGCGCGGCGCGGCTCTCCCCCGTGGAGGCGATCAGCTATGAATGAAGCACTCATCACCACCCACCAGCTGACCAAGAGCTACCGGCGCGGCAGTGTCGTTACTCACGCCCTGCGCGGCGTCGACCTGGCCATCCCGCGGGGCTCCTTCACCTGCATCGTCGGCCCCTCGGGACACGGCAAGAGCACCCTGATGCACCTGATCGGCGGGCTTGACCGGCCGACCAGCGGCACGGTGCACCTCGACGGCGTCGATCTCGGCCGGCTCGACGGCCAGGGGCTGGCCGCCCTGCGTGCCCGCAAGGTCGGCTTCGTCTTCCAGTTCTTCAACCTGCTCAACGGCCTTTCCGCCCTGGAGAACGTGGAGACCGCCATGATGATGGCCGGGGTCCCCTCCCGCCAGCAGCGCCAGCGGGCCCTGGCCCTGCTCGACCAGGTCGGCCTGGCCGAGCGGGCCGCCCACCGGCCCCATCAGCTTTCCGGCGGCCAGCAGCAGCGGGTGGCCATCGCCCGGGCCCTGGCCAACGCCCCGCCGCTGCTGCTCATGGACGAGCCCACCGGCAACCTCGATTCCCAGGCCGAAGGGGACATCCTGGAGATCCTTCACCGGTTGCACGCGTCGGGGACCACTGTCGTGGTGGTTACTCACAATGCCGAGATCGCCCGTCGGGCCGGGCAGGTGATCGCGGTGAGGGACGGGCTCTGTGTGGATCGGGAGGAAGAGCTGCCGGCAGTCGCCTAGAAGCCTGCCGGCAACCTGTCAGTTACGGCCGGCGGAGAAGGAAAAGAGGGAGAAAAACTGCCGGGCTGAGTGATCAGCCCGGCAGTTCCGTTTCGGCGGGGGCGAGGTGGCGGTCGAAGATGGCGCGGATCCCCTCGGTTACCTGGCCGTACTCCTCGAGGAAGGCCTGTTCGGGGCGGCGCGGCCGCTCCGGGTAGCCGAGGTGACGGGCCAGCTTGCCGAGGTAGGCCGGGTCGGCGGCCAGTTCGCTGACCGACTGGTCGTGGACCAGGCGCAGCTTGTTCTCCAGGCGGCGCAGGAACTTGTAGCCGGCGACCATCTGGCGGCAGTCGTCGGCCGGCAGGACCCCGGCACTCTCCAGCGCCTGCAGGGCCTCGATGGTGTTCTGGCCACGCACCGCGGGCAGGGCCCCGCCGTGGCGCAGCTGCAGGTACTGGACGAGGAACTCGACATCGACCATGCCGCCGCGGCCGGTCTTGATGTTGAGGGTCCCTTCCCCCTCCCGGGCGATCTCCTTTTCCATGCGCTGGCGCAGGCGGTAGATCTCGGCGCCGAGCTTCTCGGGGAGCGGCCGCTCATAGACGATCTGCTCGTTGAGGGCCGTCAGCCGCGCACTCAAGCCCGGCGTCCCGGTGACCACCCGGGCCTTGATCAGCGCCTGGCGCTCCCAGGGGGCGGCCTCCCCGGCGTGGTAGGCCTCGTAGGAGGGGAGGGAGGTGACCAGCGGCCCCTTGTTCCCCGAAGGGCGCAGGCGGGCATCGATCTGGTAGACGTAGCCTTCGCGGGTCATCAGCGTCAGTACCGAGATGATCCGCTGGGCCAGGCGGACGAAGTACTCCTGGTTGCTCTGCTCGCGGAAGCGCTCGGGGTCGGTCCCCGCCGTCGGCCGGGTGGCGCCTTTCCCCTCGTAGACGAAGATGATGTCCAGGTCGGAGTGGAAGTTGAGCTCCATGCCGCCGAGCTTGCCCATGCCGAGGATGGCGAAGCAGGCCTCGTGCTCCTCGCCGCCCTCCGCGCTGCAGATCGGCACGCCGAAGCGCGGGATAAGCTCCTCGCGGGCGATGGCCACCGCCTGAGTGAGGCAGGCGTCGGCCAGGAAAGAGAGCTGGCGGGTGGTGGCCCCCTGCGGGGTGTGTCCGTAAAGGTTGTCCAGGGCGATGCGCAGGAACTCCTCGTTGCGGAAGCGGCGCAGGGTCTCGAGCTTCTCCTCGTAGTGGCGGGCCTCGGCGAGAAGCCCGGCGAGACGGCCGTTGAGGGTGGCGGCGTCGCGGGTCTGGGCAGCGTGGGCGCGGGAGACCAGGGCGTCGAGAACTTCGGGGTGCTGGATGAAGCTGCGTGACAGAAACTGGCTGGTGGCGAAGAGCGAGACCAGCAGCTTGATGATCTCGGGGTTCTCGGCGAGCAGCGAGTAGAAGGTCCCGCGGGCCCGCCGGCAGGCCTCCAGGAAGCGCTCGAGGTTGTTGAGCGCCATCGGCGGGTCGGGGCTGTTGAGGACCTCCTGGAGGAGCAGCGGGGCGATGCGGTCGAGGATGCGCCGGGCCCGCTCGGTGAGGTAGCCGCCGACGCCGCCGGCGCGCAGCACCAGCAGGCTCTCATAGGCGGCATCGGGGTTGCGGAAGCCCTTCTCCTCGAGGAGATCCTTGCACAGGTCGGGATCGGCGGCCGGGTCAAAGAGGAAGGCCACCTCCGGGCTGACCTGGGCCGGCAGCTCCTCCTCGCTGGTGTAGAAGAGGTCGCGGAAGGTGGCGGCGACCTTCTCGCGGTGCCCGTTGAGGACCGCCTCGAAAGCGGGGTAGTCGCTGAACCCGCAGCGCCGCGCCAGGGCCAGCAGCTCCTCGGGGCGTCCCGGCAGGTTGTGGGTCTGGCGCTCCTGGACGACCTGGATGCGGTGCTCGACGGTGCGCAGGAAGCGGTAGGCGGCGGCCAGGGCGTCGCGCTCTTCGCCCTTGATCAGCCCCTCGGCACAGAGCAGGTCGAGGGCCTTCAGCGAGTTGCGCTCGCGCAGGCGCGGCTGGCGGCCGGCGTAGACCAACTGCAGGGCCTGGATGAAGAACTCGATCTCGCGGATCCCCCCGCGCCCCAGCTTGAGGTTCTGCCCTCCTTCGCGGCCGCGGGCCAGGCTGTGGTCGATCTTCTGCTTCATCACCTTGATGTCCTCGACCATGGCGTAGTCGAGGTGACGGCGGTAGATGAAGGGCTCGAGGCGGCGCAGCAGCAGTTCGCCGAGGGCCAGCGAGCCGGCCACCGGGCGGGCCTTGAGCATCGCCGAACGTTCCCAGCTCTGCCCCCAGCTTTCGTAGTAGGTTTCCGCCGCACCCAGCGAGTTGGCCATTTCGCCGCTGTCCCCCTCCGGGCGCAGGCGCAGGTCGATGCGGAAGACGAAGCCGTCCTCGGTGACCTGGCCGACCGCCCGGGTGACCAGGTCGGAGAGCTTGACGAAGTAGCGGTGCAGGTGGAGCTGGTTGCGCGGCGCGCCGTCCGGGCCGGGGACGCCGGCGGTCTGGCCGCGGTCCGAGGTGTAGAAGTAGATCAGGTCGATGTCGGAGGAGAAGTTCAGCTCGTTGCCGCCGAACTTGCCCATGCCGAAGACGGTGAACTCGGCGAGGCTGCCGTCGTCGAGGAGCGGGGCGCCGCACTCCGCCTGCAGCAGGCTGCCGCAGATCGCACAGGCGCTCTGCAGGGCGGCGGCGGCCAGGGCGGTGAGCTCGGCGGTGACCTCCTCGAGGGTCGCCAGCCCGCACAGGTCGCGGCTGCCGATGCGCAGGACCTCGCGGACCTTGTAGCGGCGCAGCTGCTGCTGGAGGTGCTCGAAGCTGCTCCCCGGAGGGATGGCGGCCTGCAGTTCGGCGCACATCAGCGCCTCGTCCTTGGCGGTCTCCAGCCCCCGCGGGCCGAAGAGCCCGCCAAGGTGTTCGGCGCGGCGGCAGAGCAGGCCGGTCAGGAAGGGGGAGGCGCCGAGGACGGTGAGCAGCTGGCGGCGCCGGGCCGGTTCAGCGAGGATCTCGGCAAGGGTTGCCGGCGGGGCCACGCCGAAGAGCCGCTCGAGGTTGTTGAGTGCCAAATCGGGGTCGGCGGCGGCCAGGGCCTCGTCGGCCAGCGCCGCGACCAGCTCCGGCCGGCGCAGCTGCTCGTCGAGGAGCAGCAGGTTGGTCGCCGTGCGCGCCGGCGCTGCGTAGCCGGCGCCCTGCGCCCCGGCGGCCAGGGCCGCCTCGTCGCGGGCCGCCAGCCAGCTGCCCCACTCGCCGGGTGTCGGCCCGCTCATCGTCAGCGGGCTTTCGCCACCAGCGCCGCCAGCTGCGCCTGGTAGTCGTCGCGGGCGACGCCGAATTCGGTGATGATCGCGCTGATCAGCCGGGCCGGGGTGACGTCGAAGGCCGGGTTGCGCACCGCGACCCCTTCGGGGGCCAGGCGCTGTCCGCCGACGTGGGTGACTTCCTCCGCACCGCGCTCCTCGATGGGGATCAGCGAGCCGTCGCCCAGAGAGAGGTCGATGGTCGAGGTCGGGGCGGCGACGTAGAAGGGGATGTTGTGCTCTTTGGCCAGCACCGCCACGCTGTAGGTGCCGATCTTGTTGGCGGTGTCGCCGTTGGCGGCGATGCGGTCGGCGCCGACGATCACCGCGTCGATCTCCCCCTTGCTCATCAGCCAGCCGGCCATGTTGTCGCAGATCAGCGTCACCTCGATGCCGTCGCGCTGCAGCTCCCAGGCGGTCAGCCGCGCCCCCTGCAGCCACGGGCGGGTCTCGTCGGCCAGCACGCTGATCTTCTTGCCGGCGGCCACCGCGGCGCGGATCACCCCCAGGGCCGTGCCGTAGCCGCCGGTGGCCAGGGCCCCGGCGTTGCAGTGGGTGAGCACCCGGGCGCCGTCCGGCAGAAGGGCCGCGCCGTGCCGGCCCATCGAGCGGTTGAGGCGCAGGTCCTCTTCGGCGATGGCCAGGGCCTCGTACTCCAGGGCGATCTTCAGGTTGACCGGCGGCTGCAGGCAGTTGGCGCGCACCAGGCGCTGCATGCGCTCCAGGGCCCAGCGCAGGTTGACCGCGGTGGGCCGGGTGGCCGCCAGCACCTCGCAGCGGCGGGCCAGCTCGGCGGTGAAATCGTCATAACTCTCCGCCTCGATGTCGCGGGCCGCGAACCAGGCCCCGAAGGCGGCGGCGATGCCGATCGCCGGGGCGCCGCGGACCACCATGGTGCGGATCGCCTCGGCCACCGCCTGGTAGTCGCGGTACTCCAGCCACAGCTCCTCGCCGGGCAGGCGGCGCTGGTCGAGAAGGCGCAGGACACCGTCACTGTAACGGTAGGGCTGGATGCCGAGGGCGTCGGGGAAGATGGAACAGCCGGCCATGGGGACCTCACTCTTGAACGGGTAATTTCAGTTGTCTGTCGGGGCGGAAGGAGCGTCGTACTTGTCGGCCGCCTTGCGGCTGCGGCGGGCTTT
Organism: uncultured Geobacteraceae bacterium; assembly: GCA_964418505.1. Classification (GTDB taxonomy): domain Bacteria; phylum Desulfobacterota; class Desulfuromonadia; order Desulfuromonadales; family BM103; genus VAUL01. The sequence continues at coordinate 2,155 of CAYQLP010000001.1, read as the reverse complement.
CTGCCGGCGGATCTTATCCCGGGCGGTGCTTTTGACCGTCGCCAGCCCCATCCTTTCGGCGAGGCGTTCGAGGAGCAGGCGGCGGGCGAAGAAGCGGTTGAGGGACTGGCTGCGCCCCTCGCTGCATTTGACCTCGAGGCCGCTGGGGCGGTGGCGCAGTTGCACGCAGGTGGCGCTCTTGTTGACATGCTGCCCACCGCTGCCGGAGGAGCGCACGAAGCTCTCCTCGAGATCCTCCTCGCGCACCCCCAGCGCCGCCATGCGCCGCTGCAGCTCGGCGTTCTTCTCCGGGGAGACGGCGAAGGTCAGGGTCATCGGGGCCTTCTACCGCTCTTACCCCAGCTTCTGCTTCAGCAGTTCGTTGACCAGCGCCGGGTTGGCCTTCCCCTTGCTGGCCTTCATCACCTGGCCGACGAAGAAGCCGAAGACCTTGTCGTTGCCGCCCCGATACTGCTCGACCTGCGCGGCGCTGGCGGCGAGGACCCCGTCGATGATCTTTTCGATCTCACCCGTGTCGGAAACCTGCACCAGCCCCTGCTCCGCGACGATCCGCGCCGGGTCCGCCCCGCTGGCCCACATCTCGTCGAAGACCGTCTTGGCGATCTTGCCGGAGATCGTCCCGGCCTCGATCAGCCTGAGCAGCGCGGTCAAGCGCTCGGGAGTCACCGGACTCTCCTCGATGGCCAGGCCGCTGTCGTTGAGCTTGCGGGTCAGCTCGCCCATGATCCAGTTGGCGGCGAGTTTGGCCTGGCCGGGGAGCAGCGCCACGCAGTGCTCGAAGTAGTCGGCCAGGGGGCGCTCGGCGGTGAGCACCTCGGCGTCGTAGGCGCTCAGCCCCCACTGCGCCTGGTAGCGCTCGCGGCGGGCCTCGGGGAGCTCCGGCAGGGCGGCGCGCACCGCGGCGACCCGCTCGGCGCTGATCTCCAGCGGCACCAGGTCGGGGTCGGGGAAGTAGCGGTAGTCGTGAGCCTCCTCCTTGCCGCGCATGGAGCGGGTCATGCCGGTGTTAGCGTCGAAGAGGCGGGTCTCCTGGACCACCTTCTCGCCGTGGTCCAACAGGTCGGCCTGACGCTCGATCTCGTATTCGATGGCCTGCTTGACGAAGCGGAAAGAGTTGACGTTCTTGATCTCGGCGCGGGTGCCGAGCTGCTCCTGTCCCCAGGGGCGCAGGGAGACGTTGGCGTCGCAGCGGAAGCTCCCCTCCTCGAGGTTGCCGTCGCAGACCCCCAGGTAGACGACGATCTGGTGGAGCTTCTTCAGGTAGGCCACCGCTTCGTCGGCGGAGCGCAGCTCCGGCTCGGAGACCACCTCCAGCAGCGGCGTGCCGGCGCGGTTGAGGTCGACGAAGGAGCTTTGGGCCGCCTCGGCGCCCTCGCCGTGGACCAGCTTGCCGGCGTCCTCCTCCATGTGGATGCGGGTCAGGCCGATGCGCTTGCGCCCCCACTCGCCGTCGATCTCCAGCCAGCCCTTGAGGCACACCGGCAGCTCGAACTGGGAGATCTGGTAGCCCTTGGGGAGGTCGGGGTAGAAGTAGTTCTTGCGGGCGAAGATCGAGCGCGGCGCGATGCTGCAGTTGGTGGCCAGCCCGGCGCGGATGGCGTACTCGACCGCCTGTTCGTTGAGGACCGGCAGCGCCCCGGGGAGCGCCAGGCAGACCGGGCAGGTCTGCGAGTTGGGCGCCTGGCCGAAGGCGGTGGAGCAGCCGCAGAAGATCTTGCTCTTGGTGGTCAGCTGGACGTGGACTTCCAGGCCGATGACGACTTCGTATCTCATAGGTTCGCCCTCTGCTTGTGCCATTCCGTCGCCTGCTCGAAGGCGTGGGCCGCGCCGAGCAGCTGATCCTCGGCGAAGGGCCTGCCGATCAGCTGCAGGCCGATCGGCAGGCCGCCGGCGGTGAGGCCGCAGGGGAGGCTCATGGCGCAGGTGCCGGCCAGGTTGGCCGGGATGGTGAAGATATCCGAGAGGTACATCTGCAGCGGGTCGGCGGTCTTCTCGCCGATCCTGAAGGCCGGGGTCGGCGCCACCGGGGTGAGCAGCAGGTCGACCTGCGTGAAAGCGGCCAGAAAGTCCTGGCGGATCAGGGTGCGCACCTTCTGGGCCTTGAGGTAGTAGGCGTCGTAGTAGCCCGAGGAGAGGGCGTAGGTGCCGAGCATGA